>DLAR01000059.1 GCA_002494015.1 Porphyromonadaceae bacterium UBA7042 | reverse complement strand
TTATCTATTCGATGACATGTTTCCGTGGGTTGCGGTTTCGCAGCCTACGGCTATTCAAAGAATAATCCTTACGGATTAAATATTACTCGGGGCAAAACCCAGTTTTGCAACCCCCTCCCTACAATCAAAAGAAAAGCGCGTCTCCACGGGGATGGAAACGCGCTTTTATTACGGATTCAGGGGGATTATTCGATTACGAAGTTTGTGGGGTTCTTGAGGCCGGGTTGGCTGAAATAGGCTTCAAGCGACCCTTCAATCTTTACTTTCTTGCCGAGGTTGCCGGGGTTGTCCTTGAGGTTGAGAGCCTTGCGGGCATCGCTGCCCGAGACGAGCTGGACGGGGATGCATTGGGCACCGTCTTTAACATCGGGACCGGGGGCAAGGAGAAGGTTGGATGCCGAGACGGTTGTACCATCGGCAATCTCAAACACGGCATCGGCGTATTTGGCTGCGGGGACATAACCGACGATATAGCCTTCTACCCATGCGGTAGTGCCGGGATTGTTAAGGCCGCGCACTTCGGTAACGCTGTAAGGTTTGTCCTGAGTGCCGCCATCACCGGCCGGAGGGGTGACAGGGGGATTGGGGGTGTCGCCGCCGCTTGTGCCGTCGATTTCATAGCCTGTCGAGCCTTTGGAACCGGCTACGCCGAAGTATTTTTCAAGCGTACCTTCGACCGAAATCTTCTTGCCGAAGTTTTCGGGATGGTCCATGAGGTTGAGGGCGGTTCGTGCCTCAGTGCCGGAAGCGAGCTGTACGGCCACGCACTGATTATAATCAGTTACACCGGCCTCGGCGGCGATGAGGATGTTGGATGCCGAAGTGGCGGGTACTTCAAAGCGGGCTCCTGATTGAATTGACTTGCCGTCAACCCAACCGACGATATAGCCTGTAACCCATGCCGAAGAGCCGGGGTTGCCGAGGCCGAGAACCTGATTTACTGTATAGGGGTTCTCCTTGGAGCCATCGCCGTCTACGGGCTTGGGATCGTCGGGGACTTGGACGCCGTCGATGCGGAATTCAGATGCCGTGCCACTGTTGCCGGTAATGCCGTAGGTGCCGAGGAACTTGGCGAGTGTGCCTGAAATCCAGATCTGCTTGCCATAGTTGCCGGGATTCTCGGGCAGGTTGCCAAAGTCGCGGAGTTTTGACCTTTGAGGCAGGTCGATGACGAGACATTCCTCGAAGTTTTTGCAGTCGGGGGTAGCGGCGATAACGAGGGTGTTGTCCATGACGGGGTCGGCCTTGAACTCGATGTCGTCGTTGCTTGCCACGGTCTGAACGCCGGGAGCGACAGCACCGACGATGTAGCCGGTGACCCAGCCTTTGGCCGATGTTCCGTCCTTTTCAATCTCGATAGCCTCGGTAACGGTATAGGGATTGTCCTTGGCACCGGGACCCACGGTCGGGTTGCCGAAGTTCATGCATCCGTTGCGTCCGTTGAGCAGGAGCTGCCAGCCAGAAGTGCCGAAATAGGAGAGGATGCCGACAACGTCGCCGTCACCTGCGGGGAGCACGTCGCCCCAGAAGTTGGAGTAACCGCTGGTGCGCACGATAATCGAGTTGCCGTCGGCAAGGATGAGGTTGCGGTTGGACGTGGTCTTGTGGCCGTCGGTAAATGTGGTCTGACCACCCTGTTCAAAGTGGCAGTTGTTGAATCTGACGAGCTGGCTCTGCCATTTGCGCAGCCCCTCGGGAGAGGTCGACAGGTCATTGTAGGAGTTGACGAGGATGGTGTCGATTTTGGCCGGCTCGGGGTTGCCGTTGAGCTGGGCATGCATCTGGAAGAACTCGTAGGGCATGAACGTGGCCTCGTAGGTGTCCTGATATTCTTCGGGGAAACCAAGCTGCTGGAGGCCGTTGTACTTGCCGATGTACATGTCGGTGAGGTCAATGACGACCTCCTGACCCATGCGGTACTTGTTGTACATCGAGTTGGCGTTGATTGACATTGCGAGGGCGCCGGTCTCGTCCTGAATGACGAGGCTCTTGTAGATGTTACCTGCGGCATCGCTCGAAATGACACGTCCGGCGATGACTACATGCTCGCCCGCGTCGTTGAGGCGGATGGTGTCGATATAGTTGGTCGCGTCGTTCCAGTAGCGGGTCTTGACCTCGTTGATGGTCGTGTTGGCTTCGATTGTCGCCACGGGAGCCGGGAGCTCGGGGGTGTCGAAGTCGTCCTGACAGGCAGTCAGCGAGAGTGCGCCGACTGCGAGCAGGGTCATATATGCTTTGAAATTTCTCATAAATCTTTTTAATTAGAAGGGATTACTCGGTGATTTTGAGATTTTTGATTTCCCAAGTGTCGGCACCGTCGGTCGAAGAACCATATTTGAAACCGACTTGGATTTTCTTTCCGGCATAGGCCGAAAGGTCTATTTCACCGGCCGATACAAAAGTCCAAGAATCGGCTTCGGGCCATGTGGGGATAGCGAGTTCGGTCCACTCGGTCGCGCCGTCTTCACGCACGGCTGCCGAGCAGAGGGTGCGGAGGGTTGTCTGGAACTTGGCTGCGTGGTCAAATGTCATTTTGGCCGACTTGGCTGCGGTGAGGTCGATTACGGGCGAGAAAGCGTAGGTGGTAACACCGATGGCGGCATCGTTTCCGAAGGCGCTTGCATTGAGGTAGTGTTTTCCGCTATATTCTTTCCACGACCAGACGCCGGTAGCAGCGTCGATGTCCCAGTCAATAGTGGCATCAGTCTCGCCGAGGGCCGAGTAGAGGACATTGCCCGTGGGGGTGTCGGGAACGTCGGGAGTCTCGCCGCCCTTGTCGCCCCAAGCATAGACGGAGGTGTTTTTCAGACCGGGCTGGCCGAAGTATTTCTCCAAGTCTCCGTAGATTGTCACCTGCTTGCCGAGGTTTTCGGGATGGTCGCCGAGCCCGACAGCAGTGCGGAGGTTGCCGACAAGGGCGACGGGGATACATGCGGCAACGTCGGTAACGTCGGCTGCGGGAGCGAGGAGGATGTTGGTGTTGATTGCACCCTCGGTGCCGAAGACGGCCTGATCATAAAATTTGTCGGGGATGAAGCCGACGATGTAGCCTGTGACCCATTTGCCGGTCCCGGCAGCACCGGCCTGAACAGCCTGAACGGTATAGGGGGTCTCGGCCGAGCCGTCGCCTCCGTCGGCGGGAACGTCGGGAGTCTGCGGGGTGTCGACCCAAGTAAACCCTGTGCAGTCAGTCTCGGGGTCGCTGAAGACGAGCTGCCAGTTGGAGCCGTAGTAGGAGAGGATGGCGTTGACGGTACCGGAGCCTTTGGGCATCAGGAGGTTGACAAATGTACACTTGTTGCTTGTCGAGATGTCGAGAGTGTTGCCCTCGGCATCCTTGAGCTGGCGGGTTGTGTAGTTGGCCGCGCCGGGGGTGCCGAACATCTCGCTGCCGCCGCCGACAAACTCGACATTTTCAAGCGTGATGAGGCGCGACTGCCATGTCATGAGCTGTGTCTGGTCGGTCAGATAAGACTTGATGTCGGAGATTGTGGTGACATATTGCGGAATGGCAGCCTTGTCGGGGAGACCGTTGACCTGAGCGCGCTGCTGGAACACGTCGAGGTCCATGCCGCCGACCGAGCCGTTATAGTCGACACCGATCATCATCAGTCCGCGGTAGGTGCCGATGAGGAGGCCGGTCACGTCGATGCGCACTTCCTGACCATACTGGTAGGACTCGAAAAGCTTGGTCGAGTAGATTCTCACGAAAATGGAAGAGGTCTCGTCTTCAAGCACGATGCGCTGATAGATGTTGCCGTCTTCGTCGGAAGAAACGACGCGTCCGCCGATAATCACATGCTCGCCCGTGTCGGTTGTGCCGATGGTGGTGAGGAAGTCAGAGGTCGTGCCCTGCCAGTACTGTTCTTTGAGCTCGAGGATAGTTGTGTTGGCCTCGATGGTGGCTTCGGGTACGATGACCGGCGGGCGGTCAAAATCGTCGTCACAACCCGTCATGGTTGCCGCACCGGCAACAAGAGCCACGGCCATCAGAAATTTATTTAGTTTCATTGCTGTGAGTTCTTTGATGAAAAATTATCAGAAACGGATACCAACGTTGAAGTAAACCTTGATGCCCTGTGCATAGGAGTACTTGTTGGGGTACTTGTTGGAGTCATAGTTGGTGTAGTCGAAGCGGCCCTGCTGGTAGCCGTAGGTCATCACCTTGCGGTTGTTGAGGATGTTGTCGACGTTGAGGTTGAAGTTCATCGAGACCTTGCGGTTGATGTAGACCACCTTGCCGATTGAGGCGTTGAGCAGGAATGCGTCGTTGAGCTTGTCCTGACTAGCGAGTTCCGCCATCTTGGCTTCGAGGGTTGCCTGATCGGGGTATTTCTGCCACAGGTTGGGGAGCGCCTCGTGACGGATGGGCGACAGGTTGACGTATGCGTCATCCATCCAAGTCGCGTTGATGTTGAAGAACCACGACTTGGGAGCGGCCCAGTCGATGCCGATGTTGACGGCTGTCTGGGGAGTGCCGCCGACATAGAAGTTTTTCAGATAGACTACTTGTGCGGTATCGGGCATCATGCCGTTTTCGTAGGAACGCACGCCGGTGGGGCGGTTTTTGTACTGGTAACGGGCGAATGTACCTGCCGCGCTGACAGTCACCGAGGGGGTAACCTTGTAGGCCATGCCGATTTCGATGCCTTTGTAACGCTTGTGGACACCCTTGAGGACATAGTTCATGAATGTAGAGTACTGGTCGTCGTAGAACGATGTGCGCTCGGTCTGGTCAAACATGTCGGTCCAGAAACCGGTCACGCTTCCGCGGAAACGGCGGTAGTTCCAGACATAGGAGAGGTCGCCCGAGAGGATGCGCTCGTTTTCAAGGCCGTCGATGGCGGTGTCCTTGATGCGGGGCGAGATGTAGGCGTATTCAAAGAGAGGGGCGCGTGTCTCGTAGGACGCGTGGGCCATGAAGAAGTTGCGTCCGTCGAGCTTGTAGGTGGCGCCGAGCTTGATGGCGGCGTTGTCAAAGCGGTGTGTCGCACCCTTGCCGTAGGAGTTGTCGGGAGCGCGTCCGTTGCGCATCTTGCCGTCGCGGAAGAACTGGGTGTAGCTCATCTTGAGGCCGTAGTTGATGTCCCACTGCGGGAGGTTGATGACATTCTGCAGCCAAGCGGTAGCCTGAATGGCGTTGATGTAGTAGTCATAGCCGAATGTGTCGCCCTTGCCGACGTGGCGGCTGGGGTTGTTGAGGTCGTTCTGGAGCATCTGGGGATTGTCAGGGAAGTCGCGCTCCGAGAACTGGTCGATGTCAAGCCAGTAGTCGCCGCCGAGGAGGTCTCGGATGGTCTTGTAGTAGTGGGCGCGGGTGTAATTGAACGACACGCCTGCCTGAAGGGTCATGAAGTCGGTCAGGCGGTGGTTGAGCAACGAGTTGAAGATGAAGTTGAACTGGTTGCTGTGACGGTTTTCGAGGATGTAGGACGAGCTTGTGTTGTCGGGGTTGCCTCCGCGCCCTTCGAGACGGTTGATTTCGTTGGTGCGGTAGAGGTTGTCCCAGTCAATCTGGCGGAACGACTCGGTGTGCCACAGTTCGGTGTAAAGCTCGTAGGCCTCGGGGTCATCCTTGTAATAAGAAGGGAGGTAGCGGTAGTAGTCGGGACGCGGGTCGGCGGCATTGTACCAGTTGAGGGCCGATGTCGAGTAGTTGACCCAGCGCACGGCAGCGCCGGTGTTGAGGGTTGTCCCTTTCTTGGGTTTCCACAGCCAGTTAAGCACGGCGGTGGGGTCGAAAGTCTCCACGATTTTGGCCGAGCGTTTTTTGCCGTCCTGCCATCCCCAGTTGGGGTTGTAGAGGTTGTTGTCGGCAAGGTCGTAGGCTTCCTGATAAGTGGGTGAGTTGGTGGCACGCTGGGTCGGTGCTCCCCACAGGGTCAGGTTGAGTGAGTGCTTGTCGTTGAATACCTTTTCAAGCGACATGAACAGGCCGCCCGAGTTGTAGAAAGTTCCGTCGATGACGCCTTCCTTGGCATATCGTCCGATAGCCGATACGGTAAATGCCCATCCGCTCTTGCTCAGGCCGGTGGAGTACATCGCCATAGCGCGGAGCATATAGTTGGAGTTGGTGTAGGCAACCGAGCCGTTGAACCCGGGGGCATAGGTCGACGAGAGGGTGTTGATGTTGGTCGAGCCGCCGATGTCGCCGAAACCGAAAGCGGCCGCGCCGAGCCCTATCGCGGTTGTCTTGTCGCGGAAAGCGCGGTTCATGCCGCCGAGGGTGGAGTAGTTGAAACGTCCGCGGGCAAGGTCGTTGAACGAGATGCCGTTGATGTAGGTCTGCTGGTATTCCGAGTTGTAGCCGCGCATTCGGAACCGCATTGCCGAGAAGTCATAGCTCGCGGCGTTGTAGTAAACGTCGTCCGAAGCGCCGGTCAGTGCGGCGATGCTTTGGGCGTTGCCTTCCTCGTCTTCAAGGATGTTCTGGTCAAAGTACATGTCTTGCTGGTCTTCATAGAAGACGTTGTTGAGGTCGGTAGAGATGAGCCGGATTGTCCCCATGTCAGAGATCTGTCCCGAGACGATGTCTACGGGAATCGACGAGTCGTTGTAGCCATAGGCGGCAATCAGAATCTCGTCACCGCCGGGGGCCGCGTTGCTGATGCGGAAATCACCCGAGGGGTCGGTTGTAACGAAAATACTCTGACCGCTGAGCATTACCGTGGCGCCGCCCACGGGCGCTCCCGTGTTGGAGTCGACCACAGTACCGGCTACGCCTGTCTTTTGAGCCAACGACGGAAGGACGGCCGTCAGCAGCAATAGCAGAAACAGTTTTAGTCTCATAAACAATATAAAATGAATTAATACTTAAGATTTTCGGGTAAGTAAGCTTGGTAACAGGCGATAAAAACACGGTCGCATCCCTCGGGAGAAGGGCGATCGTGTTTTCATTTTAGTTACCGCTGCCAAATTTAAGACAAAAAAATCAAATAAGCTACAAAAAGCGGCGAAAAATGTGCTTATATGGGTTAAAATCAGCTGTAATTAGGTCGATTTTCCATGTCGGGTGGTAAAAGGTACATAAAAACCCCTGACTCGTCGCGTGACGGGTCAGGGGTTGGGGAATCGGTTATAATTCGGTCAGATGGCCGGGATTATTTTTCGATGTGGGGGCCTGCGGCTACGAGTTCGAGACCGGCAGCGTGGTTTTCAAACTTCTTGAAGTTGGCGATGAACATCTCGGCGAGCTTGTCGGCCTTGACAGTCCATTCCTCGGGGTTGGCGTAGGTGTCGCGGGGGTCGAGGATTTTGGGGTCAACACCGGGAAGTTCGGTGGGGATGGTGAAGTTGAAGATGGGGAGCTGCTTGGTGGGAGCCGAAAGGATCGAGCCGTCGAGGATAGCGTCGATGATGCCGCGGGTGTCGCGGATCGAGATGCGCTTGCCTGTACCGTTCCAGCCGGTGTTCACGAGATAAGCCTTGGCACCGCTCTGTTCCATGCGCTTAACGAGTTCTTCAGCGTATTTGGTGGGGTGGAGCGAAAGGAATGCCGCGCCGAAGCAGGCCGAGAAAGTGGGAGTGGGCTCGGTGATGCCGCGCTCGGTACCGGCGAGCTTGCTGGTGAAACCTGAGAGGAAGTAGTACTTGGTCTGCTCGGGGGTCAGGATTGACACGGGGGGCAGAACGCCGAATGCGTCAGCCGACAGGAAGATGACGTTCTTTGCGGCAGGACCACGGCTGGGAACTACGATGCTCTTGATGTGGTTGATGGGGTAAGAAACGCGGGTGTTCTCGGTCACGCTCTTGTCGGTGAAGTCGATTTTGCCGTTGGCGTCAACGGTGACGTTTTCGAGAAGTGCGTCGCGGGTGATTGCGTTGAAGATGTCGGGTTCGCTCTCCTTGTCGAGGTTGATAACCTTGGCATAGCATCCGCCCTCGTAGTTGAAGACGCCGTTGTCGTCCCAACCGTGTTCGTCGTCACCGATGAGGAGACGCTTGGGGTCGGTCGAAAGGGTGGTCTTGCCTGTGCCTGAAAGGCCGAAGAAGATAGCGGTGTTTTCGCCATCCTTGTCGGTGTTGGCCGAGCAGTGCATGGAAGCGATGCCGCGGAGGGGGTTGTAGTAGTTCATGATAGAGAACATACCCTTCTTCATTTCGCCGCCATACCAAGTGTTGATGATGAGCTGCATGCGCTCGGTGAGGTTGAAGGCAACGCAAGTCTCGGAGTTGATGCCGAGTTCTTTCCAGTTGGTAACTTTAGCCTTGGAAGCGTTGAGGACAACGAAGTCGGGCTTGAAGTTGGCGAGTTCTTCCTCGGTGGGACGGATGAACATGTTGGTCACGAAGTGGGCCTGCCATGCAACTTCCATCACGAAACGTACGGCGAGACGGGTGTCGGGGTTGGTTCCGCAGAAAGCGTCTACGACATAGAGGGTCTTGTTGGAAAGTTCTTCGTCGGCGATTTCCTTGAGGGCCACCCAAGCCTCGGGGGTGATGGCCTTATTGTCGTTTTTGTATTCGTCAGAAGTCCACCAGATAGAGTTTTCGCTGGTAGCGTCTTTTACAAAGAATTTGTCTTTGGGTGAACGTCCGGTGTAGATGCCGGTCATTACGTTGACAGCGCCGAGTTCGGTGAGCTGGCCTTTTTCATAACCCTGCAGTCCGGGTTCGGTCTCGTCCTTGAAAAGCTGTTCGTAGCTGGGGTTGTGGATTACCTTGGCATTGGCAATGCCATACTGGGATAAATCAATTGTACTCATTGTAGTTAAGAGTTTGATATAAAAGTGTTTAAGTCGTTTTGTCCGTTTCTTTTGGAGCCGTTGCGTTTCAGCGGCTCCAATTTTGGTGCAAAGATAATGATTTTTTGAGGTTTTTTGCTTTAAAATTAAAGAAAAATTTCCGTATTAATTATTTTTAAAATTTAAAGTTAAACCATTGTATTCGCACTCCTAAAGCATAACACTCAAGGCGGGTTCAATGTTGGTCGGGGGATAACGAAAAAATGTTGTCTCAAAGTGACGAAATGGCGGATTTAAGAATAATTAACCATAAGGGTCGCATTAAAAAGGCCGATTTGGTTGCATTTGCTCAAAAAAGTGACTAATTTTGTGGTCAATACCGTAAAGCTGTCGCGCGGTGTATCCAATGCACAATTGTCTTAAAATGAAATGTGCGAAAACATTTGAGTGACAGCGCAGATGTTCCCTCTGTCTGGAAACCGCCAATCTTCCTAACTCCGCGGGGAACAAGTAAAAAAGAATTAGTTGTATGCTCGAAATACGGGCTGGACTGTTTCATACTTGTTTCGTGGAATAGGTGCTTGGCGGTACCTCAGACTGGGATCGGGTTGAAAGAGTTCAGCCCTATTCGTATACAACAAAAACAATCACCATTTAAGTATTTACTGTTTCTATGACAACTATTTTTATCGGAAAAGTAATAAAGGACGAGTTAAAAGCTCAGCAGAAGTCGGTGGTGTGGCTTTCAAATGAACTTGGATGCAACCGCACCAATGTCTACAAGATATTCAACCGCCGCAGCATCGATGCCGACTTGCTGTTACGCATAAGCGTGGCGCTTGACCGCAATTTCTTCGAGCCTTACACAGCTCGCCTTAAAAGCAGATAGCAGAGACGGTGTGCGTTGATTTTCAAGCCCCCGCTCTTTTATTCTCCTTTCTCCCGACGCGTAGCGGTCACCGGTTGGCCGCCTGCGTGAAAATGCGGCTAAAAGGCCCGGTTTCCGCCTGTCTCTCTCCGTGTGTCCGGTTTTTCGACCGGGAATGCGGACAGCATACAACAACTATACACCCTAAATATTCGAGCATAGCGTGAAACCGGCCTCCCGCTGCGTTCCGAGCAGCCTTGAACCATCTAAAACGCTTGTTCCCAACACAAGATCCTATCCCCTGACGATAAATTGCGGCCATGCCGCCGATTACGCGGCATGGCCGCGTGTCAACGTTAACCACAACGACTTTCTGCATTTGAGGTTGTTGCAGAACTACCTTT
>DLAR01000067.1 GCA_002494015.1 Porphyromonadaceae bacterium UBA7042 | reverse complement strand
TTTGTTATGAAACACCCTCTAAGATATGATATATCCCGATAAGATAGAACAAAAGATAGGCTTTGACGGTGTGCGCCGCCGCATATCCCGCGGCTGTCTCACCGATGGCGGACGGCATTATTGCGAGGAGATGACGTTTATGACCACCTTTGATGCCGTAGAGCAGGCATTGACCGCAACAAGCGAAATGCTTGCCTCAATCCGCAGCGACGAGGCGGTGCCGCTTGACGGCATTACTGACGTTGACACGCTGCTGATGTCAATAAAGGTTCCGGGGACATTTCTCCCGGTCAACGACCTGAACTCCGTCCGCAAGATGATAGGCAGTGTCGGCGATGTTGCCGCATACTTCGCCCGCCACCGTGCCGACGGAGTCCGCACTCCTTACCCGGTTCTTGACAGCCTGTCGGCCGACCTCGTGCCGCTTCCGGCAATAGCCGCCACAATCGACCGCAGCATAGACCGTTTTGGCAATGTCAAAGACAATGCCTCGCGTGAGCTTGCCGATATACGCTCCCGCCTGAGGGCAATGAGCGGTAGGGTGAACTCGATTATGAGGCGCGTGATGGCCAACGCCATCGGGCAGGGTTGGATTGACAGCGACACCACTCCGAGCGTGCGCGACGGTCGGCTCGTAATCCCCGTGTCTCCCATGAACAAGCGCAAAATCAGCGGCATTGTCCATGACGAGTCGGCCTCAGGCAAGACAATCTATATAGAACCTGCCGAAGTTGTCGAGGTCAACAATCAGACCCGTGAACTCGAAATGGAGGAACGACGCGAGATTACACGCATCCTCATTATGATTGCCGACGAGCTGCGTCCCCATGTCGACGAGCTTCTCGCTGCCACTGACGTTATGTCGCGTCTCGACTTTATCCGCGCCAAGGCAATATTCGCCTCCGAGACCGGCGGAAATCTTCCCAATCTATCCCCCGATGTAGAGCTGGAATGGTACCACGCCTGTCATCCCATGCTTCAGATGTCGCTTGAACGGCAAGGCAAGGAAATTGTCCCCATCGACATAACCCTCACGCCTGAGAAACGCCTGCTGATTATATCCGGCCCCAACGCGGGAGGCAAGTCTGTGTGCCTGAAGACCGTCGGCACGTTGCAGTATATGGCCCAGTGCGGAATACTCCCTACGCTTTACGAAAACTCCCATATCGGTATATTCAGTGACATCTTTGTCGACATCGGTGACGACCAGTCGATAGAGGACGACCTGAGTACCTACAGTTCCCACCTCCGCAACATGAAGTTCATGCTTGCGCGTGGAGGCAGCGCGTCGCTTGTATTGATTGACGAGTTTGGCGGCGGAACCGAGCCTCAGATAGGCGGTGCGATTGCGCAGGCTATCCTCCGACAGTTCAACGACAATGGTATGTGGGGCGTGATTACGACCCATTATCAGAACCTCAAGCATTTCGCCGAGGATACCGACGGCCTTGTAAACGGCTCGATGCTCTATGACCGTCACCTGATGCAGCCGATGTTCAGGCTGTCGATAGGAAATCCGGGCAGCTCGTTTGCCATCGAGATTGCCCGCAAGACGGGCCTCCCCGCGTCGATTATCGCCGAGGCCGAGGAGATTGTCGGCAGCGACTATGTGAATCTTGACAACTACCTGCTCGACATCACCCGCGACAAGCGTTACTGGGAGAACAAGCGCACGGCAATACGTCAGAAAGAGAAGAAACTCGAGCAATTGATCGCGCAGTACACCGAGGATGCCGACTCGCTGCGTCAGCGTCGCCGCGAAATTATCGATGAGGCGCGCCGCGAGGCCAAGCAGATTCTCGACGGAAGCAATGCCACAATCGAGCGCACCATTCACGAGATTAAAAGCGCGCAGGCCGAGAAAGAGCAGACCCTTGCCGCCCGCCGCAAGCTGCGTGAGGAGCGTCTTGCGCTGGAGCAATCGGGTAATAACGACCACCCGCTGTTGAAAAAAGCGCCTCGTAACAAGAAGAAAGGCCCCGACCGGCAGACGGCGGCTCTCAAGGCTGAAATTTCAGTAGGGGACAATGTAAAACTTGACGGGCACGGCACAGTCGGGACTGTGCTTGAAATTTCAGGCAAAAATGCTATTGTCTCCTTCGGCAATCTAAAGACATCGGTAAAAACCGACCGTCTCACGCCGACTAATGCCAAGGTCGACAGCGGTGTGAAGAAATCGGCCTCGTTTGTGTCGACATCTACCGGTGATGCCATCCGCTCGCGGCAGTTGAACTTCAAGCAGGAGATTGACGTGCGGGGCATGAGGGTCGACGAGGCCGTGCAGGCCGTGACTTATTTCATTGACGATGCTATCCAGTTCAATGCCCGTCGCGTCAGAATCCTGCATGGCACAGGCACCGGGGCGTTGAGGCAGTATATAAGGCAATATCTCTCCACGGTTGGCGGTATCGCATCTTATCATGATGAAGATGTGCGTCTCGGAGGAGCTGGTATAACTGTGGTTGAAATAGTATGATAAAGCGTTACTGCTTATTACTGACACAGGACGGTTTTGTCTCAGAACCGTCCTGTGCTGTGTGTTAACCTTAATAACAATCTTTTTTACGAATGATTTTGTCCTTTTTCAGTACAAAATTACCGTTAATGGACGCAAATGGCAATATCAAGGAACCGATATATAAACAATCACCGGGTTGTCAAATAGGCAATCCGGTGATTATGAGGTGTATAGGCGTGCTGTATGCGCCAGCGTGTATAAACTCGATATATCTGAGTTGTCAGGCTATCTGACCTATTTTCATCACGTCTGACTCAAATGTTTCACGATTTAAGGCTTTGTTTCGCAGTTTGTTGCGGTAGGTGTAGATTGTGTTCAGCGAAAGTCCGAGGAAACGGGCAATGCGCGTCGTGTCATCCATTCCGAGCCGGGTAAACGCGAGTATGCGCAACTCGGTATTCATCGTTACCAGTTGTTTGTCAGATTGCAGCAGTAAGTTCACATCGGCGATGAACGTCGGGAAGATGTGTATGAATGCATCGTCAAATATATTATAAAAAATATTTCGTTGCTCTTCGCTGACCTTTCCGCTCTTGATGTAATGGAGCAGTTCCTCGCTCTGACCGGCAGTGATTTTTCTGCGGCACAGGCGGCTGAATTCCTCGGTTTTCTCCATGTTGGCCGAACATAGATTGAGAAACTCGGTGATATATGTTTCCTTGACCATGTTGGCATTGCTCAGGCGCTTTTTCATCGTTTTTAGGACGATTACCTCCTTCCTTTGTTTGATAATCAGGAACACAATGAATCCAAGCAGGATGAGAAGTACTGCTATGAGGCAGGCAAGGAAGATGAAACGGTTACGCTCGATGACATGAATGTCGTTCTGCACCGGTGCCAGTGCTTGTGATATTTGTGCCGAGTTCATTCTGACCCCTCCCATAACAGTGTTGTCGAGCGCGGTAGCAAGGTATTTATAGGCTGATTTTATGTCGCCTTGCGAGTACAGCACCATTCCGAGCCTCATCAGTGCCGTCCCGTGGCGGTCGGCATTGCGTATGTTGGCGATAGCCGCTGCTGCAAACGCGTTTATCGCATCCGTGTCTTTGCCCGAAGCCATATAAGCCTCCCCGAGAAGCGTGGATGCCTGTACAAAGTTCCGATCAAGGCTGGTTGACAGCGAAATCACATCGTTAAGGTGCGCGATATGCAGAATGCCTTGTTTGAGGCTGTGATGAATCAGTGCCTTGTTCAGTTCATGCTCGGGGGTGTTGGGGGCTGTCAGTTCAAGGCACCCTTTTGCGTATGGCAGGCCGAGCGAAAGATAGGTATCGACGCTTTGACGGTAGGGATAAAACACCGCGAGGTTATAGTAGACAAACCGACCGGTCGCATAATAACGGTATCGGTTCTCGGGATATATTCCGAAATCTTCGGCACTTTTGATCTGGTCGATACATTCTTTTGCCGCGCCGATAATAGTCAGTTGCAGGCAACGCTTGAACAGGCATCTCTGGGCAAGAACCGAATCGCCGCAGGCGATACCCATGTCTATGCCACGGGTAAAATACAGGATGGCAGAGTCGGCATTCACTCCGTCATATTGGTCACCGATGGCTTCATAAAGATTGAGCTTTTTTTTCAGGTCGGTGGTGGTGTTTATGACTTTGTGTATAGAATCAATCCGTTGAAGCGGTTTCGCCACATATTCATAACGTCTTTCGATTTCCTCGTCAAGCAGGGTCAGCAGCCCTTCGGTTGTTTTGGGCAAGGAGTCCGGAGGCATTGCAAGCAGAATGTGACTGCATGGCAAACATAGAAGCAGATATGCGATGAATTTTCGTATCATATAAGAAGATAGAGAGATGGCATGGAGTCTGGTTAACGATGTCGCAATTAATCGGTAATAATTGGCGGAGAGAGTCATTGCCCAAGAATAAAGGCAATAGAGAGACGTCAAGGGTTAGCTAATACTATGACAAAGTTATTGATAAAAGTGCAGTCTGCCAAATAATTGTATTTGTCAAAGTCTTAAAAAACACAAAATGTAGCCACCTTGTCAACAGTCTGACGGATGTCTTTTACTTTTGTGGCTCAGGAACAGTGTCGGAAGGAACAGAAGGTGTTTCCTGCCGGGGAGAGACATCATCGGATGAGTCTTTCTTTTTATTTCTGAGATAGCGGCGGAACGGGTTTAAAAATGAAAAAATATTGTCAAATTCACGTTTGAACACCACGCCGATACCTTGGGTGGTCAAGGCGCTTCTGAGGTAGTAGTTCTGGTCGTTGTATCGATTATAGGCTTTGAGGCGTATCGAGCCGCTGCGGTTCAGAAGGTATTCGACATCGAAATCACCGATAAAGCTATTGTTGTTCAGTGACTTGTCGCGATAGCCGAGATTGCCGTTAAGCAGCAGGCGGTTGTTGAGCAAGTGGCTTGACAGGGTCACGTCTACCTCTAAATCAGAGAGGTCGCCGCGGTCGCTGCGGAACTGCGGTGCAATGGACCACTTGTCGCTCAACTGCCCGAGCATTGACGACAGTTGGGAGGAAATTGTCGATGATGCCACCGACACCAGTTCGTTTCCGCGTGTCGCGGTCATGTAGTCAGGGGTGTAGAAACGATTGAGGGCGAGCAGATAGATAATCTGGCGGCTCATCATGTCTTCGGTCGATATGATAGAGTGAACCTTGCGGTTGACCTCGGGTGACGAGGGGATGTTTATATCATAGGATATGTCTGGATGACGCATGTCGCCTCTTGCATATAGCAGCGCGTCTACATTCACGCTTGTCGTGTTCAGTTCCTTGTCTTGTAGGAATGACTCGTCCAGATCGCTTAGATTGGCTTTGACTGAGTTGATAGCCGTTATGTCGAGCTCGGCGGAATAGGGGTCGCCGTTGAACGTTATCGAGCTTCCCTCCTTGAGTGTGAAATTTTTGAGGAAAATATCCTGCAAGGTGAAGTTATAGGACCCCTTGTTGATTGTATAGGTGCCGCGTATGTCGAGATCTCCGTCATTGCTGTATTTCATGTTCATTTTTCCGGAACCGGTCGCGCGGATGCTGTCGCCAGCTATAGGGTCCATAATGATGGTCATGGTTGCGCTAGGTTCCACTCCTATGTTGAAGTCCATTGAATAAAGAGTCGGCTCCCCGGTATCATTGTTCTTAGGGTTGTTGCGGAACTGCTTGACGAGCATGGGGGTTGTGTCAAGAGACGCGATAGAGTCTTTCTTTTGACGGTCACGGTCGCGGAACGTTATGAAGTCATATTCGGCTGCGCTCTGAGTATCGGAAATGATGAAGGTGAAGGCCGACTGCGGGGCGGTGTCCATTGTGACCGAGATGTTGACCCATCCCGGCGCGCCTGTTATAGAGGCAATGCCGTTTTTGCCGTAGATGGTGCCGTACCACGGATTGAGGTAATTCTTTTTGACATCGTAACACAGGAAATCGCGTGTGTCGGTTATGTCAAATCTGAATCTCGGTTCTTTGAAGAATTTGTGGGTCAACCGGCCCGAAAGAAGTGCCGTGTGTCCCTTGACATCGTGAAGAACGACGTCGTGGAACTGGATTATCCCGGGGCGTATGTGAACTGAGTCGCTGACAGTATATGCGGTGTTGGTAAACCCTATTTTAAGGCGCAGATTGTCGGCATATATATCGCCGGTCATATCTATGAGCTTGAACGTACCGTAAAGATGCGCTTTGCCCGAGACTGTCCCTGATACCTCGTCGGCAAACGCTTCCATAAACGTTTGCATGAATCCTGCCGGAGCATGGTCGGCGTCAAAAGTGAAATCGAGTTCTTCGGTTGCCGGCGCGATGAACCCTTTGATGAGTGACCTGTGGCGATGCCCGCTGTCAATGCGGGCATCGATTGTGACAGCCTTTTTTTCGTTGTCCCATGCGCTGACAATGCGCGTGTCACCCATGACGCAACGGTTGTAACTTAATGCGGCCACGTCAAGAGCTGGCGTGTAGATTATCGGAGTGCCTGAAAAAAGAGAGGATGCAAAAAAATCACCGGTGGCACGGCCTCCAAACATAACGCTGCCGATGTTCAGAGTCTCGAATATGTAGTCGAGGTTTATGTCGCGCAGGCACATTTTCAGAACATCGGTCGAATCAGCCGAAGCAACGCCGTCAATTTCAATATACTGCCCTTCGCGGCCTATGTTGAAATTGTTGACTGCGACCTTTCTGGGATTTATGTCAATCCGTGACCGGTTGACCGTCCATGCGGTATCGTTGAACACCATAGTCGAAGGGCTGACATTGATGACCGCCGACAGGTTTCGTGCAACTGAGTCTATCGTAAGCTGTGTGGTAAAATTGAAGTTCCCGTGAAAATCATGATCACGGTCGATAACCCAATTGATGTCTGTATCGGCAATGTTGTCGTGCCCGTTGGACTGGAGGGTAAGCGTCATCGGGCCGTTTTTGGTCGGGGTGACTGATGATGCGTAAAGGTTGGAACAGTTCTTTTGTCCGTCAATATCGAGACGCAGAATTGTGTTTTCAATCAGCTTGTTTTTTTGTAGCAGGTATGGAGCGTCGATGCTGAACGACATGAGCGATGCCTCGCTTTCCATCGCGCCGGCCAGTGTCACGTTGTCTATGATTTTAAACGGCATGTTGAAAAACGGGGCAACTATGGTGTCGGCTTTGAGAGAAAAATTGAAATCGAAATCGACCAAGTCCGGATTGTCGGCTTTCTCTCCGTCATGACTTTCCCGATGAGTCAAAACCTCTTGAGAAGCTGTCGCGTTAATCAGTGCCGGATAGACTTGCGAGAGGATGTTGCTTGCAGTAGGGATAATCCGGGCGACCGGATAACGCCCGCGTATGCGTCCGTCGACGATGTCGCTGTTCAGGGTTATGATTCGTGTCTTTTCAACCATGCGGGCCTCCAGCGTGATGTTGTCAAGAGACAGCGAGCGGTCTTCGCCAGCGTAAAACCTGATGTCGTCAATCGTGAGCCAGCCGGTGGCGGTATCGGGATTTCGTCCGTCAATGCGGGCATCGGCAGTCATCGACAGCGATAAATCTTTTAATGGCCCGGCGGGGAAGAACGGCGCAAAATCAACGTTGCGCAGGTCGGCATAAAATTCAGTGTGGGAGTCTGTTTTGGAAAGCGATGCCTCCCCGCGGAGTGTAAAGTCGAGAGAGGTGTTGTCTGACGATATTATACCTTCGGCCTTTCGGTCATGGAAGTCTATGTCGCTCTCGATTGTCTCATAGCGGTGGCCATTCCATTCTATATGGTCGATTGTCGCTTGGAGATGTCCACGGATGTCGGCGTTTTTACCGAGCGACAAGTCTATTTCCGAATAAAATCCGGCTGATTCCATTTTGTTGCCTAATGCCGGGAATAGAGATGACGGATTAAACTCGTCGGTCTCGATTGTCCCTTGAAGCTGTAACGGGACTTGGTCGCGGGGAAGGACCGCCACCATGTCGATATCAATATTTCCGGGGTCGGTAATTATCGAGCCGTTGAATCCTATTTCTCGCCTTGAGGCGGTCAGGTCGCCCAGTAGATTCACATGTCCGGTCTTGGAAATAAGCGTTTTTGTCTCGGGGGGCAGTGTCGTGAAGAAACCGGCGATGGCATTTATGTCATCAGAGCCGGCGCTTATGTTCAGTCGGTTGATGTCTATGTGCAGATTGTCGGCCCCTTTGGCCAGTCCGGTTATTTTTCCGTTGCCCCTTATCCAGACATTTTCAGAATAGGCCGTGATGTCAAGACGGTCAAGATTCAGGTCATTGACTGAGCCCGATAAATCAATCTCGATATCGGCGCGGGCATCGACATCGGCAAGTTCGGGAGCAAAAGCCGAAAAATCCATCGGTGTTGCGTAGCTTCCGGGAAGTACCAGCAGCGACACGGGGGAGTCTATGATATCCCCGGTTATTGTTTTGAGCGAGCTGTAGGAGGCACTGATGTCCCCGATGGCGAGATGAGTGGCCGGGAAGTCGACAATTAACCCGGTTACTGTCGCGGTTGTGTCTGTCAACGTAAAGTTTCCGCGCAGATCTTTAAGTGTGATGCCGCTGTTTTCCTTGGCCGCCAGACGTTTTATTTCGATAATGAAGTCGTCGTTTTTGATGCGCGGCAGTTTTATGTCGGCTCGCAAGTCATTGACATGAATGTGGGCGGCGTCAAACCGGTTTTCCTCCTTGGCCGGGGATGACAGGATATCATATTCTATACTTGCCCTCCTGATAACTATCATGTTGACTGCGAGGTCAAACAGTGTCGGGGGCCGGTTGGGGTCTTTGGGCTTGAATCGCTCAATGATGGGGGCGATATTGAGAGGCGTATTGGCCGAGTCGCGGTATATTTTGGCACGGAGGTCGATTATTTCGGCATAGGACACGACAATGCGCCCTGAAAAAACAAGGTCGGTAAGATTTATCCCGGCTCCGAGATGTCCCACCGTCAAGGTTTCCGCGCCGTTGGAGTCCTTAACAGAGATGTCGCCGAGGGTGACGCGGTTGAACGGGGCAATTTCGACATTGCCGATTGTGACATCGGTCCCGAGCAATGCGGTCAGCTCTCTCTCGGCGCGTCGGCCCACGGCACGTTGGACAGGGGGGATTGACAGGATGATATAAAGCAAAGACGGCACTGTCGGAATCAAGATCAACAGTGTCATTATGATTATTCGCAGTATCCTTAACGTCAATCTCATACAGAGAAAAATCGGTCGGTTTGCGTTCATGAAGAATCGTCCCTGCGCAAATCGACCGTTAAAGTTTTCAGAGGGTGTTTAGAGATTATTAAACAACGACCACTTAATAATCTCTTACATAAATTTGGCTACGGTCTTGTCCAAAGCCGTAATATCGTCGACACGCTCGACGAGTTCGCCGTTGCGGTTGAAAATATAGGTCGTGGGAAGGCTTTGTACGTTGTAATTGAGGATAACGGTATTGTCGGCAACCGAATTCAAAACGGTAATCCAAGGCAGATTTGCTGCTGTCGACTTCCACACATGCTCGTTGTCGTCGAGAGATACCTGAAATATTTCAAGCCCGTTGGCATGATATTTTTCATAGACTTTGTTGAGCGCGATGTTGAATGCCGGAGACTCGTCGGCTGCATAGGCGGTGAAGTTCAGGATAACGATATTGCCTTTTCCCAGTTCCTCCAACAGGCTGTGCCGGGTTCCGCGATTGTCATAGAGATTGATTTCAAACGCCTTGATTTCGCGGGCATGGAGTGTGTCACCCGGTTCGTTGGTCTCGATGCGTGGGCGATTGGACAGGTACAGGCGCTTGATATAAGATGTGCGCGGATCTGCCGGGCGCATGATATTATAGGCGTTGGCTACTGCACCGATGACTTTGTTGTCATTTTTGTCAGCAGGATTGAAAATCGGCTTGCCGCCCACGTTTTTGTTAATGATATAGTAAGATAGAATCCCCGCCGGGTCGGCAAGGAGCTGTTGAGTAAGCTCGCGTTTCAGTTGCTCATCCGAGGCTACTGAAGTTCCCGCAGCTAAGGCAGTCATGATGCGGCGGTCGATATTCATCATGTTTTCGGCGAGTTGAGACCCGCTGAGCGTGTAACCGGTGTCAAAAGCCGCCGTGTCGGCCGATATGGTAACGGTTTCGATGCTGTCAATGGGGAAATAGATGGAGTGGCCGTCGAGAGAGAGCCGGTAGATGTCGGGGAAGCCGGCTGCTTTGTGGGAATATTTGAAATTTCCCGATTTTCCGGTCTTTATGGAATCGAGTGTGTACCAGCGTCCGTTGTCGCTTGCCTGAACAAGGATGGTTTTATCATTGGCGCCGCTGATGCTGCCCTTTACCGTCCATGAGTTGGAATCGCCGCAGGAGGTTATTGTAACAGCGGTAGCTACGATGGCAAAAAAGATAGTATTTTTCATTTAACAGGGGGTATATTTGTAGACAGAACAGATACAGAAGGACTGACGGCCCTTCTGTATCCGTTTATGTATTCGGTGTATTGTGCGGTATAATAAATGATTATTCGTCGAAGTTCATTTCATCAAATCCCGCTGCGTCAAATTCGTCTTCGTTGAACTCGGTAGAACCGTAGAAGTCGTCATCGATATCAGGGTCGGCGGCAGCCTGAATGGCTTTTGCGTCAATTTTGGCATCGAAGTCATCGATGTCGACCATTTGGGCCGGGGGTTCGCCCATAGATATAGTGCAGAGGGGGTCTTTCAGCGTTTTGCCGGGAATGCTGTTTTTCATTTCGATGAAGAATGAGCGGTCGGTCAGATAATCGAATACCCATACGAGACGCTGCCCGTCGTCCTCGATAAAGTCGCTGAGGGGGGTGTCTTCCATCAGGTAGGCATCTTCAGAGGTGTCGGTTCCCATATCTTCGAGCGTTATTTCTTTTTCACGTTCCCAGCCGTCGTCACAGATGAAAAAAGAGCTCATCTGGTTCTTGTCATAACCCACAGAGTTACAAATCGCATTGCGTAATTCAAGAAATGTCGCGTCTGAATCAATCTGAATTTCGCGTTTGAAGTTGTCAACTTCGTCAGATACTATTCTGAAATTAAATATCATCGCTGTATTTTTAATTTTTTATACCATTGTTTCGTTCCGCTAAAGTAGTAACTTTTTTTTAAACGAGGAAAAAATCAGGTTATTTTTTCGATGAGAATTGCAGAACTCTGACCATTGTCGGCTGTGCGTTGTCCACAGTGCGCTCGCCGTCACCCTGAAAGGTCGGCTGGACGAAGATGTGAAGCTGCCGGGATTGTTTCCACAGCTGGATGTCAATAGTGGGTTCCCAAGCGTTGACCGGAAAGTCGGTCACGTCACGCAATACCCATTGTCCGCTGCCGAGGTTGCGGGTGGACGCGATCGTGACTTTCGAGCCGCGGTCTGCGTCGCGGAATATATAGTGGGCGCTGCATCCGTCGCTGACAAGCCGGGGGCGTGAGATCGGTATCATCTTAGTCCCTCCTCCGCTCAGCGAGAATGGCGACTTGCGGTCGCCCACCTGCTCGGTTTTCCATGCGGCACCGTCGTTCCACACGAGCCGGTATTGGGGCACTTGGCTGTCGCTGTCGCGCCAGTAGGTGGCGATATAGGGATTTCCGGCGGCATCGGCGGTCATCGAGGTCTGGTTGATAAGTTCAGAGTTTTGCGGTATCTGCCATGCGACCTCGGCGGTGGCGATATTAATGGGAAGATTGTATTTCTCGTCGGTTGATTTTTCCCATGTCGCCCCGTTGTCGCGGGAACGGGCATAGCATAGGTCATGATTGGTTTCGACAAGCCATGTCTCGCGCCACACCCATGACACATGTATCGTCCCCCGGTCATCGACATAAAGTTGCCAGTAGGCATTTCGCTCGTTCTCGCCGTCGATGAGAATGTCCTGTATCCGGTGCCATTTTTTCTCGGCGACCGAGTAGCGGTTTAACACAAGGTTGCCCCGTCCCGATGCCCCCGAGCGGTATGCAAAAAGCAAGTCTCCTCCTGAGAGATTGTAAAATTCGGGATAGGTCACATCATCCTCGTCGATACCGGTCATCGGTTCTGTTTCGCCGAGCACAAGCGATTCCGGAGCGATTCCGCGGCAGTAGCGCAGCGGGTGGCCGTGATGGTCCCATGAGACATGCACGAAGCCTTCGCCGTCGACTCCGATGCTGATGACATTGTGGGCGTCGGTAACGTTGCCGCTGTACTGTGTGCGGTTAAGTTGCCACGATGATGTCCTGAGCAGGCGTTTGCCTATGACAAGAGTGCCGTCGGCATCATAATAGGCTATGTATTGTGTGTCACCATGTGTCACGAGGGAACTTCCGCGAAATACCGCAGTGTTGACCGATGTCGCACTATAGCCTTTACCTACATCGACAAGAGACACGTCGGATGTGCTGCGACAGCCCGACGTGAGTGCTGCTATAAAAAGCGAGACTGAGAATATAATGGTATAGCGCATGATTGATGGTGATATCTTGAAAAAAGTTTAAGAAGTGATTTATCCGATTGCCCCCAGTGCCTGAGACAGGAGGGGGTGAGACGGGTCGAGATATGTTACCGACGGGTCGCGGCGCAGCCACAGAAGTTGTTTTTTTGCATAGACTCGCGTGTTTTTTGCAATGCGCGGGATGGCGGTCTCGCGTGTCATCGTGCCGTCCATCATGGCAAAAAGTTCTTTGTAACCTACAGTGTTCAGTGAATTCAGGTGACGCAGGTGATATACCGCTGCGGCCTCTTGTTCTAATCCCTCGACAATCATTGCATCCACGCGGGCGTTGATGCGGTTGAAAAGATTTTCGCGCGAGTGGTTGATTGCCATTTTTACAATGCGGAAAGGACGTTCTTTAGCCTCGCCGGTGCGCAAGGAGGAGTATGGGACACCCGCCTGAAGGCAGATTTCTATCGCGTGTACAAGCCGGCGATGATTATTGAGGTCGGCGGTGGCAAGATAATCCGGATCGAGACGCTGTAATTCTTCACGAAGTGCCGCAAGGCCGCCGCAAGTATAAATCTCCATTGCGCGTGCTCGTATAGCGTCACTGATGGTCGGCAGTTCGTCGATTCCACGGGTGATGGCATCAATGTACATCATAGAGCCGCCACACATCACGACGTAGTCTCCCTTTTCCCATAATTGAGGCAAGAGATTCATGACTTGTTCCTCGTAGACGGCGGCACTGTAGTATTGGTCAAGGTCGAGAATCCCGACGAAGTGATGCCTCACGGCTGCAAGTTGCTCCTGTGTGGGAGCGGCTGTGCCTATCGGGATTCCGCGATAAATCTGTCGAGAGTCAGCCGAAACGATGTCGCATCCTAAATGGGATGCGATTTCAATGGCCAGACCGGTCTTTCCGCTGCCGGTAGGGCCGGTGACAATTACAAGGGTCTTGTCAGATGTGGTCAAGGATAGTGGAATTAAGAGGTTGTTTAAAAACAAATGTGAATCCAAAATCCGACACCTGAAAACGGGTGCGACAAAGCATTTGTTATAAACAGCCTCACGGTTAAATTTTGAACTTAATATCTGATATGAAGTTATCTTATCCGCATACCACTTTGGGTTAACATTCGTTCTTAGACAACCTCTAAAGAAAGCAAAGGGACCGGTTGCGGCCCCTTTGCTTTTGGAAATAAAGTACTTTTTATCTTGTTGCAACAATGCGGGCGATTTCGACGATTACCTGAGTGGCTTTTTCCATTGAAGGAATGGGTACAAACTCATAGCGTCCGTGGAAGTTGAGACCACCTGCAAAGATATTCGGGCAGGGGAGACCCTTGAACGAAAGCTGTGCGCCGTCAGTGCCGCCGCGAATCGGCTGCACTTTGGGGGTAATGTCAAGATTGCGCATTGCCTGCTCGGCGATGTCGACGATATATTTTACAGGCTCGACTTTCTCGCGCATGTTGTAATACTGGTCTTTTATTTCAATGGAGGCGCAGCCGGGGAACTCGTTGTTGATTTTGCGGGTGAGGTGTTCGAGTTCTTTTTTGCGACGCTCGAATCGGTCGCGGTCGTGGTCGCGGATAATATAGGTCAACACGGTTTTTTCAACCGAGCCTTCCATAGAAACAAGATGGTAGAATCCTTCGTAACCCTCGGTGTGCTCGGGTGTCTCCCATCGGGGCAGCATGATTACAAACTGGTTGGCCACGCGCATTGAGTTCAGCATTTTGTGCTTGGCATAACCGGGATGCACGTTGAGCCCGACGAAAGTAACGCGGGCGACAGCGGCGTTAAAGTTTTCATATTCGAGTTCGCCTATTTCTCCGCCGTCCATAGTGTAACCCCAGTCGGCTCCGAAACGCGCGACATCAAATTTTCCCGCACCCTGACCGATTTCCTCATCGGGGTTAAATGCTATCCTGATGTCACCGTGGGGTATTTCGGGATGTTTCATGAGGTAGTCGACAGCCGAGATAATTTCGGCAATGCCGGCCTTGTCGTCGGCACCGAGGAGTGTGTTGCCGTCGGTAACGATAAGTGCCTGCCCCTTGTAATGGAGAAGTTCGGGGAACTGTTCGGGCGACAGTGTCACACCGGTAGAAGAATTTAGCACGATGTCGCCGCCGTCATAGTATTCAACGATGCGGGGTGATACATTGTGCCCGCTCATGTCAGGCGATGTGTCGAGATGAGCAATGAATCCCACTGTGGGAACATTCCGGTCTGTCACATTGCTTTTGAGGGTTGCCATGAGATAGCCGTTGTCATCAAGGGTGATGTCGGAAAGTCCCATGTCGCGCAACTCTTTTTCAAGATGACGGGCGAAAATCATCTGTCCCGGGGTCGAGGGTGTCATGTTGGTCAGTTCGTCACTCTGAGTGTCAAACTTGACATATTGGAGGAATCGATCTACAACAGTCATTTTTGCTGAGTTAGGGTTAATGATGGTGCAAAGATACGATTTTTAAATGAAACATCAATGAATAAGCGACATCACGAGGTCATAGGCCCCGACGAGGGTGATGATTATTCCGATTATGCTGCACACGAGGCGGATTGTGCTGCGGATGCTCGCGCTCCCGCCTTCAATCCATCCGGGAACGAGTTTCCAGATGACGATTCCGAGAATTATGGTTACAATTGATCCTATCATACTTAACGGTTGTTTAAAATTTCTTCAAGATTGCGTTTTTCGGCGGCGAGATTGCGCGCCTGTTCAAGCAGTGAGTCATATTCCTGCCGCAGCTCGGTCAGTTCGCGGTTGCGCTCGTCATAAAGTTCTTTCCATCCGCCTGACCCTACTGCCGACGGCTGTACTGCGGTTTGTTTTGCCGGTTGCGGGGTATGGGCAAGCCTGACGATACTCTCGCGTATCTCGGTCATGAGACCTGCGGCTGAGACATTGTCAGGGACGATTTCGACAAAGCACAACGGGTTGAAACGGGACTGAGCAGCGTCATTGCCGATAAATGCGTTGGCAATCGCAACAATGGTCAGCGGCGACATCCTGTATCGGGAGGCCAAGTCGCGGATTGCATTGTCGACATCGATACCGGCGCTGTATTGCCCGAGGTCGTTGATTACGTTGAAAAACCGGGAGTCAAGAGGCAGGGCCGTGCGGGAGTCTGATTGACGGCTGCCCCCGCTGATGTAGGCGTGAACATAGTCAGTGTTGCCGCATTTCGCGCAGTTGACACGGGCGTTCAGCCGCTCGCCGGTCTGAGAGTCGAGCAGCAGGGGAAAGCCGCAACGGTAGCATCGGAGTAGTTTCATCGCTGGGTTACTGTTGGCGGTTGGACAATGTTTATATCGTAAGTGCCCGTTGAACCTCCCGACGGGGCAAGCTCGACAATCCCGGGCGACGTGCACACGATGCGGTAAACGTTGTCAAGCTGACTGCCGTCGGTGTCACACACACGGGCTATTTCTGCAATCACCGCGTCGTGGCGCGACTCGTCGGCAAGCACAAAGGCGGTGTTGAGATAGAGCGACATCTGTTCGAGGTCAATTTCAAAAATCGCCGAGTCACACGATTCGTCCACAAGAGCCGACGAGTTAAAAGTGCGCCCGGTAAAATCGGCGTTGAACGCGCGGGCCTTTTTGAAAGAACCGTATATCTCGCCGTCATCCTCGGTCGGCACATCGGCCATATAGTCGCGCATGGCCGAGATGTTGTTGCGCGTTACCGATATTGCCGTGACCGGATTCACTGCGTAATACAGCCTGTTGTCAGGGAAACGCTGATGCCCTCGCGTAATCTCGAAATATAACGGAGCGTTGATTGCCGCCCGGAGTGCGAGAGGATACAGCGAGTCTCCGGTAATCAGCACTCGGGAACTGTCGGCAAGGACACGGAATTCCATATCGCCGATAGCTATGAGGCTTATCTCGGCCCCGTCGTTATGGGTGAGAGTCACGATGTCGCCCGACGGGATATTGTCGAGTCTCAATGATGTCGCCGATTCGGGTGCGCCACTGAACGGGTCACGCTCGGCCAGAATCCCGTTGATGGCGAGACGCGCCTCGCTCGGCACAGAGATGCCGTAGACATTAATGGCCGTCTCGACAAGACGGTTGATTTCCGAGGCTGACAGGCGCATGTCATGGACAAGCAAGCCTGTCGACATGTCATGGCGGAATCCTTTCAGGGCCGTGGCGAGAACATGCTCGCGAAACGCGCTACTTACCTGCATAGGGGAGATTCAGTTGGTCAAGGCGGTCACGCACCACGTTGATGTCTACCGCAAAGTTCAAGTTGGCATTATTGTTGTCATATCCGCTGCTGGAAATGCCCACAACCTCGCCATATTCGTTAACAAGCGCGCCGCCGCTGAACCCGTGGGTTATCGGGGCGTTAATCTGGAGTTTCTTCTCCTCGGCGCGCACGGCCGAGATTGTGCCTGATGCGTAGGACATCGGCAGCAGTTCTCCGGGCGCGGGATTGCCGACAGTAGCGATTTTGTCGCCACCGGCGACAGGCTGCCGCGAAACTGTCAGCCATGACATCCGTTTTTTGCTGTCATCATCCATGTTGACATAGAAGATGGTGTAGTCAGGGCCTGTGCGGTAGTCTGATGTGGCGACGATGCGGTTGAGCGTATAGCCGTTTTCAAAGTCAATGTTGCCCTGCGAGTCGGAAAGGTAGAAACGGTAGTTTGCGCCGTGATTCAGCACATGGTTGTTGGTTATGGCAAGTCCGTTGTCATTGATAAAGAACGCCGTGCCGATGAACCCTCCCTCTTTGGTTGAACCATAGACAAGCATGGATGCCGATTTCAGTTTGGCCGACAGCTCATTGTCGGTCAGTCGTCGCTGAGGCCCTGCTGCAAAAATGGCATTGTAGGCTTCAAGGCTGTCGCTGAGCTCGCCGGTATAGTAGGACTTTGGGCCGGCAAGAGTGAGAAGTTTGCGGTTCAATGCCTCTCCTGTGTCATACATTGTCACATAGGCCCACACTTCGTCGTCATAGGACGCAAATGTCTGGTCTCCTTCGCTGTCAGGGACAAGGGCGACCTCGCGACCTACGATATTGGCCCGCAGATATTCCTCGGCAAACGCACTCTGTGGCGAAACTCCGAGCAAGTGTACGGTCAGGCCGCTGTTGAGGACGACAGTGCCTCCGTCACTGACGCTTTCCACGGTGTCAATTTCATCCTCTATTCTGTTGCCTGAGCATCCGGCGGTAAGCATGGCGGCTGTGCAGATTGATAAGAGGGCAGTCTTATTCATATATTATATGCGATATTTTTTTATTCAAATTTTATAACGGCTTTCCCGGTTACCATCCACATGTCATCGGAGGCATCATATTTTATTGTTCCCGGGGCAATGTTGACGATGGTTTTGTCAATTGCGTCGGCAGGCCATTCCTCGCAGTCGGTTACCGGCATGAGGTCGCGCTCAAATCCCATCTGACGTATATCCTTGTCGGGGGTGACGAAAAATGTCCCTGTTCTGGCATTCTTGTCAATGTCGAGAGAGAAATAGGTTTTAAGCGGAGTCAGCATGTCGCAGTAGAAAGCCTGTCCGTCACCGGCAATGTCGGGTACGGGACAGTAGATGCGGATTGTGTCGGCCGATGTGGTGGGTACAGTGTCTTCAGGGGTGGGCGCGGCTGCGGAGGCCGCACTTGGCTGCGGTGTTGCGGATGCCTGTTGGACCTGTTGGGCCTGTTGTGGGACGGCAACGCCGAGCTCGGGATAGCCCATGTCGCTTGACAACCGGTTGACGCGCTCTACAAGTGATGCAATTGTCGCGTTAAGCTGTTCTATCGTTTTGGCCTGCGCCTCGATGATTTCCATCGCGGGGCGCAGCACAGGGGGATAATTATTCATTTTAGAGTCTCTTTTAATGAGCAAGATTAGCTGATGGTGATTTTGATTCTCTCGTTCAACACCCATTTGTCACCCTGACGAGTCGCCGTCACAGAATTTAAGCCGTGTACGGCCGACGGGACTCCTGTCCCGGGGGCGATTTCATAGTCGAAATAGGGGAGGAGCTTTGCCTCGGCCGACTGTAGAAGCCGGGCTGCGCAGCGGTCGTTGAACTTGACGGTCGCTTTGTCGCCCGTAGCCGTGATTACAAACGGGACATCGGCAGCATATGAATCGGGTACAGGGGTAAGGACGCCGTCAGATGTTCCGCGGGCATAGAATGTGGCGGTGACATCGGCTATTTCAACCGTCGGTGCCGAGGGGGCGGCTCCGGGGCGAACTGACATCTGAGGCTGCTGCCTTGTGCTGTTGACTGTGTGGGTCACGCGCTCGGCGATTCCGGCAATGACCGGGTTAGGCAATGCCGGTTTTTCAGCAAGTTGCGTGATGCGTGACTGAAGACCGTCAATTGACTTTTCGATAACGTCGAGGCGCGAATTCAGAGCACGGAATTCGTCTGACAGTTTGCGCTGTTCCTCCAATATGGTTTTCAATGCGTTGATTTCGGCTGTCACGCCTGCGATTTTTTCATCGAAATACTGTGTTACAAATTCGGGTAACTTTATCATGTGTCATTCATCGGGATAATTTTCCTCGTGACGGTTTGGATGGACCGTCACGAGGAAAAGGTTAAGGTGCTGTTTATTCATCAAGACGGAACAGGGAGCCTTTGAGCATCCAGAAGAACAGCGAGTCAGTAATCTGTGACTCGCCTCCGGGATCGTTGGATGCGGCCTTGTAGTTCTTCACTTGGTCAAAGCTGGTGACGGCTCGGTCACAGAGTTTTTCAAGCTCGGCCGGTGTCAGCGACGGGATGTTCAGACCCGCGTGTTCGACACTGTTGAAAGCCTTGACAAAATCCTCGAAGAATTTCCTGACTCCGGGGGTGACGGTATCAATGTCTTTGAAACGCAGGACGCTCATGGAGTCAGAATCGGCATATCCGTAGTGGCGCACGTCGACAGAACGGATTGTCGCGCCTCCCTGACGGGCAAAAATAGCTGCGCCCTCGGCCGTTACAGCCTTGGGGTTTTCGGCAAAGTTTACGGAGAACCCTGCCGGAATGTTTTCGATACCGAAAGCATTCAGCAATTCAGCGGTGTAAAGTGTCAGTTTGTCACAAGACGGGTCGGGCCCGAAGATAGCCTCGATATATTTCGATCCGAAACCGGTGAAGTTGATTACCGAGGGGAATTTCTCGGCCATTTTCGGGTCGGCTTTAATCCAGTTGGCAATATGGTATATCAATGCGGCATAGTGGAGCATCACAACCTTTCGGGGAAGATTGTTCCCGTTGTCTGATTCGGTGATGCAGTTCAGGAACTGTCGCTGCTGGTCTCGCAGTAGCATGTTGACAAATTCCTTGCCGGTGTGGCGAATCCTTGAGAGTTCAACATTTTCATATCCTATTTTGAGGCGGCTGCTGCCAAGCTCAGTGCGGGCAAAGCGCGTGAAAATGTTATCGGGTACTGCACGGTTGCCGTCATGGACATTCTCGTATCCTGTTCCCCACAGGTCGTCACCGGCAAAAAGAACCGAGTTGTACCGAGCGATGGGACGTCCGGAGGTCGCACGATAATACTGGATGTCGGTGGTGCCGCCGCCTATGTCGACATTCAGTATGCCGTCGACGGTTTCAGCACCGCGGTTTATGAGTTGCTGGGCGGGAGCGAGGGATTCGGGCATACTCATGAACTTGGCTGCGGTCGATGCGCCGAAAGCGCGTTTGTAGGCCGAGTTCCATTGCTCGTTGAGAACTGAGGAGTTGGCCATTGCGAGAGGGTAGGTGAGCATGATGACCGGTGTCTCGCTGAGATTGGAGCCGGGTTGTGAAAGCCAGTGGGTGCGAATCATCAACAACAGTTCTTCAAAGAACATTTTGGCACGGTCCTTGGCTTCCTGAGTGCGTCCGGCGCTGAGGTCCCATTTTATCGAGGTGCGATAGTGGGAGTCGCGGAACAGCTCTTTGTGGTAGCGGAATCCGATTGACATTTTGCCGAAAAGATTGTCGGAAATCTGTTGCTCCTCATAAACCGCTGTGCGGATGGGGAAGGAGTAATCGGTGCCTGCGAAATTGGGGAAGAACTGCTGGCCCTGCGCGATGGCAAGGCTGCGGCCTTCCTCTCCGTAAATCTTGCTCATCGCGTCGATGATTTTCTCGTGACGGTCCTGAGCGATAAATGCCCTCATGTCGGGTTTCTTGGCAAGATACACGGCCTGCATGGCGATTTCTTTTTCCGAGAAACTTGCCGCGGTAGCGTTGTCTTCGTCGGAGATAAACGCAATGTGGGTGTTGGTGGTGCCGAAATCGACGCTGTAGAAAAATTTGCGCGCACCGTTGACAAATGCCGGCATCTTGGGGATTATCAAGCCTGACACGTCGGGGTGGGCCGAGTCGTTACCATCCTTGCACGACAGTGAAATTGCGTCAACGAGTCCTGCAAACTTGTAATAAACCGACGTGGGCGATGTGCCGCGGGTCGATACTTCGGTTAGGGCTATGGGTGATTTAGAACCGGAACTCAGGAAGTTCAAGCTGATGTCCTTGTAACCGACAGTGCCGTATTGCAACTGCACGGTATAACGGTTTTCGTCGCTATATTCGGGATTCTCGATGCGTATAAACGGCGCGATACCCACCGATAGCGATTCTTCCATGTTGCGGTCGCTCGGATATACGACATCAGCGTCGAGGTTGTAGCTCTTGTGCAGGATGACGGTGTTGCGGCGTGAGCCGTTAACGTTGCGCACCGGGACGGCCAGCTCGACCGTCAGGACTGTCTCGTCGCGGTCAACCGAGATGTTGAGCATGCGGTCAGTCAGGAAATCTACCGGGAAATAGGCGAGTGCCTTGGCTTTCAACGGCAGCAGGTAGCTGCGGCCCTTGATGTTGATGACATTCTTGAATTTGGTGTCGTCCATCTCGTAGGGGAGCGTGATGAGTGCATCGTCAAGGAAGTCGATGGTCGTGAGCCAGTTGTGGATAAAGGAATCGCAGTGAGGGATAGGACGGTCATCTTCTTTCTCGTTCTCGATCTGGGGGACGGTAAAGCGATCTTCCCAGTTCACATCGTCATAGAGGAACATGGAGCTGTAGGTCGACCCGGCAGCCAGTACCAGCGGAGCTTTGGCCACGTCATAGACACCCTCTTTCTCAAGATAGGGCGAGTCGATGAAGAAATCTGATTCCAAAGCACTTGCATTGCGGGAAAGAAGGAACATGTCGATAGTCTGAATGACCTCGTCGCGCTCGGTTTCCTTGTTGTAGCTCTTTGATTCAAGACGAGCGACTTTCAACCGTTCAGAGGCACCGGCATCACGTTTTACAGAGATTATATCATAGTCTCGGTCTAAATCGGCGATAGTGTATCTTGTCGGATCGGCAAATTCAGCCTTGAGTTGCGGTGTCTCGTTGTCAAGACACAGTTTGAGATACTGGAGGACACCGGCCACGGTTTCGCGGGCTTTGTTGGGGGTGCGGCCGTGTTTCCCGTCGACTGTCGGGTTGAGGACATTGTAGACGCAGTAGAGGCGGTACATGAAACGGCGGAAATCGGTCTTTCGTTCCAGCAGAGACTTCACGGGACGGCCGCTGTTCCAGTTGGGCGATGTAAAGACGAAAGTAAATGGCGAGGTGCCGCCGATGAGTTGCCCGTCTTTAAAGATCAGGAATATGTTGTTGACTCCTGTGAGGAATTTTACCGCCTGCTTGTTCAACGCGTCGGCGAGCTCGGCATGGTTGGTCTCATTGAGCAGCTTGATCTGCTCGTCTCGGTTCCAGCATTCAAATCGGAGCGCATGGCTTTGGTTGAATACGATTTCCATTGCGTCGAGCCACTGCGACACAATCTGGTGATAAGGTGGCGCGGCATTCCCTTTGGTCCAGCGGATATGGTTTTCAGAGTCCTCCTTGATGCTCAAAAGGGCGGTGCGGAAAAATATCATTCGTCCGAAGATGCTGGGAATGGACGAACCCGGTTTGTTGGCGACATCGCTGCTTGACGACAGCGGATCGCCTTTTTCTGCATAATCTTTGGATGTGACCTTGGAAGTGGGCTTGATATGCTGAATGTCCATATTGCGCCCGTGGTCTCTTAATATTTCTGCCATGATGGGGTTAATCGGTTGTGGTAAGGTGACTGTTTTCTTTGTTTTTGAACAGGCCGCTGACGGTCTCGTTCATGACGCGGTCGGCTGACTGGAAGAAGAAGAACCACGGGCGTCCGTTATAGGGCGTTTTCTTGCCGTTGTCGGTCTCTTTTTTCCACTGCTCGGCGAGTTCCTTGCGAATTGATTCGGACGATACGAGTGCCGACGGTTTTCCGAAGAATCCTTTCTCGGCGGTCTTGATGTCGTAATATAAATCGATATACTGACTTTCGGGGCGGAACAGTGTGACAGGTCGCTTGGTGCCGCCGAGCTCCTTGATCCAGTCGTTGAAATAGCCGATAAATGTGTCGAGTTCCTTCTTGCCTTTGTTGTCGGCGCTGAGACCGGTGTTGCGCAACCATGTGTCGTTCTTTTCGCCCTCTCCCTTGACAAGCATGTAGTCACGGCAGAATTTGTTGAACATGACGAAACGCACCATCGGGTCAATGAACTGATAGCGGGTCTCATTCTTGAAACTCAGGTAGCCTATCGGACTGTCGGTCGAAGTCATGCCTAATTCATAGAAGGCCGCATCCTGCTCACCCATGTGGAACTCGTTTTTGTCCTCGTTCATGAAATGGATGACACACATCGCGCCTACCATCTCGACGAGGTGGGCCTCGTTTTTCTGTTCCATGCTGCCCTCGTGGTTGGGGAAGGATTCCTCAACCTTTTCGTCGCCGACATAGTAGACGGCATCGGCGAGGGTATTGACGCTCTTGCCGAGGTCGTAGGCATCGAGCGCTGCCTTGGTCTTGGCGCAGAAAGTGTCGGAATCGATGGCACTCTTTACGTCGCGGCTCACCTTGAAATAGGGACTGACGGCAAGAATGCCGACCGGAACCGAGTTCAGGTCCTCTTTTTCGCGGATGAGGTCGAGGAGCATGGGAATGCCCGACGCACCTGTGCCGCCGAAAATCGACCCGATAATGAATATGCGGTCAAACGGGGTCACATTGTTGAGGAACTGCTGGATTTCAAGGCTGTTTTCAAGTGCGCGGGTAACGACACACCCGATGTTGGGACACCCCTTGAATCCTTTTTCAAGATTGAGGTTCAGCTCGGCAGTCTTTGAATCCTCGGGACTGTTGTCATAGAGTGCCTTCAACAAGTCGTTGGTGGGTTGGAGCGCACCGCCGAGCGACGACATGCGGATGTGGTCGGCGAAAGTGATATTTGTGTTTTCTTGACCGAGATAGACTTCAAACTTGGAATTCGGGTTGAATTCCTCGGTCGTTTTCACTATTTCTTTCAGCTTTCTAACCGGTGTGCAGAAGAAACGTCCTTCGACCTCGTCTTCAACTTTGTAGGCATCGCGGTGAATGCGCTGATAGCATTCAAGAATGTCCTGAGTGCGGTTGGTGTCACCGTTGTCTACGTCATAGTCGATAATGATGGGGATAATCTCGTTCTTGGTCGATGTCCCTTTGACACCGGCTGCAAGGAGCATGGTGAGAGAACGGAGCACACGCGCCCCGGTTCCACCTATGGCAAATACGAATGTTCTCATTATAAGATAATGTGGTGGGATTGGTTAGAATCGGAAAACTCCACGGTGGGGAATGTTGACACCGTGACCTGAGAATCCGTTGAAAAGGAGCGAGAAAAGGTAAAAGAAAATGATGGTCAGCACGAAGTTGGTCCAGCAGAGACGGTTGACCGGGTTGCAGCCAAACATTCCCTTGTTCTGTTCGCGCTTGATGTCCTGTTTAGCCTTGTCGAGGACGGTCTTGTCGGCTCCGGGAACACTTACTTTTTTCTTGTACATGCGTTCTACGGTCTGGGGCAGTGCGCCTTTTTTAGCCGAAATACCGGTGGCGAATCCTGTAACGCCAAATGAAATAGCTCCTGCGACAAAAAGAGTCACGACCCATGTCGACATACGCGCCCATGAGAATGACATGCGGCATGCGACATAGTAGATGAGTGCTACTGCAAATGCCACGCCGAGAGCGATGAGGAAAGCCGATGTGAAACCGCCGTTATTTACGAAATACTCTTTGTAAACGCCGAGTTTGTCAGCGTAGGCTTTGCTTGAAGTCACTAAGAAATAGAGAAAGCTCATGGTTGATGAAATTTTATAGGTTAATGATTAAATTTATTCGGCAAAATCCCAGTCGAGGGTAAAAGTACGGTGGGCAATGTTGTTGGTGTTGATGCGGTACACACCGTCGCGGAGGCCGTTGACGAGTACATCGAGGAAGAAAGTGCGATTAAGCTGCGACATTATATCGGCGTCATCCTCGGTAGACGTTTCGGCAATCCAGCCGGGGAGGGTGTTGAGCACGTCGATATCGACTTTTTTCTGAGTGTTGATTTCCATCGGGACGGGAATCACAAGCGAATTGCCTTGGAAAATCAGTCGTTCAGCCGGGAAATCGACTCCGTCCATCTTAACTCGGAAAGCGTTGCGCAAGGCTGCTTCGTCACGCATATAGTCAGGGAACTGCTCGAAGGGGAACTGCATGTTGACTGTGGCCTTGGTCTTAGCCTCCTCCTCGGGTTTGATGACGAAACGGTCGGCAGTCGATGCGTCGGTATCGAGATCCGAAACAGTGGGAGCAAGCTCTCCGGCGGGAGAAATCATGTGGACTGAATGGAGGGGGGAGAAGTTGCGGATGTTGTTGCTGTCGGCGTTGTCGGCAAATTTCTTGACGAGGCTCTGCTCTCCGAGGACTACGACGTAGAACGGGCGCACGCCCTTGGAAATGCGTTTCCGGCCATTGGCAAAATCGTAATAGTCGCCGTCAAAGTTGGCGTTGAACTGGTAGACCGATGCGCCGTAATTTTTTTCTGATGCTTTGTTGACTGCCGACGAGATGCGGTTTTCGAGGGTCGTGCGGTTGTTTTTGTTGAAATTGCGGTCACGGGCGATTTCGGCATTTGTCCCGCTCGGGATACCGTCGGTTATGAAAAACGCGATGCGGTTGTGGGCGGTATCGTTGACAGCGTCGGTCGCTATTTTGCCGAGAAATTCGTCAAGCAGGAACGCGTCGGAGTATCCGGTTTTTTTTGATGTCAGAGTCGAGGCAAATGTGTTGAAGTCAGTGCCTTTGAGGCCTTTGGCCGAAACGTAGAATGCCGAGTCGGCCTCGTTGTTGTTATAAAATGACTTGATGCCGTTGATGACATCTACAAATCCCGTAATGGTCATTCCGCTGCCCGGATTGAGATACCCCTTCATGCTTGACGAGTTGTCAAGGTAGAAAGCAATCTGGACGGGGAGGTTGACGGCAGGCGCGTCGGTTGCCTCGACAGGGATTGAGACCGTGATAGTCGATGGGTCGTAGCCGAGACTTTCCAGCTCGCTCCACAGATAGGCGTTAAAGCCGGTAGTGTCAGCTTCTTCGTCTGTTTTATGGGAATCGGCATACATTTCGCGGAGATCGGCATAGCTTGCCTTGGTAATTACCGCCCCGGTCGGCAGGGTCGAGATTGCATCGCTGATTTCATCAGCGGTGGGATGGGGCGTACTGCCGCACCCGATGAAAAGCGATGCCGATACGCCGGCAACGGCAATCGCACCTATAACTGTTATTGGTTTTAAAATGCTCATATAGATTTTTTAATTGTTGATGCGTGATACGATTGGTTTTGAAACGACTTTACCGTTGAGGGAGTAGCCGAGTGTATAGAGGTCAATGACGGTCTCGTCGTCATCCACATGCGAGGTGATGTCGCTGACGTAGGCGTCGATGTTGCGGATTGCCTCGGGGTCATATTCCTCGGGGTCATAGATGTCGCTGAACAACTCGGGGTAGAGCAGCTTGATGCCCACGCGGTTGAGCAGTGCCTGCAACAGAGAGAACGCTGTGGTGATACGGGCCGTGTCGAGTTTCTTGGCATTGAACTGCTCGGCGATGAAGGGAACGCGCGAGTAGCAGAAGAAGCGGCCGAGGTTGTCAATCCATGTCGCCGACGGGATGTTGAGGCATTCCACAAATGATTCGCGGATAGCTTCCGCTACAGCCTCGGGACTGCTGTGGTCAGCCTTGGCGAGACTGTCGTCAAGAGTCTCCTTGAATTCGTTGAGGCCCAAGAAGTCGTTGGTTATTATTTTCTCGTCGATGGCCTTGGGCAGCGCGCCTTCGCGGTTTGACCCGGTGAAGGATGTATGCACGGCATTGTCCATGTCGGCGAAAATATCTTTTACAAATGCGATATATGCGTTAAAGAAGTTCTCGATAACGGCGGATTTTTCTTTGATGTCGGAATCGAGTTTCTGAATTCTGCTGTCGCGTTCTGTTATGGTCTCGTTAAGGGTTTCGATGTCGTTGTCACGTTGCGCGATGACTTTTTCAAGAGCTGATGCGGCCTCTTTGACAGCCTCGACCGGCTGTCGGGATGCAAGAGTTACATTGTGGTCGGCAACAGTGGCTGCTGCTGCGGCAATGACATCTTCGGTCAGCGTGTTCAGGTTGTTTTTGGCTTCGGCGGCTGCTTGGTTGGCCAATTCGGTTTCCCGTCGGGCGGCGGCAGTGAGCTGCTGCTCGGCCGTTATCTGCTTTTTGCCTGCACCGACGATGGAGACAAGGTGTTTTACCAGCGAGTTGAACGAGCCGTCTTTTACGAGCTCGCGAATCTCATCATCGCTGTTCTCGGCAATGAACTCTTCCTTGATTTTGGCAAATTTGTCGCTGACAGCAGCCGAAGGAAGGGCGCCGACACTTTCGGCCCCGTATTTCTCAAGCAGGGAATCGACATCGGCTTTAAGGCTGAGAGCCGCGTTGCAGGCAGCGGCGAGAGATTCGGCCGAGGCGAGTTCTGTAGTGGTTGCGGCGGTGAAAAGAGCAAAAATCTCTTTTGAGTTTCGTGATTCATGCCAGTTCTCGATTTTGGCGGCAACCGCGTCGATAGAGTCAACGGTAATTCCCAGTGTGTCAGAAATTGCTTTCAGCACCTTGTTTTCGCCGGTTCTGACAGCATCTTCGGTATCCACAGGCCGGGAAAGAGACTCGGCGATGAGGGAGATTGCGTTGTCAATGTCGGTATCGGCAGGAATCTTTTTCGATTCATCTTCAATCGAGTTGTTGATGCCTTTGAGCAGCTTTGCGCCGATGATTTTTGCTATGGCGGGCGACCATGTCGAGGCGAGGACCTCACCGGCGATGGCCTCGGTATCGTTCAATCGGTTTTGAGCTTGTTCGAGTTTCGTTTTGAGTTCAGGGACTTGCTTGGATTTCTCAATTATTGAGTTGAGTCGCGAGCTTGAGGTGGAATGACCCGGTTCAAGTTCTCTATTGACAAATTCCCATATCATGCTACGTTCCTCGACATTGGGATTGCGCATGATTTCATCAAATGAACGCACTTTCTGCACCGGGCGCGATGCCTCTTGGTCAAACTGTGCCAATGCCAGTAATGCGTCATTAAGCGTGGCATATTTCTCTTTCAGAATCGGGTATTCTGCCTGAGTGAGTGATTCGTAGGAGGATTTCCTGAATTTGACAAGTTCGGCAAGATTTTTAGAATAGCTCGCTGCCATGTTGATGGCATCGTCTAAGCTTCGAGCATTTAAATCCGCGCAAATCCTGCTCAAAGTATTCTGATAACTTTGATTTGTCTGATTGGCCGAGTTGAGTTGCTCTACAAGTTTGTTGCGTTCGGTTGCGAGCCGGGAGATTTCGGCTGTGTCGCGTGTGTTATCGGCTGAGAGTGACTCAATCGCGTTTTCTTGAGCAATCACTCGCTCTTTTATTTCAGAGAGGGTTTCATATACCTCTTTATAAGGAACGAATTTACATGCGAGTCTGCCGAAAAATGACAGTCGCGAAGGATGGCGCGGGTCTTCTTCGTGTCGGGTGTCTGTGGCCTGTGACCGGAGGTTTTCTTCATTGCCGGTCGTGTTTATGCCGTTTTCGGGGGCAATGTTGGGATTTTCGTTTGTTGACATAGTTTGAGGTTATTGAGGTTGGGCAGTTTTCAGCACAGGCCAAAGACTGAACCGGTTAGACTTGCTGTTAATGTCGATTTTGGATGTTGAGATTCCGGCGCGTTGCATGCCGTTGATGAGCATTGACATTGTGTTGTTTTCATCTACCATCAGTTGCAGGCGCACAGCCTTGCGGTTGTTAAGCGCGGTGGCATTGATTTCGACCATCGGAGTTATGTATTCATGGTTGCCCTCCTGCCAGTCTTTTTCGGTATTGGCCGAGAAAGTCTGGACAAGGATTAGTTCCGATGTCGATGACAGGTCGAGCGTTACCTCCTTGCTGCGATAGGTGGAGATATTCATTCCCTCTTTCTTTACTACGCCGGTATTCTGGTCATGGCGCGGGTTCAGCAGCTCGCGGTAACATGTCTCGCCGTGGAGGCCGCGATAGATGACACCGTAGGCGGCCACGATGTTAGGACTGTTGAAAACCACGCTCGAATCGTCGCTGCCGAAAAGTGACGCATAGTTGATGGCTCCTTCGACAACGACTGTCTTGGCGCGGTCAAAGCGTGACCCTTCGTCGGTACAGGTACTGAGGTCTATAATTTTCATGTCGGGCGCGGCCCATTTTTTCAGCGCTTTATCAAGGCGTTCCTGAATCGCTTTCAGTTTTGCGCTTCGTCCCGACATCAGGACAGTGTCAATCTTCACATCCCCTTCGTCGGGGTTGCTGAAGAACTCGAAGAAGTTGGAAAGGAAATCTTCCGTAACCTCTTTGAGATAGTTTTGGAATTCAGGCGTGTTTATAATGTGGACATTCTTGTCAAGAAGAGTGTCCTTGGTGATTTTTAGTGACAGGTCTTTGTCAAGCGGTATCTGAGCAAATTTCTCGCTCAATGCGGGTTTGATTACGTTTTTGATTTTTGCTTTCAGATTGAATGCAGCCTTGATGCGGTCGGCATCGTTAATTTTGTCGGGATTGGCAAAATTCTCAAGTTCCGGCTTCCATTTGGCAAGCAGTTGGGCGATGAGCGCGTCGAGATAGTTGCCGGCCTTGGCTATACCGATCTTGCCGAGAATGCGGATGTAGGTGCGTGTCCCGATTGTCTCTTTGGCAAAGAGGGTGACATCGAGTGTTCCCGCACCCATGTCATAGACAAGCACATACTCTTTACGTTTCAGCGCGATATTGTTCTCGCGGCCGAGATGGCGGTTGAGCGCAAGCCAGTTGTGTTGATAGTAACAGGCGACAGCGTCACTCTCGCTGACAAATCGGATTGTGCGGATGTTGATGTTGCGAAGGCTCTGCGTCACAATTTCGCGTATGCGCTGCATGTGAAGCGGGGTATAGGTATTAGGCACAGTCAGTACGAGCTGGTTGATGCGTCGTGCCCCTCCTGTTATCGACTTGGAAATGAAGAAAGAGAATAGTTCTTTGTAAACTTCGCCGAATATGTTGTCAACGCGGGCAAGCGGGGTGAACATATCGACTGAGACCCCGTCTTCGTCAGTTTCTGACATGACAAGACTCTGCTTTTCAAGAATCTCACCATCGGCGTTTTTATAGGAGTAGGTGAAATTGGTATAGTTTTCAATATTGGGCAACAAATCATATCCCACGATAAGTTTCAGGCAGGGGATGACGTTGCGGATGTTGGCGCGTTCAAGTTCCGAATGAGGGGAGAGGCACAGGGAGAGTGATTTAAATGCCTCCTCGGTCGTTTCATCATTGTCCACAGCGAGATGGGAGAGGTTGTTGCTCTTTATTTCGCGGAAAATCAGATTGGAGGACAGGAACGGAGTCCCGACTTCGTATGTGTCGAAGTCAGGGTCGCTGAACAGGATATTTTTCTGCTTGTGGAGGTCAAGCATCGTGTTGCCATACTGTGACACGATGGCCGATGTCCCGAAGTCGATTGCAAGCCACTCGGGATTGGGTTGCTGGAACACCGGGAGTGTGATGGCGATTTTATGAGTCCTCTTGTTGTCGTCAAAGAAGTTGGGCCTGATGTCGCAAAGTCCTTGCTCGTCAAGGCAGTAGTCAAACGACACAATCAGTTTGACATCCACATTGTAGTTTTTTTCGCGCCCCGGGATATACAGGTCTCTGATTCGGTCGCCGGAAAATATCAGATTGACAGTGCGGGTCGATTCGCCCCGGTTGGGGAGCATCATTTCTGTCGGTCCGTCCAGCACGAATGCTGTGCCTGCATTATCGCGCGATGTGGTGTATTTGGCTTCGGTTCCTCGGGAATACTCTATCGAATATTCGATATTGCGGATTACGATACCCGCGCCCGAGCGGCCTTCGGTGGCAAGGTTGGAAATCGTAACGGGAATGTTGACCTGCAATCCCGAGCCGGGGAGGAAGTAGACGCGTTCAAGCCGGGTGTCACGCTGCTCGGTCAGGTCGGTGATCTTTCGTGTCTGCGGGTCTTCGACAAGGATTTTCAGGCTTGGACGCTGGGAGTTGCGCAGCAACGAGAACGTGGTGACGGGCACATTGAGCTGCTTTACAATCTCCGGCTCGTTGGAATTGCTGTATTTCAATATCGTGTTGAACTCGTAGGTCGCTTTGCCGGTCGGCTCGTCACACGGGTTGCCGATGCGGGCAACGTGGGCGCGGATAGGGATCGACACCGATTTGTTGCCCGAGTGACCCATCGCGGCTGAATCAAGGTTGAGAATCGAGAACCGTGTCCCGTCGGCACTGCGGTTGGCAAGCAGGGAACTCTCGCATAGGTTGAGGTCTATGCCGATAAGTCCCGGAGAGACGATTTCTCCATCTTTCTTGACAATCATCTCGCAGTCGCAGTCTATTGACGGCAGGTAGGCAAGGTCGTTGTCATTGCGGATTACCAGTTCTCCCACCAGCACGGTTTCCGGCTTGTCACTGAACATCAGTTCTGATTGGTTCAGCTTGACTAAAACTGACGGTACCGATGTGAGATGCCGTAGCGAAATTTCGACAAGGACAGTCTGGGTGCATATCAGACTCCCTTTCTCGTCACGCAGCACGATATTGAAAGTGATAGGGTGTTTCTTGGCGGATGCCGACTGGATTTCGGTGCAGTCTGTTACCGCGTCGGTCTTGAAAAAGATGAGGAATGCGGTATCCTCTTCTTTTATATGTATGGGGACGTTTGTCCCGGTCGACATTACAGTCTCGCGTCCGTTGACCATGACTGACAACATGCGGTTGATGTCAACCACCAGTTCGGGTGCGACAACAAGGTTTTCAAGGGTAAGCGATATCTCCCGTTCAATCTTTTTCCGCGACCCGAAGATGTTGAACATGCTGCGTGTCGGCTCTACATGTATCAGCCATTGCATGCCTATGTTGACCGGGTCGCGACGTGAGGATGTGAGGTCGATTTTTACCTCCTGTCCCTGCGACGGGTCAATGGTGGTTGATACTGCTATATTGCTGTTACTCATAATCTGATATGATATGTTGTAAAGGATATTTATTTCTTTTAGTTAGATTTCTTTTGGCCTGCCTTCCTGATTGAAAACTCGCTGTTGAGCGGGGTATATCTCAGGCTGCGCTTGTTCAGAATGATTATTACAGCCACCACGGCGATTACAATCAGCATCACAAAGATAACTTCCCATAAAAAGGCAGCCATGCGGATGTCGTCGCGGTAGAACCACCACATCGTGTCGGGCAGGGCGATGCCGAAAACACTGCCTTTGTCATTGCAGCGCAGCGTCGCGTGAGTTGTCAGGCGCGAGGCATATACATCGTAGGGATTCCAAAGGTAGGCATTGTATATCGAATCGTTCTGCAACAGCCAGCCGCGCACTGTCACGGGCACGTTGTCTGGGTCGAGGTCGTCTTTGTCGACTTGGAGATTTATGTGGAGCGTTTCACCGGGGGATTTTGCGTCGGCAACACATGTGATTGTGTCTCCGGTTATAGTGGCGACATCCACCTGCAACTTTAAAAGCGCATACAGATTGTCCACGCTTGCGGCATCAAAATCCATCAAGTATCCGCCCGGCACCCGTTTCAAGTTTAGTGAGGCAGGATAGTTCACCACTCCTGCGAGAGACGTGGTTGCCGAGGGCCGGATCTCGTATAACATAAGACGGTAGGGGAGTTGTCCCGATGTGGCGATGGGAGTTTCAGCGATTAATTCGGCAATATAGTTGCGGGCAAACTCATTGCAAACTCCACGGAATTCTTTTTCATCGGCTCGTGCCCCCATTCCTTTGAACACCTGAAACTCTTTCATGAAGTTGTCATTGCCGTTGTGGAAGTCATCGGAGACGAGTAAAAGATATGTGCGGTTGGCATATATGTGATTGATGTCAGAGTCAATGTTCTTACCTAACAACGATCTGACGGCAAACGCTTTGGCTCCCGAAAGTAACGAATATTTGCTCCCGCGACTTCGGTTTATACCTTGGTTGTAGACGATGTTCTCCCAGTCGTCACTGAAAATATTATCCCATCCGTTAAATTCTCTCCATGCTATTTTCCGGTTGCCGGAATCGATTGACGGCTTGGCAAAGTCGTTGAGAGATTCATTGTCGGCCCCCATCGCAAAATTTACTACCGAGACATAGTCTCCGGTTTGAGGCATGGCGTTGTTGTTCCGCAACAGGCGGTCAGCGTTGGTGACAATGGCCGGTCCGGAGCTGAGAAGATAATTCTTATAAGTTTCGGGTAAAGCGTTGTCAAATGCAATGATGATGTGTTTTCGCAATATCGAGTCGCTCTGAGCACTGATACATTGGGGCAACAGTGCGTCCAACAGGATAAATGCGAAAAATGCGAGACTCGGAATCAAGCCTCGTGAATGGGTGAGAGAATAGTGGTTTCTCATATATAGAGAATAATATTCAAGTTACTATATGATTATAAATGTGTGTCACAAAGTGTGCATGAACATGATTTTTTTCATGGTTGTACCACATTTATTTTACAAAGTTACTTATAAAATCGAAAACAGCAATAAATGAGGCTGAAAAATGTCAGAAATCTGCGATAGCGAGTGGCGAACTGGTCGCTGTTGAACGAGCCCCATTCGTAACCGCCGCAGGCGCTCTGCAAAGCAGAAAACAGGGCCATCGAGAATTTGTGAACGAGATACATGGCCCCGGCATCGATGGAGATGTGTACTGCGCCAAGCGAAGCGATGGTGGCGGCAGAGGCATTGAGTCCGACGAAATGCACCGCCACTTCGCCGTGGTTACGGAAGGCGGCAGAGATGGAGAGGCCGGTAGCGAGCCACCGAGGCTGTCGATAAGCACGTTTACCTGCTTGCCCTCGTTTTCGGCAAGCACGGCATCAACGTCGCTACGGCCGAAGTCGATGCCCCCGACATGGCCTTTCAGTGAGATTTGATATGTGGTTTTAAGCATGGCAATTTTCCCGTTAAGCGAGAGAATGGAAACTCGTTTGCATTGCCGAGCGCAGGAAAAATGCGCCTCGCGAAAACTAACTTTGCCACGAAGTTACCGCTGTTAATAAGGAGGCGGAAAGACACGAAAAGTCAGGAATTTTCGTAACTTTGTGCTTTGAAAAACAGCAACATTATGAAACACCCTCTAAGTCTCCTAATCCGGCATACGATGTAATAAGGATAAGATTTACACATACGATGGTGCGGTGCTCGGCATAAGGTCGTTTGAAAACTCGTCGAGAATGAAGATGGAATTTCGGATATTCCGATTCGTGGAAGTTGATGTCGTCGGCGAATTTTTCGAGGACAAGAAAATGAGCGCGGCAGAGGTGCCGCCACTTCATCAGAAACCCCGACATCACTGCCGAGGTTCCGATGTTGTATGAATTGCTGTTTTCTTAGAGTCGTTTCATTTCTGCTTCTGCTGCTGACGAACCTTTATATTTGCTTTTGCGGGGTTGGAAATTGTAGATTATGTTCAGGGTTACGCCTCTGCGGTCATAACTCTGCCGTTTATCTACGAAAACGCCATAAGTGTTCATCGTCCAGTCGTTGTTGGCAGTATTGAAAATGTCAGTGGCGGTCAGTTTGACTGTAAGCGATTTATTCAGGAATGTCTTGCCTACTGACGCGTCCATAGTAAACCATGAGCCATGGAAACGGTTAGTGTGCATGTCGCCTTGAGAACTGCCGCTTATATTCGCGGTTACTGACCATCCGTGAGGCAATGAGAATGTGTTGTCAAAATAGTATGAGTATATGGGTTTATCGTATCGGTTATTGTCAAGCTGTAACCACTGCCGATACATGCCGACCGTCACGTCTGGAGTCCACCGGCGTATGGGCCGGCTCCATACAAGGTAGAGGTAAAATGCCGAAACATCGATATTTACAGGGTGCATAATCAACTGTAGATTATTGGCGGGATAAACCTGTTTGACAAATGCGTATGTGTCAAGCGCACGAGTGTAATCAGCCTGAAGCATAAAACCTTTCCACATACCGAACAGTTGGATGTCGTGCATTTTCTCATCGTGTAATCCGGGATTGCCGCCCTCTATTTCATGAATGCCTGTATAGTTGAGCGATCCTGTCAGTTGCGAGTATGGAGGCTTGACTGTTGCCATTTTATAACTGATGCTTAACTGCGATTCTTCATTGAACGAATAGCCGAGTGAAAGGTCGGGTGTAACCGTGTGGTCGCGGCGGCTGATGTTGTCATCACGTTCTCCATTAACTTTGAAGTCATAATCTACATATTCGTATCTCGCGCCGGCTGAAAGCGAAAAATTACCGAACATACGCGACCATGACGCATATAGGGCGGCAGAAGTCTGCCGTGCGTCGGTTAAAGAAGATGGGATATACTCGCTTATGTCAGCGTTCAGCATACGGTAGTCAAGAGAAGTATGAGTATAACTGTCTTGTGTGCCGACTGTAAATTCTCCATTCCAAAGCGGGAAATTCAGATATAGTTTACCGGCCCAAAGCGTTGAAGTGCGTTTGTCGGTCGAGTTGACTGCATGGGTTGTAGACAAGGGGTAAGTTGTTGCTACATTATTCGCGTCGCAGGAGCTACGGAAATCGCCGTCAAAATGAAGGAGATACTTTTCAGCAAAGGTGTTTTCATAATATAGCGATGCGAGGTGGCTGTGTGCCCGGACTCTCTTGTCAATGTCATGGGCGATAGCCGGATTATAGTCCAGCCATTCAGAGCCGGAGTTGATAAAATCGCCACGTTCAGGATTGTAACGGTAATACGCGCCAAACGATTGGGCACCGCGTGAATAATTAAATCCACCTTTGACAGCACCTGTAGTCGTCGGGAAAGAATTATGCTGGCTGCTGCCTACGACAGCTTCTTCCCCTTTATAGTCAAGGGTGTTTATGGTAGTGCCTTTATTTACAGAATTATTGCGGTTTATCGAACCGTTTGCGAAAAACTCCCAGTTGCCAATGCGATAACTCAATGCAAGATAATCCATGACCGACCATTTGCGGCGGCGTTGAAGTTGGAACTGATCTGTCAAAGAGAGTCCTTGGACAAAATTGCGGCGTGTGGTGATTTTAAGAACCGCTCCTGTGGTACTTTCGTAAGCCGCTCCGGGAGCCATGAGCAATTCAACTTTCTTCATGTTGGAAGAAAGAAGTTGCTGCAACTCCGACTCGTCGCGCATGGGTCTGCCGTCGATATAGATCTCAATATTGCTTTTGCCGATGACATTGACGGAGTTGTCCTGAACCTTTATCATCGGTAATTGAGCCAGCACATCAAGAGCGGTGCCAAGGTCGGCAAGATTGGTGCCGGGAATAGTTGATACGAGGGTAGACCCGACTAATTTTGTTGCCGGTTGTTTAGCGGTAACTATGACCTCTTGCAGCTCGTGTGTGAGGCTGTCCGTCGGTTCCTGATTCTGAGCAAAACCGCTTTCTATGGCGAGAAAGACGGTCAGAACTGTAATTAAAATTTTAGTTTCCATGCCTTGCGAAATTTTTCTGCAAAGCAAGTGAAAAAGTGTCGACAAGGCTTAAAAATTTGTCTGACTTTTATCTGACAAATTCTGACAAAGTTGTAAATCAGCCATTTATCCGAAGCTCGTATGAGTCACCTCTGTTACATACGATCTCCATGTTAGCCTTGGCAAGTGCGTTTTTTGTGCGCTTGACAAGGGTGTAAAGCGATTCATCGGCATTACTCTTATTACCCCATAGGGATTCGCACAAGCTTCTTTTATCCACCTTCATGCCGGGTGCATCAAGAAGCATCCGGGTAAGCTGTCGCTGCATGGGGGTGAGTTTGATGCCATCAAGCGATGGAGATGTGGAAACGGCGATAAGTCCTGTCTCGGGGATTTCGATTTCCTTTCTTCTACAGACAAACATGCCAGCCATTGAGATGAATGAAAGCATGAGAAGGATTCCCGGTAAAGTCTGATCCGATGCAAAGAAAACTGAAGACATGGAACAGTCGGCAAAACCTTGAACCATAATTGCAACTCCGCCGGAAGTGCATTCAGGCATAAGCATAATGGAATCAGATGCTATCTTATTCCCTCCGATTCTATGCGATACATTCTTGGTATCAACCAATGCAAGTGTGAAGTAAGCCTCATCTTTCAGCGACGGGTTTCTGAATTTGACATCGTATGCCTGATATATCAGAGGCTTACGGGTGGTTTCGTGCATGTGGCGTATAGCGGCGATAGTGTCGGGGTGTGTCCATAGTTCGCTATTCTCATTAGCCAACGCAAACATTGCATCATTAAGATCATCTGCGATTGTTTGTTTGGCATTTGAATAGGACAGGCAACAGGTAATTGCCGACGCTATCATTAAAGCCAACGGAATGAACATACCATATCGAAGTGCTGACCCGGAATTGGCAGATTTATTATACTTCTTCATAAGAACAGTTTTAATAGCTTTTTCAGACGGATACAATCGACCGGCCAAAGATTGCCGACAGAATGGGCGGGGCGAGACAGTGAAGTTATACTCACCGCTCAACCATCGCGTGATAGCCTGAATATAAGGAATTTCGCTCGTAATTCTTTATGGTTGTAATGATACCGCAAATGTAGATAAAAATCCTGAGATTTTATCTACATTTACATTAAAATTTTCAACGCTTAAAGCGTATAAAAATTTGTTAATCCTCTCTCGTAAAGAGGAGAGGGAGAAAAAGGTCAGATGTTGCGGAACACGTTGCCGTTTGCGTCAATCGAGTAGTCACATACATGAACATATTGCGTCGGAAGGCTTCGCGGTCAGGGTCTTGGCAACGCTCAGGGTGTAATCAGTTCCGTGTCAGCGGATTCCGGTGGCGCTTATCTTGTCGGCTTCAGTAATTGGGCGGAGTGGACGGCATGGGTTCCCGACGGCCAAGGTGTGGGGCGGAATGTCGCGGGTTACAACACTTCCGGCTCCGATTACGCAGCCTTCGCCTATGGAGACTCCCGGCAAGATTACACAATTTCCACAAACCCACACATTGTTGCCGATTGTCACGGGACGAGCCTGCATCAGGCCCTCATTTCGCTGTGAAATGTCAAGGGCATGGGTTACGGTGTATATGCTGACATTTGGCCCGATGAACACGTTGTCTCCTATCGTGACACGAGTTTCATCGAGAATGGTCAGATTGAAATTGGCTATGAAGTTCTCGCCGATTGTGATGTTTGTCCCGAAATCACAGTGAAACGGAGAGTGGATAATAAAATGATTCCCAATTTTTCCAAGCAGGCGTTTGATTATCGTTCTACGCTCGTCAGCCGATGATGGCGGCAGGTTGTTGAGTCGGAAACATTTTTCTTCGCAATCTAAAAGTATTGCGGATATTTCAGGTGAAATGCAGTGGCACCACTCGCCTGATCGTAGTATCTGAAGGGTGTTTTCTGTTTCGGGATTCATTTGTCAAAAAAATATTGACCTTTGTTAATAGTTGCATTGCCGTAGGCGACAGCGTGACGCGGGCAGATGTGATAACATGCAAGGCAGAAAGCACAGTTGTTTCCCCACGAAGGATGTTTACCTTGCATGGTTATGTTGCGCAGTGGGCAGACGTGGGCGCACTTTCCACAGGAAATACAATCGTTGGTCCATCGGAATTTGCGCAGAGACATGGCATTGCGGACAAACCACGGATATATGACGCTGGTTTTAATCCACGGCCAAGACCCTGTGACGACATCGTCGGTTTCAGTGCGGCTCTTAATCCGGTCGGCAATCGTGGCAATGCGTTGCCCGGATGCCGCGATTTTGGCTGCGGCTATTTCAGGAGTATCGACATCAAAGCCTTTCATGCACACATAGTTGTTGGGCATCTGTATCGAATAGGTCGCGACAGGGGTCCATCCACGTCGCGAAATATCGCGCCGCCACATTCGGTTGGCATGTCCGATGTCGTCACCGCATGTTGCAACCATGTAGCAGTCAATGGTTGAGCGGCCGGTAATGGTCAGAGTAGAGATTGCGCGACGCACAACCGGGGGTACTCCCCACGAGTAGATAGGAAACACCCAGATCAGTCGGTCGTCATCGGCAAGCATCGCCAGTTTTTTGTCGGGAAACATCGGTGCGGCTTTGTCGCCAAGCAATGCGCCAAGTTTTTCAGCTACATGTCGTGAGTTACCTGTGCCGGAAAAGTAGAGTATCATATCCGCGTTTATATTGTCACCTGCGTCGCTCCGAAACCATATTCCCGAAAAGACGCATCCTGAACCGCATGACCCTTGTAGCGGTGATTCAGCTCTTTCATGATGGCCTGTCGCAGGATGCCTTCTCCCTTTCCATGAATAAAGACTATTTTCTGACCTTTTTTATTCAGGTTGGCATCCATGACGCGACGGAACTCGTCAATCTGAATGTTCAGCATGTCGGCGTTGGACAGCCCCCGTGTCGAGTCGACAAGCTCGGCGATGTGGAGGTCGACTTCGATTATGTTGTTGACGCTTTTATGCTTTTTTACCGGCTTGCGTGCAGGACGGTCAGCTGCTTTCTTGACGCGGATTCCTTCTTCAAGCCGTCCCGAGTCAAGAATCATGGCGCGCTGAGGAATGTCGTTCTTGACAATGTCGACAGCGATTACCGGCTTTTCAAAATAGGGGTTGTCGTGGAAACAATGCAGTTTGAAAAACTTTGAGGTATCAAGTTTTGTCTCGATGGCTCCGGGTGATTTCAGTTTGAATTCTCGGCCCTGCTTGAAGGCGATATACTGCACGGCAATGCGGTCCATTGACGGGAGGTCGGCGGTGGTTATTTCTTCAAGCCACACCTGTATGTTGGGCTCGACGATGCCGGCATAGCGTGTGGTCCATCCTGTAGCCTCGTCGGCCCGGGTCATATAGGCGAAGTAGAGATAATAGTTGGAGTCATTGACGAGGTAAACGTCGTGGGTCGTAGTGTTGAGATGCTTTATCTCGGCCGGTTCGTAGGCAAGTACCACATTTAGCTTTTCGCCTTCGGGAGTTTCCTCCATGTCGGTTTCGCTGACTGCGGCGGGAGTTGGCGTAGTGGTATTTTTAGCCGGCTGCGAGACTGTGCCCATAGGGGCCGGAGCGGCTTTGCGGGGTGCTGCCGCGTCGCCTGATGCCACAACGACACATTCGCGCAGAAGAACAGGGGTTTCAAATCCGTCTTCTTCCTCGACATAAGCGATATTATTCTCTATTCTTGTGATGCGTCCTCCTCCGATGGAGTTGAGGTAGCGCACGATGTCTCCGATTTTAGCCATTGATATATTGGTTGTTAGATTGTTAAAGTTAAATTACGGCGGTTAGAGTTTATCTTTAAGAAACCGTCCTGTATAGGATTCCGGGCATGCGGCCACTTCTTCAGGGGTTCCTTCGACAATGACCTGTCCGCCTCCGTCGCCTCCTTCAGGTCCCATGTCGATGACGTGGTCTGCCGTCTTTATAACGTCGATATTATGCTCGATGATTACCACGGTGTGGCCGAGAGACAATAATCGGTCAAAAGATTTCAGCAGGGTCGCGATGTCGTGAAAGTGCAACCCGGTGGTAGGTTCGTCAAATATGAACATTGTCGGTACGCTGTTCTCGTTGGCAAAGAACGATGCGAGTTTTACGCGCTGGTTTTCCCCGCCTGAGAGAGAGGATGAGTTTTGTCCGATTTTGAGATAGCCGAGCCCGACATCCTGTAGGGGCTTTAAGCGTCTGACTATTTTGCGCTCGATTGACCCGCTGCCTTCTGCCGAGAAAAATTCGATGGCTTGGTTTATGGTCATTTCGAGGATGTCATAGATGTTTTTGCCGCGATATTCCACTTCGAGGACTTCTTTCTTGAAGCGTTTGCCGTGGCATGTTTCGCAGGGTATGGTGATGTCGGCCATAAATTGCATCTCGATGGTGATAGTGCCTTCGCCCTTGCATTCCTCGCATCGGCCACCTTCGCTGTTGAATGAAAATGTCGAGGCGGTGAAACCCATTTGTTTCGATGCTTGCTGGTCGGCAAAAAGTCGACGGATCTCATCGTAGGCTTTCAAGTATGTGGCGGGATTGGAACGTGTTGATTTCCCGATGGGGTTTTGGTCGACAAATTCCACAGCCTTTATTCGAGACAGGTCGCCGCGGAGACCTCGGAACGAGCCGGGGGCGTCTCCGGCCTCACCGAGATGACGTGTCATGGCCCGGTAAAGGATGTCCCTCACAAGGGTCGACTTGCCCGATCCGCTGACACCGGTGACGACGGTCATCACTCCGAGCGGGAATTTGACCGATACATCTTTCAGGTTATGCTCGCGGGCACCGATGATTTCTATTGCGTCGCGGCTGCGGCGGCGAGACGCAGGGACCGGAATTGAGAATTTGCCGGTAAGATATCCGGCTGTATATCCGTCGGAATCGGGAAGATGGTCAGGTGTCCCGCTGAATACAATCTGGCCGCCGTTGCGCCCGGCATCGGGACCCACGTCTATAATATAGTCGGCCGCCTTCATTATTTCTTCGTCATGTTCGACGACAACCACGGTGTTGCCGAGGTCGCGCAGTTTTTTCAATACGGATATGAGGCGGTCCGTGTCGCGTGAATGCAATCCGATTGACGGCTCGTCGAGAATATACAGAGACCCGACGAGGCTGCTGCCGAGAGATGTGGCGAGGTTGATGCGCTGACTTTCGCCTCCCGAGAGGGTTGATGACAACCGGTCAAGAGTCAGATAGGAAAGGCCGACCTCGACAAGATACGAAATGCGGTTGCGGATTTCAGTCATAAGCCGCGATGCGATTTTTGTGTCCCTCTCGTCAAGAGTGAGATTATTGAAAAAGTCAAGGAGGTCGCCGACCGGCATATTTACGAGTTCTCCGATTGACCGTCCTCCCACTTTGACCCACCGGGCGGCCGGTTTCAGCCTTGAGCCGCCGCAAACGGGGCAGAGGGTTTTGCCCCGGTAGCGGGCCATCATGACACGGTACTGGACCTTGTATTGGTTTTCCTCGACCATTTTGAAAAAATTGTCAATGGAAGGAAAATCGTGTCCGTTGCCCGAGGGGCCGTGCCACAGCAGGTCGCGCTCGGCATCGGAGAGGTCGAGATATGGCTTGTGTATGGGGAAGTCATACCGGGAGGCAAGCCTGACAAACTCGCGTTTCCACTCGCTCATTTTGTCACCGCGCCATGCGACAACGGCATCATCGTAGACCGAGAGAGTGGGGTTGGGGACAACGAGCCGCTCGTCAATGCCGAGTACTTTCCCGAAACCGCCGCAAGTCTCACATGCCCCTACCGGGTTGTTGAAGTTGAACATCATGTCGCTCGGCTCGTCAAACGTGATGCCGTCGGCCTCGAATCGTTTAGAGAAAACTGTCGTTGTAATTCCATCCTTGCCCCACACGATGAGTTTCAATTCGTTATGGCCTTCGAAGAATGCCGTCTCAACCGAGTCGGCGAGTCGGCTCAGTTCATCCCCGTCGTGAGCCACGGCAAGACGGTCAACGAGCAGGTCATAGCCGTCGGCGCTCTCAGGCAGAGCATCACCGAGGGCAAGGAGGTCCTCTATTTCGACAAATTCATTGTTGTGGATGACACGAGAGTATCCGGCTTTGAGATATACGTCGAGCTGTGAGCGGAACTTGCGTTTTTCGGGCATCACGATGGGAGAGGCGAGGGCGATGCGGGTGCCTTCGGGATAGGAGGTAGCGGCTCTGACCACATCCTCGATGGTGTGCTTTTTCACCTGTTCGCCGCTGACGGGCGAGAAAGTCTTCCCGATGCGACCGAAAAGCAGGCGGAGGTAGTCATAAATTTCGGTTGAAGTCCCGACGGTGCTTCGCGGATTGCGAGTGTTGACTTTCTGCTCTATGGCGATGGCCGGAGGAAGGCCGAGTATCATGTCACACTCGGGTTTGGGCATTTTGCCGAGAAACTGTCGTGCGTATGCGCTCAGGCTTTCGACATATCGCCGTTGCCCCTCGGCATAGAGTGTGTCAAAGGCCAAAGACGATTTGCCCGAGCCTGACAAGCCGGTAATGACCACGAGCTTGTTGCGCGGAATCTCTACCGTCACGTCTTTCAGGTTGTTGACCTTGGCTCCCTTTACTATTATGTTCTGTTCTGTCATTTATGTCTGCTGGAATTAACTTACAAAGGTACAAATAATCCTCGAAACGAGGAAACAACTCCCTATTATGAAAAGTTTTTTAACAATGGTATGACATTGGTACAATATAGGGTGTAAATTAACGTTAAGTATGTATCATAAATTAATTAAGGTATTGCCTGACGAATTCTGGGCGACCTTTCCGATATAATAATGAGATGGGTATAGCAGATTTTCTTAAAGACAAGGTTTCAGGCGCTCCTAACTGGCTGACGCTTCCCCTTTTGCACATGAATCGTCTCGGGCCGATGTCTTTTGGGCCGTCCATGATTCGTTTTAAAAAATCAATACCCAATATAGACCCTGAGGAAAAATTGGTCGATATGGTCAATTATGCGATCAGGCATGTTCCGTATTACCGTGATCGTTACAAGGGATTGTCCATAAGGTCGGTCAGCGAGTTTGAAAACAAAATCGGGTTTATAGATAAGGAAGAAGTAACTAAACACGCGTCAGAGTTCGTGTCGGAGCTTGCATGTAAAATCCCTCATGTTGTCAGGAGTACTGCCGGAACAACCGGGAAACCGCTGCACATGCTGATACCGTCCGATCGCTACATAACGGAAATGGCATTTGTCACCGGCGCGTGGGAAAGGGCCGGATGGGATTATGGCATTCGTGCTTCCATTCGGCGAAAAGTACTTCCCAAGGGCAAGGATTTCATAGTCAATCCGGCTACGCGCGAGATAATTTTTGACGGATACAGAACCGACGAATCGTATTTGCGCAAAATGCGGGACGTGTTGAAACGCAACGGCGTCACGACACTTTATGCCTACACCTCGACTGCATTCCAATTGCTTAAACAATTTAAGCATTATGGGATAGATGTCTCGTTTCTCAAACTCGCGTTGCTGACAAGCGAGGGGGTCAATGACATGCAAAAACGTTTCATAGAGGATGAAATGGGATTGAAGATTTCGTCGTTCTATGGCCACACTGAGAAACTGATATTTATTGAACGTGTGGATTCCGATACCCATGCCATCGAGGACGCATACGGCTTTACCGAAATTGTTGGCGCTGACGGTCTGTCGGCAAAGGCAGGTGAATCGGGCGAGCTTGTCGGAACAACGTTCTATAACCGTGTGATGCCTCTGATCCGTTACCGCACCGGGGACTATGCAACGGTAACTGACCGCAGAATAGAAATCGGGAATCGCAGTCGCAGGGTAGTATCCTCCATTGAGGGGAGACGCGAAAAGAACTTGATATACCGCCATGACGGGACTACGGCGTCGGCCACGGCATTTGAAATACATGACGAGCATGTAATGCATGTTGACGGACTCCAATATGTCCAGCACAAACCGGGCTACATGGTGGTTAACGTCATTAAAGGCGCAAACTTCACCGATGTCGATGAAGCTTTCATGATACAGCATTATGGTCATGCCATGGGCGGAACAGAGTTTGTTTCATTGAACTATGTCGACTCGCTCGTTTCTGAACCTAACGGAAAAACACTGACCGTCATAAATAATTGCAACTTTAACAGGCAGTAAAAATGAAAAAGGTCATATTTATAGGAGGATTGGGACGCGAAAATGAATTCGGCGGTGAACTTACTAAAAACAAGTTTATAGTCAGGCAATTGCGTAACCTTGGTTGGAATGTTGTCACGGTTGATACAGCGGGGGCGCGTCGTAATCCATTCAAAATTTTGTCGATGCCTTTTAAAGTGGCGGCAAGTCCTAACGTCTCGATTATATTTTCGACATGTTTTGCCAACATTCGGCCTTTTTTTAAAATCATTTCAAGGCTTTGGCCCCGGCGCAAATATGTGTACTGGGTCATAGGTGGCAACCTGTATAAACGTATAACCAAGGGCCCATACAATGTAGACGATTTTGACAGATTTGCCGCAATTCTTGTCGAAGGCAAAAAAATGCTCTCGGAATTAAATGAGTTGGGAATCGATGGAATCAGAGTGGTGCCTAATTTCAAAGATGTGTCGCTAATACCCGATATTTCTGAAAAACATATAGGCAGCGATGATGTGCTGCGTTGTGTGTTCTTTTCGCGTATCACGCCGTCAAAAGGGGTAAATATCATTCTTGAGACCTGTCGAAACCTTCGTGATTCGGGTTTGAACTTTACCGTTGATTTCTATGGGGTGGTTGCGACTGATTACCGAGACGAATTCTTGTCTGAAATTGCCAAGTTTGAAAATGTTTCGTACAAAGGCGTGCTTGATTTTTTCGCGCCAGACGGATATCAGACTCTTGCCCGATACCACCTCACGCTGTTCCCGACCTACTGGGAAGGGGAAGGTTTCCCGGGGGTAATCGTTGACTCATATATTGCCGGAGTCCCGGTTCTTGCGAGCGATTGGAATTTTAACGGCGAACTGATTGATTCGGAAACCGGTTTTCTGTGCAAGGCTAACGATCAGGGGGATTTTGAACGGATATTCCGGGATATTTTAATACACAGAGATTCGTTGGATAAACATTTCAGTCAGTGTCAGATAAAGGCAGCATGTTTTGACTATAAAAAAGTTGTATCCGAGAATCTAATAAACGAAATTTTGAAGTGATGAGCTTTACTCATAATAAAATATATCGCTGGATAAAAAGTATTGATTGGATTTTTTCGTTAAAAGTCCGTCTGACCGACAGTGACTATATCTTGGGACGCAAGGCTGCAAAAGCGGCAAAAAAAAGTAAAGGAGAAATCCGCTTGGAGCTTTACAGCATTAGGAAGTACTGGGGCGTTTCGCCGGACTTGTACTATCGGTACAGGTTGTTTGACATCCCATTGTCACGCGAACAGCTGCTTGACTACATTCCCAAAATCCATTTTTATACAAAATATTATAAAGATACCTACAGCGGGGAACAGCTGAGACTTTATGGCAATAAACTTAGTCTTTATAAGGAGTTCAAGCGTTTAGGTGTCCCTACGCCTGAAGTTCTCGGGGTAATATGTCACGGTAAAGTCTGCAATGCCGACATGACCGCGTGCATTTCCGCAGTTGATAATGAATTTGAACCGGGGGAGGAAGTGTTCCTTAAACCTGTAGACGGCAAAGGCGGTTCGGGGATTGTCGTTGCGAAAAAATTGGACTCAGGTGCGTGGGAGACCGCTGATAAAAAATGCACGTTTGACGAACTGGTAGGATTTTTGCCACGATCATCCGATTATGTCATTCAGAAAAGACTTGTTCAGCGACATGATTTAAGCTTGGTCAACCCGTCGTGTATAAATACCCTCAGGGTAATTATGCAATGGCGCGACGGTAAACCGTATATTGCCGTAGCCGTTTTGAGGATGGGGCGGAACAACAGTTTTGTGGATAATTCCGCAAAAGGCGGTATCTCTGTACGAATAGACGAAATGACCGGGAAAATGTTTCCGTTAGCCCACTCGGAACATGGTTTGGAAACGTTAGACAGACATCCCGATACCGGATATGTGTTTAAAGATGGCGAGATTGCTGACTGGGACAGTATCCGTCATGAAATCGAAAAGCATTCTGCGAAGTTTACAAGCCTGAAAGAATGGGCATGGGATGTTGCTGTAACTGAGGAGGGGGTGTGCATGATAGAACTGAACCTGGAATATGGGATAGAACACCTTCAGTCCTGTTGCGGAGGAATGAGGAAGGTTCTCAATGTATACCCTTGACTCCATGGGAGAAGGTTTCTACAATCCTCTGTCAGTGAAATATTTGTCGTAGGAGTCGAGGAGGGCGCGGGATGTGTGGTCCCACGACAGCTCGTTGACGATGCGGTCGCGGCCTATGCGCGACATTTCGGCCCGGCGAGCGGGGTCGTCGAGGAGCGACACTATCTTTTCGGCCATATCCACCGAGTCGTTGGGACGGGCATAGAGCGAGGCTCCCTGAGCCGAGTAGCGTCCCTCGGTGAGGTCAAACTGAACAATGGGTTTCCCGAGTGCCATGTATTCCAGCACCTTGTTCATTGTCGACTTGTCGTTCATCTCGTTATATTCGTCGGAGTTTACGCAGATGTCGGCAGTGTTCAGATAGTCGAGCATCTTGTTGTCGTCAACGCGACCGGTGAACTCGACGATGTCATCGAGACCCATTGAGGTACATAACCGGCGAAGTTCGTCAAGGTGTGGACCCCCGCCGACTATTCCCCAGAAAATGTCATCGCGACCCATGTTGTCGCGGATGTGCTTGGCTGCCTGAAGCATGTACTGTATGCCTTCCTGCTGTCCGATTACTCCGAGATAACCGATCATGAAACGTCGTCCTCGCTTGATTTCGGGTTTGGGAGGACGGATTACGAGTCGCTCAAGACGCGGGCCGCTGCGCAGGACGTGAACCTTGTCAGGGCTCATGCCGCCGCGCTCTATCGCGATGCGGCGGTAACTTTCGTTGGTGACAAATGCAAACGTGCAATGGCGGTATGTGTTGCGTTCAAGCCATAATTGAGATTTGTAGAAAAGTCCCGATTTCTTTCCAAACTTGGCTTCGTAAAGTTCAGGGCAGATGTCGTGATGGTCAAAGACGTAATCCACACCTTTCCCCCGGAACATGCGCGCCACCATGTAGATGTCGTCGGGCGGATTGCATCCATGAATGACGTGAAAGCCGTGTTTTTTGTAAATCTTGCGGGCGAGTCGATACTCATTCCATAGGGCCGAAAAATATTCCCGGGCATAGCCGATAGCGCCATTCCCTTCGGTGGGAAGGTCATGGCGGTATATATGCACTCCGTCAATACACTCGTAGTCGTCATTATAGCCTTTCCCTTTCGGGCATATTACCGAAACGGTGTAACCGTTGGCGGCAAGAGTGGATGCTTCCTGCCAAACACGGGTGTCAAACGGTACGGGGAGATTTTCAACAATTATGAGTATTCGTCTATCCATAAAAACTATGGCTTTATTGGTTCGATAATAATGGAGTTTTCGCGGCCATGCCCTTTTATGCGCAGGATATGGCATTGAGTCAGGATTCCGTAACGGGGAGAATATGTGTCTTTCTCAACCGTTAGAATGCCTGATGAAGTGGTGAGGGAGAAAAGATTACTGATGTCGGCTCTGTCGTTTTCGACGGTCACATCTTTCATTTCGGGAGATAGTACAAATGTCGCAATCCACTCGCATTCATGCTCAAATTCGTCATCGATTATGAGCGCGGGTGTCACTTTGTCAAATGTGAATTTGCGTCGGTGCCGGATGCCTGACAGTCCCGTTGTATCAGCAATAACAGTGTCAAGGTCGCGGGTCAGGTCGCTTATATACAGCGAGGTGTCAGGTCGGCGGCCCCAAAGGAACGCTCCGAGCATTTCGGCTCCGCCGACACCGTTGATTGTTACCGTGTTGTGGTGGAGTGAGTCTCTCAGCTTGTTGCGGAGCGGGAGGCCGCAGTGATATACGCCGGTGCCGGGGTCGCCAAAGACCGGAACGCCTTCATGGTATAGCTGAAAGCTTAGCGCGTCGTCATGGCCGTGGGCGGCTATCGAGCCGAACCCTAAAGGAGCATGGTCGATTGCGACCACTGTCTTGTTGTCACGACTGCGGAGGATTGAGTACCCGCCATCGGGAAAAGTGACACTTTGGGTTGTGTCAACTTGTGTCATCGATTTAATTGCGTCGATGGCATTGCGGGAAAACAGCCATGAGATATTTTCGCTTTCGATGTCAAATGAATGGTATTTCTTGTCGAGAACGAGTGAAGCAAGCTGCAACACATAGGAATAATGACAGAATGCGTCGCCGCCTTCCAAGTCGAGGATTTTACCGTCGTCATTGTCCCCAAATTCAATGGCACAAGAGTCAGAGACCATCGATGAGGCGAGAAAGCGGGCCATGCGGTCAAGCATGGGGGGCCATGACGCGGGTAGTTTTTCACCGGATGACTTTATGACATGCGCCATGAGCAGATAGGCTTCGAGCGCAAACGAGTGATAGTGGAGCGATACTTCCCTGTTGACGCCGTCGGGGAAGGTCTGTCGGGGAAGCTGCCCTGTCAGCGTCTCAATCGCAAGGGTTTTCCACCGTGGTATGCCGAATGCATATCCGGCCATGCCGACAGCCGCCATTTCCACAAGCAGGTGGTTGTTGGCCGAGGAATACCGGCTGTAATGACGGCAGACATAGTTGACGCAGTTGAGCACAGATGTCTCCAGTCTCTTTGATAACTGCCGGTCTTCAATATCGGCGGCTTGGATGAAGGCGAGGGCAAACATCTGATTGACGGCGCGAATGGCGACTTCCATGGTCGATGTCCATGAAATACCGTGCAGGAACGGGTTTTTCTCATTCCAGTCGTCAAATATTTTTCGGAAAGTCATGAGGGCGGAGCCGTCGCGTGAAACGTAATATTCCCTTGCCAGCAGAGCCAGTTGATGTTGGCGGTTCAGCTCCCAGTTGAGCCGGGCATCGCCAATGTCATCTCTCTGCCTGTAGTTCAGTGCCGCCGATGGTATAAGCGGCCATTCGGCCGATGTGTTGAATCCGGCATGCCATCGCAACATGTATTCCGCATAGTCATAATTTCCGAGCAGACAGATGTCGGTTTTATGAGACGTGTTGCCGTTGTCGAAATTGAGTCCCAGCCGGGCATGGTCAAATCGGGAATCACAGCCGGTTTCCCAAAATAGTCTTGACGAGACGGCCTGATGACGAGAGAAACGAAATTGTTCCTTCCGGGAAACAATCTTCTGTTTCACGCGCCACGCCACCTCGGGGCAGTTCATGGCTTTCAGTCGGTCTATGTACCAGCGCAGTCGGGCCATTAGTATTCTGAACCTATAATTTCCCGGTCGATAGCCGTGTCTTGTCCTGAATTGGTGTTTATGTTGCCCCATGAAAGGCCCTCGTAGATGCCGTTGTAATCAACATCCTTCCAAGCGCGCACGAGGTCGACGATTATCTTGCCCGGGTAACGTGTCAAGATGTCGCGGAATTCAGTCTCGTTATTGGTCACAACCAGTACGTCTGACGCGTCTGCCACGTTGTCGAGATTGTCGCTGACAAAATGCTGGAGATGCGGAATCTTTGCCATGATAAACTCTCGGTTCGTCCCGGTGAGTTCCGAGACTTTGACGTTTTTGTCGTAGATGCTGATATTGAATCCTTTGCCGAGAAGGGTTTCCACGACATCTACAATGGGACTGCATCTGAGGTCGTCGGTTCCGGCCTTGAAACTGAGTCCGAGAATCCCGATATTGCGGCGTCCCTGCTGCATGATGAGTTTCACGGCATTGGCTTTCTGCAGCTCGTTGGACTTTTCGATGTGGTCTATTACCGGCACATCTATATAGTGGTCGCGTGCAAGGGTGCGCAATGCCTTGGTGTCTTTGGGCAGGCAAGAGCCGCCGTAGGCAAACCCGGGTTTGAAATAGTAGGGGGAGATGTTGAGTTGCCGGTCGCGGCAGAAAATCTCCATGACCTTGTGGCTGTCAATGTCAAGAGCCTTGCAGATGTTGCCGACTTCGTTGCCAAAGACGATTTTCAGTGCATGGAACGTGTTGTTGACATATTTCATGATTTCAGCGACACGGATGTCGGTCTCGATGAAATCGGCGGGAATATCCTTATATAGTTCGCGGAACATGTCGGTCGCACGTTCCGAGTCAGACCCCACGAGTGTCAACGGGGGGTTCAGGAAGTCGTGTACCGATGTCCCCTCACGCAGGAATTCGGGATTGGAAACTATTGCGAAATCTGTGTTGCGGGTTTTACCCGAGGCTTCGGCTATTATTTCTCCGACACGGCGGTTGGTTCCGGGGAATACGGTACTACGGATAGCTATGACATGGAATGTGTTTTTGTCACGGAGAGCTTCGCCGATCTGTCGTGCGACAGTATATATGTAATTGATGTTGAGGTGCCCCTCGCGAGTGCTGGGGGTGCCGACGGCGATAAATGATATGTCGCTTGCTGTTACGGCAGTTTTCACATCGGTAGTGGCGCGTAGCCGTCCCGACGTGTATCCCTCATAGCACAACTGTTCAATGTCTTTCTCGATAATCGTGGGCCGTCCTGAGTTTATAAGGTCGACTTTGGATTGTGAGATGTCAACGCCGGTTACTTTATGACCAAGGCCGGCAAGACATGCAGCACCGACACAGCCGACGTACCCAAGCCCGAATATGCTAATATCCATAGATAATTATTCCAATTTATAGTTGTTTAACGTTTCGTCGACCTTGATTATTATATCGGTCTGAAAAAAGATGCGACCGATATGGGTCGCATCTTTTCCTTCTCAATCCTCGCGGTGTATTTTTGCGCCTATGGCATTAAGGCGCGAGTCGATGTTCTGATACCCACGGTCAATCTGGTTTATATTGTCGATGCGGCTTGTCCCTTTGGCCGACATTGCTGCGATGAGCATCGCGATGCCGGCTCGTATGTCGGGTGACAACATGTTGTTGGCCCGTAGCGGGAACTTGTGGTCAAGTCCTATGACAACGGCGCGGTGCGGGTCACAAAGCATAATCTGTGCGCCCATGTCGATGAGGCGGTCCACAAAAAACAGTCGGCTTTCAAACATTTTCTGATGAATCAGCACGCTGCCCCGGCATTGCGTGGCGACCACGAGCATTACACTGAGCAAATCGGGGGTCAGTCCGGGCCAAGGTGCGTCGGCCACGGTCAGGATAGAGCCGTCAAGCGCTGTCTCGATTTCATAACAATCCTGAGCCGGAATATAGATGTCGTCGCCGCGCCTTTCAAGGTTGATTCCGAGGCGGGTGAATGCTTGGGGTATGATGCCGAGATTGTCCCAAGATACATTTTTGATTGTCAGTTCGCTTTGTGTCAGTGCCGCCATCCCGATGAAACTGCCTACCTCAATCATGTCGGGGAGGATTGCGTGGGTTGTTCCCGAAATATTCCGAGTCCCGGTGATTCGGAGAAGGTTTGAGCCGATACCGTCGATTTTGACCCCCATCCGAGTGAGCATTTTGCACAACTGTTGGACGTAAGGTTCGCATGCCGCATTATAAATCGTGGTGGTTCCTTCGGCAAGTGCGGCGGCCATTATTATGTTGGCTGTTCCTGTGACTGAGGCTTCGTCAAGCAGCATATAGCACCCTTTCAGCGAGCCGTTTTCCGGGACGCGGAGCTGGTAGGCGAGTCGTTCTTGGTCGTAGCAAATCAATGCGCCGAGATTTGCGAGTCCTGTTATGTGGGTGTCGACTTTGCGGCGGCCTATTTTGTCACCACCGGGCTTAGCAAAATAAGCTCGGCCAAGACGGGCAAGAAGAGGCCCGACGGTAAGGACTGAGCCGCGCAGCGCGGCGCATCTCTTGATAAAGTCTTTGCTTGATATGTAGCCGGTGTCGAGATTCCGTGCCTCAAAGCGGTAGGATGATGGCGAAATCTTCTCAACATCCACGCCCATTGCTCTTAATAGGTCGATGAGGTTCACGACATCAAGGATGTCAGGAATATTTTCAATGATGACGGGGTCGCTGGTCAAGAGGCACGCGCTGATTACCTGCAACGCTTCATTCTTGGCCCCTTGCGGCTCGATAGCGCCGCTGAGGCGGTGTCCGCCTTCGATAATATAAGAACTCATTGTCGGTTGAAGATCTATTTGGTTCGTGTTCTATATGTGGATGACTTCCGGGATTAATTCGATAGCGAATTTCTCTTTTACAGAATCGATGATTTTGTGCTCGAGGGTTAGAATCTCGGACGGTGTGGCGTGGCCGGTGGAATTGACGAGTACAAGGGGTTGTTTGTGCCAGACAGCCGCATTGCCGTCGTTATGGCCTTTCCATCCTGCCTTTTCAATCAGCCATGCCGCCGGGATTTTAAATGTGCCGTCGGCCAACGCATAGTGCGGGAAGTCGTTGTTGCCCACTCGCTTGGTGAATCTGTCAAACTCATCGGCATTTAGTACGGGGTTTTTGAAAAAACTTCCCGCGCTGCCGGTTTCTGCCGGGTCGGGCAGTTTGCCGCGCCGGGTTTCGATGACGGCATTGCGCATGTCGGTGGGTGAGAGGGGAGAGGTGTTGCCGACAACCGTCCGCAGATTGCCGTAGTCGAGTAGCGGGCGGGGTTCGGCTGACAACCCGAGCATGACGCTGAGGATGATATAACGGCCCTCGTTTTCAGGCTCCTTGAACATCGAATGGCGGTAGCCGTAGTCACATTCCTCGCCCATAATTATGCATTGGCATGACTCGACTGTGTCATAGACCAGCAGTTGAATGATGGAATTGCCTATCTCCTGTCCGTAGGCTCCGACATTCTGCACTGCGGCGCCTCCGATAGTGCCGGGGATACCTGAAAGGTTTTCAATTCCCCACAGACCTTTTTCACATGCGGCGGCTATCACGTCGTCAAGAACCGCACCCGCATCAGCGAAGACGGTTCCGGGGGGATAAATCGAATTGCCGGATTCATATATAGTGAAATTGTGTCCAAGGTTAAGGAGGATTGTCCCGTCATAGTTGTCGGTAAAGAGCACGTTGCTCCCGCCGCCGAGATGAAACCACTTTTCTCCGGGTTTAAGCATGCGCAGTATTTTCGGAATGTCTTGTGGTGACGTGTAGCCGATGAGGCGGCGACATGTCACGTCCATTCCGAATGTGTTGAGCTTTTTCAGGCTGTAATTCTCTATTTCTGTTATCATGGTTACAAATTTAACACTTATTGCCGAAAAATAAAAATTTGCATGTAATTAACATTATTTTAATTTGGTGTGCCATAAATGTTGCACGGGTCACATGCTACATTTGCATCGTAAACAATCGACACGTCTCACCCTCAATTTAAAACAGTCTTGATTATGGAAACGAATTTTGTGATTTCTCCCCGAGTTGTCAATACGATAAATTCACTCCCTGCCGGAGAGCGGGAAGTTATTACGACGGCATTGGCTCATGAGCTGATTCTCGGTCGTGATGCCTCAGAGCTTCTGTCGCCGTTTCAGGGTGTCGTTTATGCCATAATCCGTTCCTATGTGAAACAGGATACAATCAGGCTGCAATGCTGAGCTGAAAAATATATTTATCCGACATAAGAAAATGAAAAACACATCTGTGGAAAACACATAAAATCAAAACAGTCTGTCGCGAAGTGTTGGGTGCGACAGACTGTTTTGGCTTTAGAGGCTGTACAGGGGTTGTGCTGCCTCGCAGTAGCTTGGATATGCTTTACTTCAACATTTCGAAAGAACGGCGGATGAAATCGCTCAGAGCGCGGCCCTTGAGCAATCCGTTGCCGAGCAGCGCGATGTCGATGGCCTGCTTTATGACGGGATGCTCCCCGGCATAATGACCGAGCAGTTCCTCTTGTTCCTTGCGGTTGGTTTCTACTTTGTCAAGAAGTGCTTTTTCTTCGGCTTTCTGCTCATCGTTCAGCTTGCCGTCGGGCGTTGCCGAGCGAAGTTTTTCAATCTGCTCGTTTGTCTCCTTGACAGCAGAGGCAAGCGGGGCGATTTTTTCGCCAAGAGCTTTTTCGGCCTCCTCCAGTATAGACGCGACTACGGGGTTGGAGGTGTTGACGATGAGGTTGTAGTTGTCGGGCAACTCGGCATAGAAACTCATTCCGGGCTGAGTGGATGCCATGTCTTTCATGCGGCGCATGTACTCGTCCTGAGTGATGAGAATGGGGTTGGCCGACGGGTCAAGAGACTCAAATGACAGCAGGAAACTGGCTTGTTCATCTTTGGGGAGCTGGCTTTGGAAAATGGTTGTCAGCATCGAAATCTGGTCTCCGCTGAGTCCTGAATCCTTCTTGTCGCTCTTGGGGACGAGGTTTTCGACAACGTCGCTGTCAACGCGCACAAAACGGCTCTTTTCAAGCTTCATTTCAAGAAGTCCGATGAAATGGCTGTCAAGCTGTCCGTCAAGGACAAGGACGTTGTAGCCCTTCTCGGTCGCGGCCTGAATATAATTGTACTGAGCGGTTGAATCGGTAGTGTAGAGGTAGACGATGTTCCCGTCCTTGTCGGTTTGAGTGGGTTCGATGAGGGTTCTGTATTCTTCAAGGGTGTAGTACTTGTTGTCGGTATCCTTGAGAAGTACAAACTTCATGGCCGAGTCACAGAATTTTTCATCGGTCAGCATGCCATACTGGATGAAAATCTTGATGTCGTCCCATTTTTCTTCAAACTCTTTTCGGTCGGCTTTGAACAGCTCGTCAAGACGCGAGGCCACTTTCTTGGTTATGTAGCCTGAGATTTTCTTGACGGCGGTGTCGCTCTGAAGGTAGGAGCGCGAAACGTTCAGCGGGATGTCGGGCGAGTCGATTACGCCTTGGAGCAGCATCATGAACTCGGGCACGACACCCTCAACCGAGTCGGTAACATAGACTTGGTTGCAATAAAGCTGAATGCGGTCCTTGCGAATCTCGAAATTGTTCTTGATTTTGGGGAAGAATAGAACTCCGGTAAGGGTAAAGGGGTAATCCACGTTAAGGTGAATCCAGAACAGCGGGTCTTCTTGGCCGGGGTAAAGCTCGCGGTAGAAGCTGCGGTAATCCTCGTCGGTCAGCTCGCTCGGTTTCTTGGTCCAAGTGGGTTCGGTGTCGTTGATGACCTTGTCGCGGTCGGTGTCGACATATTTGCCGTCTTTCCATTCCTGAACTTTCCCTGACACGACGGGCACGGGAAGGAAACGGCAATATTTTTTAAGCAGCAGGTCGATGCGAGACTGTTCAAGGAATTCTTTGTTGTCATCATCGATGTAAAGAATTATGTCGGTGCCGCGTGTCGTCTTTTCGACAGGTTCCATCAAGTACTCAGGACTGCCGTCACATTCCCATCTCACGGCTTCAGCACCGTCCTTGTAGCTCAATGAACGGATTTCCACTTTCTTGGCGACCATAAATGCCGAGTAGAATCCGAGACCGAAGTGGCCAATGATGCCGTTGGCGGTGTCTTTGTATTTGTTGAGGAACTCTTCCGCGCCCGAGAACGCTATCTGGTTGATGTATTTTTCAATGTCCTCGGCTGTCATGCCTATGCCGGTGTCGCTGACAGTAAGTGTGCCGGCTTCTTTGTCAACTTTGACCTCCACGCGCATTTCGCCAAGCTCGCCTTTGAAGTCACCAAATGACGACAGCGTTTTGAGTTTCTGGGTGGCATCGATGGCATTGGAAACCAGCTCGCGCAGGAAGATTTCATGGTCACTGTACAAAAATTTCTTGATGACGGGGAATATATTCTCGGTTGTAACCCCGATTGTTCCTTTTTGCATATTATTATAATTTAGTATTGATATATTTTAATTTGTTTCTGTATAACAATTCTGCAAAAGAGATGCCATGCGTCAAATCTGTCATATTTTTATAAGAAACGTTAAAAACTCTGCCAAAATGGCAATATCGGCGTGTCGACAAAGGGACAACCTCTTAATGTCGCTGAAAATAGCTAATTTTGTAGTTCGGAAAAAATAGAAGATATGAATATTACTGAAGATATGAAATTGCGCATGGCGTCTGTAAAGCTGTTTCTGACAGACGTTGATGGAACGTTGACCGACGGCGGAATGTATTATACTGCTGATGGAGACGTTATGAAAAAATTCAACACCCGCGACGGCATGGGGTTGCAGCTCTTGCAGCGCGAGGGTGTGAAAGTGGGGATTATCACCAGTGAGGATACCGAGATTGTGAGCAGGCGTGCCGCGAAACTCGGAGTGGATTATCTCGTGCAGGGTAAACGTTATGGAGGCAAACTGTCCGCAGCCAAGGCTATCTGTAACGAGCTCGGGATAGGGCCGGGCGATGTCGCCTATATAGGCGACGATGTTAACTGTGCCGACTTGCTTTCGGCCGTCGGTGTGGCCGCGTGTCCTGCCGACGCCATGCCTCAGGTAAAGAAAATCGACGGGATACTGCACATGTCACTCCGTGGAGGTGAAGGATGTGTCCGTGAGTTCGTTAATCTGATTTTGGAGGTCCGGGATGAGTAAGAGCAATGTGTCTGTGACATTCATGGTGCTTGCTGTCACATTCTGTGTGTGTCTTATTGTCAGCAACCTCATGGAAATAAAAACTGTCGACCTCGGGCCCCTAACCATTACCGCCGGGGTGATTGTTTTTCCGATATCCTACATAATAAATGACTGTATTGTCGAAGTTTACGGGTTCTCCAAGGCCCGCCTCGTGATATGGCTCGGTTTCCTGATGAACCTTCTCGTTTCGTTGCTCCTTCAGGTGGGGATATGGCTTCCCGGCGCAGAATCGTGGGAGGATCAGGAATCCATGGAGGTTATATTTGGCGCAGTGCCCCGCATTTTTGTCGCCAGTTTTATAGCTTTTCTGTGCGGGTCTATGGTCAACGCCTATGTGATGTCCCGCATGAAGATAGCCTCGGGAGGTCGTAATTTTTCATTCCGTGCAATACTGTCGACTGTCTTCGGCGAAGGGGTAGATTCGCTGATATTTTTCCCGATAGCTTTTGGGGGGATTCTTGCTTGGAGCGAAATCGCGGCATTGATACTTACGCAGACTGTTCTGAAAACAGTATATGAGATTCTGATTCTGCCTGTCACCATGCGTGTTGTGAAATTCTTGCGCAACAGGGAGGGCGGAGATGTGACCGATGACCCCGGGATGTCCTATAAATGGTGGAAAATAAATGCGTGATTATTCCATGAGACAAGATTCTGTAAAATGGGTGTGGATTGACCTCGACGACACGCTGATAGATTTCCGTGCCAATTCTCGCGTCGCGTTGAGACTCCTGTATGACGAGATGAACCTCGGCCGTTTTTATTCCTGTTGTAATGACTGGATTGCTGCTTATGAAAAAAACAACAAGTCGTTATGGGACCGATATAACCGCGCCGAGATAACCAAAGAATTCCTCCGCATTGAACGCATGAGGGCCGTTATCGCCGATGCATGGCAGGGCGGGAATGATGACCTCGTCAGTTTGTCGTGGGAAATGGACCGGGTTTATCTGGCTCGGCTTGCCGAGCAGAAGACACTCGTCGGTGGCGCCCGGGAGATGCTTGACTACCTGCGCGGCCGCGAATATAATATAGGTGTCCTTTCCAATGGATTCTCACAGGTGCAGCATCTTAAAATCGCTTCGGCCGGACTGACAGACAAAATAGACCTTGTCGTTCTCAGCGATGACATCGGTGTCAACAAACCCGACCGGCGCATATATGATTATGCAATGGGGAAGGCAGGATGTCCCAATCCCGAGGCGCACGTCATGATCGGCGACAATCCCGACACTGACATTGCCGGGGCGATAGCTGCCGGATGGGGCGCGATTTATTTTAATCGCAGCAAAGTCGCGACCCCCGTCATGCATGAGAGATTTGTCGAAATCGGGTCGCTCGCGAGCGTCATTTGCCTGCTTTGACGTCCGGTTCCGGAGCTAATGTGGTGCATAAGTGAGATTTATTGTAAAAAAAACACCAATCATTGCTGTTAATTCAAAAAAAGTTCCGATATTTGCACTTGCAAAAACCGCGGCAGCGGATAAAATATGTGACATCAAGATATTAACCAATTATAAAAACTTAGATTACAATGACTAAAGCCGACATCGTCAACGAAATTGCTAAAACTACAGGCATTGACAAGTCAAACGTTCTTGATACCATCGAGAAGTTCATGGAAATCGTGAAAGATTCTCTCGCACATGGCGAAAATGTGTATTTGCGCGGATTTGGCAGCTTCATCATCAAGGTTCGCTCTGAGAAGACTGCCCGTAACATCTCCAAGAACACTACAATCATCATCCCTGAGCACCGCATTCCCGCTTTCAAGCCGGCCAAAGTGTTCATGGAGGAGGTAAAGGACATGAAATAATCCCGGAGGCCCCGTCGTCTCCTCGGTTATCCGGTCAGCTATCATTGCTGAAAAGCATAATTCCCAATATTTTAACCCTATAAAGCGTAAAAACTATGCCCAGCGGAAAGAAAAGAAAAGGCCACAAGATGGCTACACACAAGCGCAAAAAACGTCTCAGAAAAAATCGTCACAAGAAGAAGTAAGAGACATCCGGCAGGTTGACCGTCATCGACGTTTATAAAGACCGCAACCTCGCAGTCTCTCCGGCGTTGGTCGACCTCTTACCGAAGCAAACAAGAACAAACACGAGGTTCATTTACTCTGTCCCCGTAGTTTGTTCTTTGTTTTAATTTATTACCAACCATTCCACTGATGAAAAGTGAACTAATTGTAGATGTTCAACCCTCCGAGGTGTCTATCGCCTTGCTGGAAGATTCGCGGCTCGTCTCGTTGCAGAAAGAATCGCGAAACATTTCCTACGCCGTGGGCGACATTTATCTGGCGAAGGTGAAAAAGCTGATGCCGGGTCTTAATGCCGCCTTCGTGAACGTAGGCTACGAAAAGGACGCTTTCCTCCACTACTTGGATCTTGGTTCGCAATTTTCTTCTTATTCGGCTTTCATCAAGAACGCGCTCGACGATAAAAAACATGAACCCTCAGTGTCGCGCATCAAGCGATTGCCCGATATTGACAAGCATGGTTCTATAACTGATGTTCTCCAGCCGGGACAAGAGTTGATGGTGCAGATTGTCAAAGAGCCTATTTCGTCAAAAGGCCCCCGACTGACAACCGAAATCACTTTTACCGGCCGTTACATGGTTTTGATTCCATTTGGTGATAAAATTTCTATCTCCCAGAAAATCAAGACCACAGAAGAAAAACTACGCCTGCGTCAGTTGATTGAAAGCATCCGTCCCAAAAATTTCGGCATAATAGTGCGCACCTCGGCCGAAGGTAAGCGCGTCGCCGAGTTGAATCACGAATTGAAAACCCTTCTTCAGTGCTGGGAGCAGACTGTGGCCAAGGCCCAGAAAGCCACTGCGCCGGCCTTGATATTTGAAGAAGAAAGCCGCATCGTCGGTATGTTGCGCGACGTGTTCAGCCCGTCGTTTGAAAGCATACATGTAAACGAGCCTGAAATACATAGCCAGATTTTAAAGTATGTCAATCTGATTGCTCCCGAGCGCAAGGACATTGTCAAACTCTATAATGACGATGTGCCTATCTTCGACCACTTTAGCATTACTAAACAGATTAAATCATCGTTTGGCAAAACGGTCTCTTTTAAGAGCGGGGCATATATAATCATTGAACATACCGAGGCCCTGCACGTTATCGACGTCAATTCAGGCAACCGATCCAAGGCTGCTCCTGATCAGGAAAGCAACGCGCTGGAAGTCAACATGCGCGCGGCCGATGAAATTGCACGCCAGCTCCGGCTGCGCGATATGGGCGGCATTATTGTTATCGATTTTATCGACATGAACAAGGCCGAACACAGACAGAAACTTTACGAGCACATGCGCGAGGTGATGGCCAACGACCGTGCCCGCCACAACATTTTGCCGTTGAGTAAATTCGGCCTTATGCAGATTACCCGTCAGCGAGTGCGCCCCGCCCTTGACATCGTTACGGCCGAAGCCTGTCCGTCGTGTTACGGAAAGGGAGAGGTGCAGCCGTCACTGCTGTTTACCGACACGCTCCACGAGAAAATTGACTACCTTGTCAATCACCTTAATTCGCGCGGCTTTATAATGTATGTCCACCCCTATGTCGATGCGTTTTTAAAGAAGGGATTCATATCGCTTTACCGTCGCTGGCAGATGGAGTACGGTTTCAAATTCCGCATACTTCCTGACCAGTCGCTCGCCTATCTCCAGTACAAGGTGTTTGACAGTGACCGCAACGAGATAGACCTCAAAGAAGAAAAAGACATTGACTCATCGGCTACAAAGTCAAAGTCAAAAACCAAGAACAGAACTACGGAAAAGGAGGACTGATGTCCGATGCCCTTTTGTTGTTATAAAAACCTGCCGCGCTACTGCGCGACAGGTTTTTATATATTAGTCGATTAAATATTTTTAACAGTAGGCTCCCCGGGCATAGAATTATAAATCCGGCATTATATGCTACCTTTGTTAGATAAAAGTGAATCAAATGGCAGCAGAAAACAATAACAACCGTTCCGGGTTTCGTCGAAACAACCCGGAGCATGTGGCGGCCTACGACCTTGCCGGCCGAAAGCCTCCGCGTGACAAAGACCTTGAAGAAGCAGTGCTCGGGGCCCTCATGCTTGAACGGGATGCGTACACCGCAGTCTGTGACATATTAAAACCCGAATCGTTCTACGAGCCTTCCAATCAGAAAATTTATGCTGCCATACAGGCGCTTGGCGCGTCTCAGCAACCTATCGACATGCTTACCGTCACCGAACAATTGCGCCAGAACGGTACGATTGACGAAGTTGGCGGCCCACTGTTTATCTCGGAACTGACCTCGCGCGTGACCTCGGGCGCCCATGTGGAATCACACGCGCGCATCGTCGCTCAGAAATATCTTGCCCGCGAGCTGATCAGATTCGCGTCGGCCATAGAGACACAGGCGTTTGATGAAAGCTATGATGTCGATGACCTCCTTCAAGAGGCCGAAGGAAAGCTGTTTGAGATTTCTCAGCGTAATGTCAAGAAGGACGTTACGCAGATAGACCCGGTCATCGGATCGGCAATCGAGCAGATTCAGACCGCGGCCAACCGTGCGACCGGCTTGTCAGGTCTCGAATCCGGATACCACGAGCTTGACAAGCTCACGTCGGGGTGGCAGGCATCCGACTTGATAATTATCGCCGCGCGACCCGCCATGGGCAAGACCGCCTTCGTTTTGTCTATGGCCAAGAACATGGCGGTTAACTACAATATACCCGTCGCCATTTTTTCGCTCGAAATGTCCAATCTCCAGCTTGTCAACCGCCTTATACAAAACACCTGCGAGATCGAGGGCGAGAAAATCAAGAGTGGCCAGCTGTCGCCGATGGAATGGGACCAGCTCATGTCACGAATCAAGCATCTGTACGGGGCCCCGCTGTTCATAGACGATACCGCGTCCCTGTCGATATTCGAATTGCGCACCAAGGCGCGCCGTCTTGTGCGTGAGCATGACGTGAAATTTATTATTATTGACTATTTGCAGCTGATGAACGCGTCGGGTATGAAATTCGGATCGCGTGAACAGGAAGTGAGTATGATTTCTCGGTCATTGAAACAGCTTGCCAAAGAATTGAATATCCCGATTGTCGCGCTGTCACAGTTGAACCGAAGCGTCGAGTCGCGCGGTGCCGACAGCAAGGACGGGAAACGTCCGCAGCTGAGCGACCTTCGCGAGAGTGGTGCCATCGAGCAGGATGCCGACATTGTCTGTTTCATTCACCGTCCCGAATATTACCTTCGCTCGGGTACCGATGCGGCGGGAAACGACATCCGCGGCTTGGCCGAGTTTATTGTCGCCAAGCACCGTAGTGGCCGTGTCGATGATGTGAAAATGAGGTTCAAGTCCAAGTATGCCCGTTTTGAAAATTGGGACGGAGAAGGAGAGGTGTCATCCGGAACGATGGGGTCGCGACTTAATGCCGAAATCGAGGGTGCATCGTCGGCATTCGTCCCATCCGGCGACCCTTTGTCGGGTGGAACTGCTGATATTATGCCGTCGGCGGCCGATGATGTTGCTCCGTTCTGACGTTTCTTAGAGCCTTATTTCAAAAAAATTAGCGTTAATAAAACTTTTTTCAAGTCGGTGTTGTTAGATAGATAAAATTAACAAAACCAACTATTGTTTTATGAAAAAAGCGTTATTAATGATTGCTCTCATGCTAGGATGCACGACTGCTTTCGCACAGAAGATTGACAAGAACGAAGCAAAACAGCTTTCAGCTTTCCTGTCGCAACCCGCACAAGAGGGAACCAATGCCACTGCTCTGAAAGTCACTGACGTTAAGAATTTCGGAAGCATTGAAGGCGTGAAAATTGAAAACGGTCATGTGACTGAGATTGACTGGAAAGACAAGAAACTCGCAGGCACTCTTGACCTTTCAGGATTCAAGGCGTTGACAAAGGTTGATGTTTCGCGCAACAAAATCCAGAATCTCACAACTGCTGACTGTCCCGCTCTGACCGAGCTTAATGCCGGCCGCAACGTTCTTAAAGAGGTCGATTTTGCCAATTGCCCCCAGTTACAGAAAGTTTCGGTTTACAAGAACCGCCTGACCGAGATGACCCTTAACAACACCCCGTTGCTGAACAACCTCAATGTTTCCAACAACCTCTTTGTTGAACTTAACGTGGCCAACTCCACACAGCTGAAGACTCTTAACTGCCAAGGCTGCCATCTTGAAACTCTGGTCATCTCAGGCTGTACCGCGCTCAAGAATCTTTATTGCGGATACAACAAGCTGACATCGCTTAACCTCTTTGGGGTCGAGAACCTTCAGAACCTCAATATTGACGACAACGAAATCACCTCGTTCCTCGTGTCCGGACTGCCTGCCTTGAGCACTCTCATCTGCTCTGACAACAACATGGTCACTCTCGGTGTCCGCAATTGCAACAACCTCCTTGACCTCGTTTGCTCTTACAATGACCTGACCACCCTCAGCGTAGAGACTTGCCCCAACCTCCAGTATGTTGATTGCTCCTACAATGACCTCACCCAGCTCAATATGTCAAATCAGACATTCCTCCAGCGACTCATCTGTAACAACAACCAGCTGACAATGCTTGATGTATCATTTGACTCGGCACTTACCTATATCAACTGCCGTTTCAACATGATTACCGACTTCCGCACCATTGCTTGCCCCGAGTTGAGAATGGTAGCTTGCCAGTGGAACTACTAAGCTGATTTTGATACCAATAGTTGACCGGATATAAAGCGATATAAAGCTTGTCATTGATAAAGAAGCCGGGCATCGGAATCATTTTCCGATGCCCGGCTTCTCCATATTTGAGATTATATTGTCCAAGATGATACTGTTGGCACAAGTGGCTATGGGGCGTCCCTGAGAAGTATGATGATTTTTGATGATTTTTTTCATCGATTCGCAGATTAAAAAAATTATTTGGCTGTGAGGATTATTTTTTGTAATTTTACGGCTGAAATGGTTGCTCTGCCGTCCAAGAGTGGAGGAGAGAAGGGCATCAAAAGGGAATGAGGTGTGATTCCTCGACAGTACCCGCTGCTGTATTTCCGCGTTCTTTGCCGATGCAAAATTCGTTATAGAACAAGTTTTTTCGCAATATGCCACTGGTCTCCGTTGGACTGGGAAGGCGCGATTAAACCCGGATAAGTCAGAAGACCTGCCATTGCTGTAAATATGAATGTGCCTACGGGACTATGGGCAGGTTGTTGATTTCTTAAGCGAATTCAAAGTTACGTCGACACTCGTTTAGAGGAGTTAATGCATAATCCCGTCTGTGTACATTCTGTTAGTGCACAGACGGGAATTTATTTTCTGAGTATTAACCTTCTTTATGAGAAGAATGAGACATATTTTATTCTCTCTGGCGATGATTTATTTCATTATGCCAGTAGAAGTTTCGGCAGAGGAACACACGGACTCTCTTTCGCATCAACTGAGAGAGGTTGTGGTTACAGCTCGAAAACCAAATGAAGACATAATTCCGGCACAAGTCTTGTCGGGAGAGGAACTGCGCAGACTGAACAGCAACAGCGTTGCCGATGCACTGCGTTACTTTTCAGGCGTGCAGGTAAAAGATTATGGAGGTGTCGGCGGTATCAAGACCGTCAATATTCGCTCTATGGGCACAAACCATACCGGTGTGGTATATGACGGGGTAGAACTTGGAAATGCCCAGAACGGACAAATCGATCTTGGCCAGTTTTCTCTTGACAATATTGAGGCACTGTCGCTTTACAACGGTCAAAAGAGCGAAATCTTACAGCCTGCGAAAGATTTCGGATCCGCAGGCACCATATATATGAGGACTCGCACCCCTGTTTTCAACGAAGGCGAAACGTATCACGCAAGAGCTACAATCAGAACAGGGTCATTCGATTTGCTTAATCCTTCAGCACTGATAGAATTAAGGCTCAGCAATAGAGTCTCTGCATCTCTGAGTACTGAGTGGATAAATTCAAGTGGTAAATATAAATTCAGATACCGACGTGTTAATCCTGCCGGGGAACTTGCTTATGATACAACCGCTGTAAGACAAAACGGAGACATAAACGCCACACGAATTGAATTGAATACTCGCGGCACGCTCAATAACGGTACTTGGAATTTCAAAGTTTACAATTATAACTCCGAACGTGGAGTCCCCGGAGCAATTGTCAATAATGTATGGCGAAGGGGAGAAAGAATCTGGGATACCAACTCGTTTGCACAAGGTCGATATACAGGGTATTTCGGAAAATTCACCACCTTGAATAATATAAAATATGCCTTTTACCGGACTCACTATGTAAATAATGAAGACAAGCAGGTAAAGATTGACAACCTTTACAAGCAAAAAGAGATTTACTTTTCGTCGGCTAATGAATATGAAATAACCGATTTCTGGAGTATCTCCGCAAGTTATGACTTCATGTGGAACACTCTTGAAGCCGATGTCTATGGCTTTGTAAAGCCCGACCGTATTTCGCAATATTTATCCGCTGCCACGGCCCTTGACCTTGACAGATTCAAAATTCAGGCAAGTGCTTTAGGCACATTTATTCACGACCGGATAAAAGGGCAGCAGGCTCCGTCAGATAAAAATGTGTTTTCTCCGGCCATCTTCATGAACGGATATCCACTTCGTAACAAAGATTTCTCAATCCGAGTCTTTTACAAGAAATCATTCAGGATGCCGACATTTAATGATCTGTATTATGCCGACATGGGAAATTCAAAACTTTCCCCGGAGCGTGTCGCTCAGTATAACATAGGATTATTATACGACCATAAGTCAACATCGGTTATATCTGCGGCAAGAGTCAGTGTCGATGCTTATTATAACCGGGTCAAGGACAAGATTGTGGCATATCCCAAGGGACAGCAGTTCCGTTGGACAATGCTTAATCTTGGTCTTGTGGACATACATGGTGTGGATCTGACCGGACTCCTGACCATCAATCCATATAAGGATTTGTATATGACCGTGCGCGGACAGTATACCTTCCAAAGAGCTATCGACATAACTAATCCCGCAGACAATTATTATCGCGACCAGATACCCTACATACCCCGCCATTCGGGAGCAGCGGTCGTAAATCTACAGTGGCGGGGATGGGGCCTTAATTACTCTTGGATATATGTAGGTGAGAGATATAACCAACAGGAGAATATCAGATATAATTACACGCAACCTTGGTACACCTCCGACCTATCCCTTAGTAAAGATTTTCAACTTGGCAGAGTCAGCCTAAGGGCACTGATCGAAGTCAATAATATTCTTAGCCAAGATTATGACGTAATTCTGAACTACCCGATGCCTAAACGTAATTACAGGTTTACGATAACAGTTGAAATATGACAAGCAAACAAATTTTCTTATATTTTCTGCCACTCCTGACGGTCATCACAAGTTGTCGAGAAGACGAACTTGTGGTGCCAACGGAGTATGATGTCATAGGCGATGAACGTCCCGGATCAGGCATCCGTGGCTTCTACCTTGTCAATGAGGGAAATATGGGGTCCAACAAATGCACTCTCGACTTCTATGATTATTATACAGGTCTCTATTCCCGAAATTTTTATGCTGAGAGAAACCCTAATGTTATAAAAGAGCTTGGAGATGTGGGCAACGATATAGGCATCTATGGCTCGAAACTATACGTTGTGGTCAACTGCTCTCACAAGGTCGAAGTTCTGGATTCCCGTTCTGGTGTCAGACTCGGCCAGATTGATATTCCCAATTGCCGTTATGTCAGGTTTCATCGCGGAAAGGCTTATGTCAGCTCCTATGTCGGACCTGTGCTGATTGACCCAAACGCACCCAAAGGTGCAGTATATGAGGTCGATACACTTTCTCTTGCCGTCACGAGGAAAGTTTCTGTGGGTTATCAGCCTGAAGAAATGGAAATTGTCGATGACTACATGTATGTGGCAAATTCCGGAGGCTACCGCGCCCCTAACTATGACAACACGGTATCTGTAATCCAAATGGTTGATTTCAAGCAGGTTCAACAGATACAGGTTGGTATAAACCTTCATCGCCTTAAAAAGGACAAATATAACAAGTTATGGGTTACTTCGCGTGGTGATTACCAGTATCGTCCGTCGCGCTTGTATGTTATGCAGAAAAAACCGGGCTACAATCAGATGATTGTGACTGATACAATACCGGTGGCTTGTTCCAATATGGCATTTTATGAGGACAAGATGTATTTCTACGCCACGGAATGGAACAATTACACTGCCTCCAATACCATATCCTATGGAGTCATTAACGTGCTTACCAAAGAAATAATATCCGATAATTTCATAAAAGACGGCACAGAAAAGGAAATAACCATTCCATACGGAATTGCCGTCCATCCCGAATCTGGAGATATATTCGTCACTGATGCAAAAAATTATGTTTCATCAGGTACCCTCTATTGTTTTAGTCCCGACGGATATAAAAAATGGAGCGTCCGCACCGGGGATATTCCGGCTCATATAACATTCCTTACAAAATGAAGAAAATAGTTTTAGCATTTGTCTCTGTGTCACTGTTTTGCGGATGTACCGATGAAATTCCGATGGTCAATCTCGGTATTGATGACGTGTATTATATAGCGCGTATGCAGAAACTTGATTTTCATCCTGCGCTTACCGGCGAGCGCTATGAGTGGTATGTGGATGGAGTGTTGGTCAGTGAAGAAAGAGATTACATTTTTCTTTCCGGAGAAGAGGGAGATTATAACGTGGAACTGAAAATCATTGACCCTCAGACCCCCTACGATTTTTCATTTGATATTCATGTTCTCCACGAAGAAATAGAATATAGTGCTTACATCTCAAAAGTTTACGAGTATTGTCCGGCCCCCGGTCAATTTATCAACGAAATGCCCCGATATGAAGAAGGCGACACTTATGAGACCATACTTCAGAAAGTAGAGGAATCCATATCTGGCACTAACGATATTATGATTTCTCTTGGAGGTTATGGCGGATATGTGACGTTTGGTTTTGACCACACGGTGATAAATGTGCATGGAGAGAAAGACTTTCAGATATGGGGAAATGCCTTTTATGAGCTGCTCAATCCTGATGAAAGGGGAGGATCGGCTGAGCCGGGAATTGTAATGGTAAGTTACGATACTAACTGCAACGGTCTGCCCGATGATGAATGGTATGAACTTGCCGGAAGTGAATATTACTCCAAAGATACACGTCACACCTATTCAATTACATATCAACGACCCGACCCGGATAGGGAAATTGTGGCCGACGAGGATAATAGTCTGGATGATATTTATTATATCGAATGGAGCGACAATGAAGGACAGAAGGGGTATATTGCAAAAAATATATTTCACAATCAGGAGTATTTCCCCAAGTGGGTAAATAGTGACGAAATTTCTTTTTCCGGCTCGTTGCTCGCCAACAATGCTGAGGATATAAGTGGAAACGGCAGTTATTTTGTCTTGTACAGTTTTCCGTGGGGATATGTTGACAATCACCCTAACGAATACGAAGACCTGAATTCATTCGACATATCGTGGGCGGTGGATTCTGACGGCAACCCGGTTGATTTGCCCGGCGTTGATTTCATCAGGGTCTATACAGGTATAAACCAATACTGCGGTTGGCTTGGAGAAACTTCCACTGAGCTAAGTCGGGCGCAAGACCTTCACATTGATCTTCCCGGTCGTCCCAATCCTTAGAGGTCGTTGTTGTTAAACAATCTCTTAAAATCATGTTTAACTAATAATTTTAATAAACCAATTATGAGAAAAGAACTACTCTCATTAGCTATCGTATTGTCGGCGCTGACGGCAATGGCTCATCCGATAGACTTCGACAAAATCCGGAACTGGACCGGCACTGGCCCCAATCGGGCAGCCTTGGTAATCCAGTTTGACACGGGCAGCAAGCCCAATCCCGGCACTCTCGTGTGGGGCTACCGCTGGGAAAACGGCGAAACGCCCAACGGAGTGGAGCTTATCTCCGCGATAGCCGAAAATTCGGACAGGCTGCGTATCCTGATTCAGATGACAGGAGATATGGGTTATACCCTTGACGGTGTGGGATATTCAGACTGGAACAAAGAACTACTGGATGCTCTGGACTATGATTTAGACGGAGCGGCCGCCGACTCAAGAATCTCGTTCGGCTTCTTTGAACCCAACACATTTATGAAACAGACATCGGCTCCCGGAGCCGACGCTATCGATTTTGTGATGGAAGCAATCGAAGAAGCCAAGACCACACACGTCATCCAGCATCCGCTCAATTATAACGAATATGGCTATCCCGCCTATGATTATGACTGGTGGAAGATGAATGATGAATCCGCAGGCATTTGGAACAGCGGATGGTATGACGGTTATTGGAGCTACTGGACTGGCACGGAAGGAGACCTTGCCAACCTCGGATATTCAGCTCTCGGCATGAGCAGTGTATATCTAAAGGATGGCGACGTGCACGGATGGATTTATTGGTCGTTCACCTCAGAAGATCCGGAATGGCGCACTCCGGTCTATGTGGGCGACATATCGACTTCTGTTCCGGAAATTTCAGATGACGACGACTCTGTGACGGAATATTATTCCCTTGATGGCATCCGTCTGTCAGCACCCCCTGCAGCAGGTGTCTATATCGAGCGTACATGCAGCAGGGTTTCAAAACGTATTGCAAAACACCAATTTTAACTCAATAGCAAATGAACATGAATTCAACTCGGATTATTGCAAAATCGCTTGCAGTAATCACAGGCTTGTTTGCTTTTGTCGACGCTTATGGCGCAGTCGATTTTGTTGTCGACGGCATAAGCTATACAAAGCTGTCAGGCACTGAAAACACAGTCGAAGTGCCCGAAACGTTCCGCAACGTAATCGGCAATGGCAATTCTTACGCCGGACTCACTCTCGCATGGGGCGATGATAAAGCGCTTGACAACCTGACAGAGGCAGTCCTTTTCAGCGGAAACGCAACAGTCTATGATATTATGGTTTCGGCTTTGGCCAATGATACCCGTTTCTATGCGCTCAAGGGAGCCGACGGCAACTTCGCTGCTTTCGGATTCGACACCAACGGAGACAATTCCGCAGCTGTGTCTGTTGACGGAACTTCCCTGACTCTTGAATCCGGAGTGGCATCATACAGTGGAGAATTTGAAACGGCTGTCGGCAGCTCGGATTATGACCATTGGAACGTAAACACGGCCGACAAACAGTGGAAAGTATTTGTCAACGGTGAATTAGCCAATTTTGACAGCTCTGTATCGTCCGGCGACAATATTTCACTGGAATATGTAACTGTCGACACAACTGAACCTGCCGCCAAAGACTACACATTCTATCTTCGTCCCGCTGACGAATTGGGAATATGGACTCTCGACGTGGTGCAGCTCAACACCGCTACCGACAAGAATGGCAGCAGCGTTCAGCGTATGGTGCCTATGATTGCAAATCTCTGCGGAGAAGGCGCATACCTTTTTGGAGCAAAAATATCAGCCGAAGTGCGTGCGATGGACAATGAGACCTCGTCTACCGATTATAGTGTCTATGTGGCTGATGCAGCGAAAGGCGCAATGCTGTTGCGGGTCACAGCCAACAAGCCGACCGAAGCCCTGATTGTTCCGTATCTTAACATCCGCAAAGACTGGGGCGCGGGCAAGCAGGAAGTGAGACGCGTGTATAGCGACGCTTCTCTCAAGACAAGCACTTTTGTAGCCAATCCCGTCATCGGAATCTCTCTCAAGGAATTTGCCGTAGGCGAGACCATCGAGATGGAGAATATGGGATGCACGCTTATCACCCCGCAGTATGAACCCGAGAATGCGGATTTTGCAAATTTCGAAGTATCATTTGCCGATGAATCCGTAGTCACCATCTATACCAGCATCAAGGGCCTTGTGGCACATCGTGCCGGAGAGACGACTATGACAGTGTCTGTCCCCGGAACGGATATCAAGTCTGAATACACAGTAAGAGTGAAAGGCGTTGACCCCGACAACAAACCGACTGACGGTTTCGCCGACGGCCTGTTCTGGCTCAATGAGGAATGGTTCACACATACGAGCGGCTCTATCAACTATATCAGTGAAGACGGCGATGTCTATTATCGCGCCTATGGCAATCAGAACAACAATATGGCATTCGGTGCCACGTCACAGTTCGCCACCATATATGCCGGCAAGCTCATTGTAATGTCAAAGCAGGCATGGGATAACGGCGATACTAGAGAAAAATCCGGCGGACGGGTGGTCGTTGCTGATGCTTCCACTTTGAAATATATCGGCAGCATCGACGAAATCGGAGGTGACGGCCGTGCCTGCGTAGGCGTGAATCCCGAGAAAGTCTATCTCGGCCATACCGCAGGCGTAAGAGTGATGCACATGGATGCCGACGGTATATACATTGACGATGCCGACATTGACGGTGTCAGTCCCGGACGTAACGGACAGATGGGCGATATGGTGAAGGCCGGAAAATATGTCTTTGCCGTACGCGTAGGCAACGGCCTCTCCATCATAGACACCGAGACCGACAAACTGATAATGGACATTCCCGTAAGTGGAATTCAGACAGTAGCCCAGTCGCTCGACGGCAGAGTATGGATAGGATGTGCCAAGACGCTACAGTCTATTAATCCGGAGACACTGGAGTTGGGCGATGTACTCACAATCGGAGCTGGCACTATCGGATGTTCAAGCGGTTCATGGCGTACCGGCAATCTCCGGGCATCAAACAAAACCAATACTCTTTTCTGGAGCACCGGCAACTGGAACGGATCAACAGGCGACCTTATCCGCTGGGACATAGACGACACCCCCGACCCTTCGACATTGACAATGCTTTATAAGCATGGCAGTGTGGCCGATGAATGCTATTCTATGGGATACGGAACGCCTAACTATGATTCACGCACTGATATGTGGATGTATTGTTCTACACCCGGATTCGGAGTGAATGCTCTGAACAACCGCCTCCATTTTGTGGATGCGTCCAGCGGAGAAATCAAGCACACCATCGAGCTTGACAAATATTTCTGGTTCCCGTCGATAGCGATTGTGCCCGATAAGTATGACCCTGAAATCCTTTTCGAGGATGTTGTTCTTCCTTCGGTCGACAGATGTGATGAAGAATACACTTATGATTTGGCTCAAAGTCTCGACGACAAGGACAATCACAACTGCAACATCGTTGTTTCAATCCCAGAGACATCACTCTATGAAGAAACGGCTGATGTGCCTGCGGCAGAAATTAGCCTGAATGACAAGCAGCTCACAATCAAGCCTCTGGCCAACGGTCAGCAGAGATTTACGCTTATGGCGGAATCGAATGGCAAAGTTGTGTCCAAGAATATCAATGTCAAGATTGGGGATGTGACCACCGGCATCAGTACTGTTAACTCCGAAGGTACTATATACAGCAACGGGCATTTCGTTGCGTTCCGCGATCTGCGTGGCATAGTCTTCGATGTGTTTACATTCGATGGCAGAAAAATCGATACTCTCACAATCGACAATGACACCGCCGTGATATATCCTGATTACAAAGGAGGTTTCTATATTTTCAGAGGTTCAAATGGCTTGACTGCCAAGATAAGAATCAATTAATAATGAAACTATTCTTATCGATAGCATCGGTTCTCCTGACGGCGACTGTTTCGGCAGTCGCCGCTCAGGACACTGACTACACTCAGGGAATAATCTGGGTGAACGAGGACTGGTACGGACATCAGAACTCTACAGTCAACTATCTTTTGCCAGACGACCCTGACGGCAATTTTTGGAAATACCGCATAATTCAGGCCGAGAATCCCGGCAAAGAACTCGGATGCACCAATCAATATGGAGCACTCTGGCATGACCGTCTTTATCTGATTGCCAAACAAGACAAGGATCCGGGCGCGACAATTTCCGGCGGACGAATCACGGTTGCTGATGCTAAGACAATGAAAATTCTTCATCAGCAGAGCCTGATTGATTCTTCAGGAGCGCAATGCGACGGGAGAGGATTTGTCGGAGTAGATGAACATAAGGGCTATATTTCCACAAGCAACGGAGTATGGATTTTTGACCTTGACACCTATATTGTCTCAGGGCAGGTCGAAGGGTCTGCCAATCCAAATGCAGGCGGCGACAACGATAAACCTAATACCGACCCTACCGGATCGTTATATCACGGTCAGTCAGGAATGATGGTATCGGCGGCCGGGAAGGTGTTTGTGGCCCACCAACAATACGGGTTGCTGGTTGTTGATCCAACATTGGATAGGGTGGTCAACGTAATATCAATGGATATCGTTCAGGACGGAGCCGGAATAGGCTCTGTCGTCAAATCCAAAGATGGGTTCCTTTGGCTTTCTGTAGCAAAGAATTGTCAAGGCACCGGGGTGGCATTGAATTATATAGTACGGCTTGACCCCGTGACATTGGACTACGAAATCATCCCCGTTAAAGATGGGTTTTATGCACCGGCTAATTCATGGTATGCATGGACCCCGGATGCGTTTGTAGCATCAACAGTACAAAATTGTCTTTATTGGAAAGACGGACCAAACAGGTGGTTTACCGGAACTAAAATCTACAAATTTGACTGCGATACCCATGAACAGTCATTATTTATTGACTTGGAAGAAGAAGGTGCCAATTGGAAACTATATGGCTGCGCGATAGGTGCTCATCCAGTGACTGACGAGCTTTATATGGCTCTTTATCACGAGTTTGGGACTCCAACGTATATTACACGGCGTTATTCCGCGCAAGGAGAGAAAATCCGCGATTATGAAATGATAATGAATTATTGGTTTCCATCCCTCCCGTTGTTTCCACAAGTTGACGGAGAATCCGGAATTGATGAAATCTCATCCGATTCCACATTGTCGAGTGGCAGCCTATACTTCATTAACGGCATGCTCGTAAAAGAGTCTGTCGATTTTGGCGCGTGGTCAGGAATATCCCCCGGTATATATATTTGGCGATCCGAAAACACTGCAAGAAAGATTCTCATAAAATAAACTCATACACATGAGTCCCGGGTTTCCCTTAAAAACACATTAGGCGGTATGCTCTTGTTAATCAGAACATACCGCCTAAGTGGCTTATTTTAAGAATCGATTTCTTACTTTTCGATGGCAGCCTGCGCCGCAGCTACGCGGGCGATGGGCACGCGGTAGGGTGAGCAGGAGACGTAGTTCATGCCAAGGTTAGCGCAGAACTTGACCGACGAGGGTTCGCCGCCATGTTCGCCGCAGATTCCGACTTTGAGCTCGGGTTTGGTGGCACGGCCTTTTTCTACGCCCATTCTGACGAGCTGGCCTACACCTTCCTGATCGAGTACTTCAAACGGGTCGGTCTTGATGATGCCGTGTTCCTTGTAGAACTTGAGGAATTTGGGCGCATCGTCGCGGGAGAAACCGAAAGTCATCTGAGTCAGGTCGTTGGTGCCGAATGAGAAGAAGTCGGCAACGGTGGCGATTTGGTCGGCAACGAGGGCTGCGCGGGGAACCTCGATCATGGTACCTACCTTGTAGGGCACGCTCTGGCTTTGTTCCTCAAATACCTTTGCGGCAGTGATGTTGATGATGTCGGCCTGATTCTGGATTTCCTTGAGTGAGCCGACAAGGGGAATCATGATTTCGGGGTATACCTTCACGCCGCGGGCCTGAACTGCAAGGGCTGCCTCGATGATGGCGCGGGCCTGCATTTCGGTGATTTCGGGGTAGGTGATACCAAGGCGGCAGCCGCGGTGACCGAGCATGGGGTTGAATTCTTCGAGAGAGTCAACTTTTGCTTTGACTTCTTCGAGAGTGAGACCCATTTCTTCGGCCATTACTTTCTGAGTGGCGGTCTGGTGAGGCACGAATTCGTGCAACGGGGGATCGAGCAGGCGGATTGTTACGCCGAAACCGTCCATTGCCTCGAAGATGCCTTCAAAGTCACCGCGCTGCATGGGGAGCAGCTTGGCAAGTGCATGACGGCGGCCTTCAACGTCAGATGCAAGAATCATCTCGCGCACGGCCTTGATGCGGTCACCTTCGAAGAACATGTGCTCAGTGCGGCAAAGACCGATACCTTCGGCTCCGAAGTGGCGGGCCTGCTTGGCATCACGGGGGGTGTCGGCGTTGGTGCGAACGCGGGTGGTTGCAAAGTCAGAGGAGAGTTTCATGATCGAGCCGAAGTCGCCGTCGAGTTCCGGTTCAACGGTGGGAACCTGACCGTCATAAACTTCACCGGTCGAGCCGTTGAGAGAAATCCAGTCGCCTTCTTTATAAACCTTGCCGCCCATTTCTACTGTCTTGGCCTTGTAGTCGATGCGGATTTCTCCGGCACCAGACACGCAGCACTTGCCCATACCGCGGGCAACAACGGCAGCGTGGGAGGTCATGCCGCCACGCATGGTGAGGATGCCCTGAGCAACGGCCATGCCGCGGAGGTCTTCAGGCGATGTCTCGATGCGGACGAGGACAACTTTCTTTTTCTTTTCAGCCCAAGCCTCGGCATCTTCAGCCGAGAACACGATTTGGCCTGTGGCTGCACCGGGAGATGCGGGAAGTCCCTTTGCGGCAACTTTGGCACGCTTGAGAGCGGCCTTGTCAAATACCGGGTGGAGAAGCTCGTCGAGTTTCTGAGGTTCCATGCGGAGGATGACGGTCTTCTCGTCAATCTCGCCTGCACGGAGAAGATCCATGGCGATTTTTACCATGGCGGCACCGGTGCGTTTGCCGTTACGGGTCTGGAGCATCCAAAGCTTGCCGTCCTGAATGGTGAACTCCATGTCCTGCATGTCCTTGTAGTAGTCTTCAAGACGGTTGGCGATGGCGATAAGCTCGGCGGCGCAGACGGGCATTGATTCTTCAAGTGAAGGATACTTGGCAGCGCGTTCTTCCTCGCTGATGCCTTGGAGGGCTGCCCAGCGACGGGAACCTTCGACGGTAATCTGCTGGGGTGTGCGGATGCCGGCAACCACGTCTTCGCCCTGAGCGTTGATGAGGTATTCGCCGTTGAAGATGTTTTCACCGGTTGCAGCGTCGCGGCTGAAAGCTACGCCTGTTGCCGAGTTGTTGCCCATGTTGCCGTAGACCATAGCCTGAACATTCACGGCTGTTCCCCATTCCTCGGGAATCTGGTTCATGCGGCGATAGAGGATGGCGCGCTCGTTCATCCAGCTGTCGAATACGGCGCAGATGCCGCCCCAAAGCTGTTCCCACGCGCTGTCAGGAAAGTCTTTTCCTGTGAAGTCCTTTACTGCGGCCTTGAAAAGTTTTACAAGGTTCTTGAGGTCTTCAACGTCAAGCTCGGTATCGAGTTTGACACCTTTTTCCTCTTTGACCTTTTCCATGATTTCTTCAAAAGGATCGATGTCGGCCTTGCTTTTGGGTTTCATGCCGAGAACGACGTCGCCGTACATCTGGACGAAACGGCGGTAGCTGTCCCATGCAAATCGGGGGTTGCCGCTCTTTTCGGCCAAAGATGCTACAGTGGCGTCATTCATGCCGAGGTTGAGGACGGTGTCCATCATGCCGGGCATCGACGCGCGGGCTCCTGAACGAACTGAGACGAGGAGGGGGTTGGAAGGATCGTCAAATTTTTTACCAGTCAGTGATTCAACATGGGCGATGGCATCCTCAACTTCTTTTTGAATGCGTTTTACAACTTCATCGCGACCATACTGAGTATATTCTGTACAAACTTCGGTAGTGATAGTGAAACCGGGAGGCACAGGCATTCCCAAGAGGTTCATTTCGGCGAGGTTGGCACCTTTGCCGCCCAAGAGATTGCGCATTGAGGCATTACCCTCAGCTTTGCCGTCTCCAAACGTATAAACTCTTTTCATCGGTTGGAATTAATTTATAATTAAAATATGTTCTTAGTGCAGATAATTTTATTATATCAAGGTTAACGGAGAGAATAAGTGCAAAGATAGCATTTATTCTCCGAAAAATGGGAATTTTGACGCATTTTTTCTGCAAAGGCACAAATGTTTTTTGTTAAACCCCCTTGCTTTTTGCCTGCCGGGGGATTTCTCGGTGTGATTTGAATTTATCATTTTGCGGTTAGAACGGTTTGTTTTAATTTTGTATTATAATTTAATTTTGTTTTTATGAGAGAATGGAAGACAATTAAGGAATATGAGGATATTCTTTTTCAGCAATACGGAAAGATTGCCAAGATAACGATTAACCGGCCTCAGGTCTACAACGCTTTTCGCCCGCAGACAAACCGCGAGATGCTCGACGCTATGGCCTACTGCCGCGAGGCTTCTGACATCGGGGTGGTTGTCCTTACCGGTGCCGGTGACAAGGCGTTCTGCTCAGGCGGAGACCAAAAGGTGAAGGGCATAGGCGGATATATTGACGAAAACGGGGTACCGAGGCTTAATGTCCTTGACCTCCATAAGGCCATCCGGTCGATTCCCAAGCCGGTGATTGCGATGGTCAACGGTTATGCTATCGGCGGCGGCCATGTGCTGCATGTCGTGTGTGACCTGACAATCGCGTCAGATAATGCCCGTTTCGGTCAGACCGGCCCCAAGGTGGGAAGCTTTGACGCCGGATTCGGGTCGTCATACCTCGCCCGTTGTGTCGGGCAGAAAAAGGCCCGTGAGATATGGTTTCTTTGCCGTCAGTATTCTGCCGCCGAAGCCGAGGCGATGGGGATGGTAAACAAGGTGGTGCCGCTTGACCGTCTTGAGGACGAGACTGTCGAGTGGTGCGAGACGATTCTCAGCCGCAGCCCGATGGCTATCCGCATGATCAAACGCGCCCTCAATGCCGAGCTTGACGGACAGCGCGGAATGATGGAATTTGCGGGAGATGCAACCCTGATGTATTATCTGATGGCTGAGGCGCAGGAGGGAAAGAATGCCTTCCTTGAAAAACGTGCTCCTGACTTTGACCAGTTCCCTAAATTCCCCGGCTGATGATGCGTGCTGCTTGGTGCCGTTACCGTCTCGACTTTAAGTTCGCGGCCCGGACTTCGCGTGAGACCATGAACTGGAAAGACACCTATTATATAAAGGTGTGGGATGAGTCCGCCGGTGACGGACGGTTCGGGATAGGGGAGTGCGGTCTGTTTCGAGGGTTGAGCTGTGACGATGTCTCCGATTATGAAACCATGCTCGACGCGGTGTGCGTGGCCGTCGCCACGTCGTCGCCGCAGCCTGACTTGACGCATTATCCATCCATTGTCATGGGCATTGAAACGGCTATTGCCGACTGGCGTAATGGCTGTGGCCGCAATCCATTCCCGTCTGATTGGCTTTCGGGACAGGAGGGAATCGAGATTAACGGACTGGTGTGGATGGGGGACTATCGCGAGATGCTTGACCGCATTTCGGCAAAGCTCGACGAGGGTTTCAGATGTGTCAAACTCAAAATCGGCGGCATACGGTTTGATGATGAGTTAAAACTGCTTGGATATATCCGACGGCAGTTTGATTCATCGGCATTGGAGCTGCGGCTTGATGCCAACGGCGCGTTCACACCGGAAAATGTTTTGGCGAGGCTTGGTCAGCTCGCAGATTATGCCATCCACTCCATCGAGCAGCCTATAGCCGCGAGGCAATGGGAGGCAATGGCCGAAGTGTGCCGACGCTCTCCCATCCCCGTCGCTCTCGACGAGGAGTTGATAGGCGTGTTTGGCCGAAAAGACAAGCACGAGATGCTGGAACGGATAAACCCCCGCTACATAATATTGAAACCTACTCTGTGTGGTGGATTTTCGGGTGCCGAGGAATGGATTGACATCGCCCGTGAGCTGGGCATAGGCTGGTGGGCGACTTCGGCACTGGAGTCAAATGTAGGGTTGAACGCGATTGCACAGTGGGTGTCGGGGTATGGGCCTGAAATCCCGCAGGGCCTCGGCACGGGTGCGTTGTATGGCAACAACATCCAGTCTCCGCTTGAGCTTCGCGGCGACCGTCTGTTTTACAATTCTGACAAACAATGGATAATTCCCGGAAATCTGGACTGGAAGATGTTCTGACTCCCGAGGCCGAGGCGTTTATGGCCGAATGGAGGAACGACTGCGATTATGTCGTGGCACACACGTCGGGGTCGACCGGCAGGCCTAAGGAGATACGTCTGCTGAAAAGCGACATGCTCGTTTCGGCCAAGGCGACCAATGAGTTCTTCGGTATCGGGGCGGATTCTTTGCTCGTCCTGCCTCTGTCTCCCGATTATATTGCGGGAAAGATGTTGCTTGTCAGGGCGGCGGTTGCCGGGGCCAGAGTGTGGGTTGAGAGTCCGTCGCGCGAGCCTTTAAGGGGGTATTCGCCACCGACGGCAATTGACCTCGTGCCGATTGTCCCTGCTCAGATTGACGGGTTGTTGTCGTGTAAATCCCTGCCGATGATTAAAAATGTCATTGTCGGCGGGGCGCCGATGTCGGCTGAAGATGAGCGCAAGTTAGTGGAAGGCGGCGTTAATGCATACGCGACCTTCGGAATGACCGAGACATGCAGCCATGTGGCATTAAGGCGTGTGGGCGAGGCGCAGTATGTCGCGTTGCCGGGTTTCAGGTTTTCGACCGATGACCGGCAGTGCCTTGTCGTCGAATCTGACAGGATGTCGTTCGGCCGTTTGGTGACCAACGATGTCGTTGACATCGTTGACGGGTCTCGTTTTGTGTGGGTAGGGAGGTTTGACAATGTTATAATCACCGGAGCGTTGAAGGTGTTCCCTGAGGATGTGGAGAGCCGGTTGAAACCGGTTGCCGCCGATCTCAAATTTTACATATCTTCGCGCCGGAGCGCCGAGTGGGGAGAGGAGGTGGTCCTTGTCGTCGCCGACATAGACTTGGAGGCCGGGCGCGGGTTGATGGAGCAATGCCGTTCGCTTCTTAGGCCGCACGAGTGCCCCAAGACTGTTGTGGCATTGCCGGAATTGGAGCGCACATCGACGGGCAAGCTGAGGCGAAAACGGTTTTGAGCTTTTAGAGGTTGTTTAATAACAAATGTTAATCCAAAGTGGTAGCATCTTTCAGTTAACTCGTTATTGCACAGAGGGAGCATAGCTGGGGCTATGTGACCGAGGTGTAAT
>DLAR01000044.1:3967-6275 GCA_002494015.1 Porphyromonadaceae bacterium UBA7042 | reverse complement strand
TCACATAGCTACGGCTATGCTTCCCCGATTCATGACTAAATCCGACGCGTGAAAACGGGCTTTGGATTTAACATTTGTTATAAAACGCCCTCTAAGACACCTCAACGCTTACCCCGATGGTACAGAACGTCATCACTCCCGCCGACATCGAGTCACGCGCGACCGCGTTGCTGCGCCGTTTCTACGGCTACAGCTCATTCCGCCCCATGCAGCTCGACATCATCACAGCCGTGACCATGCGTCGCGACTGTGTCGTGCTCATGCCCACAGGCGGCGGAAAATCAATATGCTATCAGATTCCCGCCATGATGGCCGACGGAGCCGCTATCGTCATCTCCCCGCTCATCGCGCTGATGAAAGACCAAGTAGCCGCGCTGACCGCCAACGGCATCCCGGCCGCCGCCGTAAACTCCATGCAGTCTGATACAGAAAACCGCGAGATACTGGAGCAACTCTCAACCGGCCGCATCAAGATTCTCTACATCTCGCCCGAGAGGCTGCTCATGGAGATTGACCGATGGTCGACGATGCTAAACATAAGCCTCATCGCCGTCGACGAGGCCCACTGCATATCCCAGTGGGGCCATGACTTCCGCCCCGATTACACCCGCCTTGCCCGCATCAAGGAAATATATCCCCACGTTCCGGTAATGGCGCTTACAGCCACCGCCGACCGCCTGACTCGCTCCGACATCGCCTCACAGCTGCGCCTGCGGGACCCAGCCGTGTTCATCGGGTCATTTGACCGGCCAAACATATCGCTGCGCGTCATCCCCAACCCCGGCACGAAACGACGCATCTCCTTCATCTGCTCCATGATAGAGCGATACCGCCGCGACGCGGGAATCGTTTACTGCATCAGCCGGAAGGGTGCCGAAAGCGTCCACAACGAGCTGCTGGCGCGAGGATACAAGTCGGTAGTATACCACGCAGGTCTATCCGTTACCGAGCGCAACGCCGCTCAGGACAAGTTTATCAACGGCGAGGTTCAGGTGGTCTGCGCCACCGTCGCATTCGGAATGGGAATCGACAAGAGCAACATCCGCTGGGTCATCCACAACAACATGCCCGGCAACATCGAAAGTTACTATCAGGAAATCGGACGTGCGGGACGAGACGGTGTAAAGGCCGAGGCGATAATGTTCTATTCCTATGCCGACGTTGTCACCCGGCAGAGCTTTGTCGACGAAAGCGGGCAACAGTCAATCAACAACGAGAAGCTCATGCGCATGAAAGAGTTTGCCGAGTCATCGGTATGCCGCCGACGAGTGCTGCTGAGCTACTTCAACGAGACTGTCGACCACGACTGCGGCAACTGCGACGTGTGCCTCAACCCGCCCGAGCGTTTCGACGGCACCATCATCGCCCAGAAAGCCCTCAGCGCGATAATCCGCACCGAGGGCGGAGCGGGATTCTCGATGCTTAACGACATCTTGCGCGGCATGGCGCGCTCCGACATCTCGGCCAAGGGATTTGACCGCATAAAGACCTACGGCGCAGGGCGCGACCTGTCACGAGCCGAGTGGAACCACTACCTGTCACAGCTCATCCAGCTCGGCCTCATCGACATCGCCTACAACGACAACAACCACCTGAAGATAACCCCCTACGGCGCGACCGTGCTGCGCGACCGCTCGTCAGTGACCCTCGCCCGGTACATCCCCGAGGAATCCGCATCCCACTCGGCGCGCAAGAAGAAGGCCGCCAAAACCGAGGAAATCCTTTCCCCTGCCGAGCGACTTCTCGCCGAGCTGAAAGACGTGCGCCTCAAGCTTGCCCGCAAGGAATCGATTCCCCCCTACCTCGTGTTTTCCGACAAGACGCTCCTCGAAATGGTCCGCGTCGAACCCCTCGATATGGAAACCTTCTCTACCGTCGAGGGCGTGGGCGAGAAAAAGACCGTCAAGTACTGGAAGCCTTTTGTCATGGCCATCCGCCGATTCAAAGGCATCACCGAAAAACTCGGCACGGGCATGAGTGCCGAAGAAACACTGCTGCTTATCAACGCCGGATATACACTTCAGCAGATTGCCGAAGTCAAAGGGATAAAATTCACGACAACCTGTTCCCACGTCGCCCAGCTCATCCGCGAAGACCGACTGACCGACTTTTCGTCGGTCATCACACGCGACCAATACATGCGCGTCATGGACCTTTACAAGAACGACCGCGACAACATGTACACCATCCTCGACCGCGAGATGCCCCGGGGCCTCCCGTCCATCGCCCTCGCCGTCGCCGACTTCCTCCTCCGGCACAAAACGAATGACGAATAAAAGATAAAAAATAACAGATAAAAAATAACAGA
>DLAR01000044.1:0-3659 GCA_002494015.1 Porphyromonadaceae bacterium UBA7042 | reverse complement strand
TCTGTTATTTTTTATCTGTTATTTGTTATCTGTTATTTGTTATCTGTTATTTGTTATTTGTTATTTGTTATTTATTATCTGCTCTCCGCTGTCATCTCCATCTCAAGAACCCCGCCCGAGGTTATCTCGTCGTGGGTTATCCACAGGCGGTCAAGCGTCCGGCCATTGAGACGCAGCGACTTGATGTAGACATTGGCCGGACTATTGTTGCGGGCAATGACGGTGAATTTCCCGCCGGTATAGAAATCGGGGTCGAGGGTGATGTCGACCCGTTCAAAGACAGGCGAGGTTATCTCATAACGGTCACTTCCGGGACACACTGGATGGAACCCCATCGAGGCGAGGATATACCATGCCGACATCTGACCGACATCCTCGTTGCCGCACAATCCGTAGACATCGTCGCCGTAAGCCTCGTCACAGATGCGGCGAGTCCAGTACTGCGTCAGCCACGGCCGCGAGGTGTAGTTGAGCATGAAAGGCACATGGTGGTCAGGCTCGTTGGGGTGGTTGTAGTAGTCACTCCAGCGGAATTTATCCTCCGCACCCTCCATGAAGGCCACGAGATCGCGTTCAAATTCCTCCTCGCCACCCATCAGCTCTTTCAGGCCGTCGATGTCATGGGGGACAAACCATCCCTGCTGATAATTGTTGCTCTCGACACATCCCTGCCAGTGGACTTTGCGCCCCTGCCAAGGCATCCACGAGCCGTCGGCCATGCGCGAGCGGAACCATTTCACACTGTCATCCCACACGCTGCGGTAGGCTTGTGCCTTGCGGTCAAACTCGCGGGCCTCATCGGATCGTCCCATCTTGTGCAACATCGAGGCCACGCACCAGTCGGTATAGCAGTATTCGAGAGTCTCCGACAGGCTGCCGGGCACGAAACCTTGCTCGTTGGTGCCGAACTTGCGCACCGAGTTTATGGCATACTCAACGGCCCGACCGGTATCATAGGTACGGATACCCTTGTTATAGGCATCGGCCACGACCGAGACAGCGGGGTTGCCGACCATGCACCCCGAGTAGGAGTTCAGAAACTCCCATCGTGGATAATACTTGCGACCGCTGAGGTCGGCCATCTGGATGAGCGAGTTGATTTCGTCAGATACAAGACGCGGGGTTATGACGGTCTGCAACGGGAACTGGCTGCGGAACACGTCCCATCCGCTGAAGACCGTGCGGTATACAAATCCGTCGGCATAATGAACCTTGCCGTCGGCACCGGGGTATGCGCCGTCAACATCGCTGAAACATCGCGGGTCAATCAGTGTGTGGTAAAGCGAGGTGTAGAAAATTGTTTTTTCTCTCTCGCCGCCTTTCACCGAGACACGCGACATCGCGTCGGCCCACAGACGCCGCGCCTGCCTGCGCACAGCGTCAAAGTTCCACCCCTTGATGTCGCTTTCAAGGTTGCGGCGCGCCCCGTCGATGCTGACAAAGGATATTCCGGCCTTCATCATCGCCTTGTCGCCATTGCGGGTGGGGAACTCGGTGAAGAACCCGAGATGTTTACCGCGCACCTTCTGAGGATTGGTGACGATGCGGGCGCTCTTGATGAAATTGTGATAGTCGGGATTGTCGTTTGACTGATTGTGACGGTCAGTGCCCTCGGGAATCGTCGCGCTCCACACACCGTAATTCTCTAACGGGCGGTCAAAGACACAGTAAAAGTAGACCGTATAGTCGCCGTTGCCGCCTCCGTCGCCCCAACCGCCTCCGTCGGGGGTGCAGCGCATCCAGCCCTGAATGGTGTAATCGTCGACCTTTTCCACCATCTGCTCGGTCGATGTGCCGCCGATGCGCCGCGCGAGGTCAATCTGTATTCTTGCCGTTTCGGCCTCGGGATATGTGAAACGCAGCATCCCCGACCGGGGCGCGGCTGCAAGCTCGGCCTTGATACCGTAGTCATCGAGCACGACACTGTAGCAGTCGATGGCCGCACGCTCACGCTCATGGCTGAACCTGCTGCGGTAGCCGCCGTCAGGGTCGCTGTCGAGACCCTTGAAAGTGTGGAGCGGGCCGGTTGTAGGCATGACGAGGAAGTTGCCGAGGTCGCCATACCATCCGATGCCGCTCATGTGGGTGAAACTGAATCCTTCAATAGTCTTGTGATGATAGGAATAACCCGGTCCGTTGTCACCGCCTGTATGGGTATCGGGACTGAGCTGCACAAGGCCGAGCGGCGTGCACACCCCGGGGAAAGTCTTTCCCAACTCGTTGACATCGCCGCGCCCTCCCTCGTCGGCAGTGGTGGCACCGATCATGGGATTCACATAATCGACCGCGTCTCGCGCCTGAGCCGCCATCGCCACTGTCGCAGCCATCACAGCCGCCAATATCATGATATTTCTCCTTTTCATAAAAACAATTTTCCTATTACAAAATTACCGCTAATCACATCACCTCATCCTAACAAATGCATCAAAATAGGCCACATTTACACCAAAATGTATCTGTTTCGTGACCGTTTCAGCATACATTTGAAACAGAATTGCCATATTGGTCACAATATGGTTAAAATTGTTGCAAAATCAGGGACATCCATTTACTTTTGCAACATCATGAGACGAAAACTACTTCTGACACTAACCATAACGGTAGCCGTTATCGCCATTCTTTTCGGGTCAATATGCTCCTTGAGTTCCCAGACCAGCCTCGCTATCGACAATCCCGACGACCCCATCTGCACTATTCCGGTCTCGGTGTCGCAGCTGATGGTCGAAATCGTGCCCGGCCTGAAATTCAAGATCGACACCGGCAGCGACGTGAGCACAATCACTGCCGCTGACCTCGCCCTTCTTGACTCTCTCGGATACAAGGCTTCCGAGTCGTTTTACATCTCGCCCGGCCGCGACGGGCGAGGCGACACCCGGGTCGAGACACAACGCTACACCGTTTCAATCCCTATCGGGGAATACTCTTTCACGACCGACTCTCTCGGGACAATGACTGCTTTGCCCACAGGACGCATCGTCAACATCATCCGCAACATAGACTTCGTCCCGTCCCACACGGAAATGTCAGTGCTCGGCATCGACTTTCTCGAACAATTCAAAATGGAATTCAACTATAACGACAAGTCTCTATCACTCTACCGGCAACTCCCCGAAGGATACCAGAAGATTACAGACATCACGACATCATCGTCGCCCATCGACAAGATAATGCTCGGAAACCGCTATTACCTGACGATTAAAGCCGAGCGCAAACGCAACAACTATTTCATCGACACCGGCATACGCAACGCCCGCATAAAACTGCCGGCCCGCGAAAGCAGCCGCAGTCACCGCAACCTCGCTGACACGGTGATTATATCGGCAAGAGGCCAGTTTCCCGGCAAAATAGACAATAACGCATGGCTGATTTTTGGTGACCGCGCAGGCTCTTACCAAGTATGCTACTACGATAACGACGAGGAAGAATACGCCATCAACCCCCTCAACCTTTTTGACCAAGACATCATCCTCGACTTCAAAGGAAACGCCCTCCTCTTGCGTCCTTACAGCGACTATGGCCACAATCGTCATTCCGTATCGCTGTCATCGATAAAAGGAGTCAGTCCGCAACTTGTCGACGGGCTTATCAAAGAAATGGAAGCCGGCCGGCGCGATGCCGACAATAATTGACCGCGACCCTAAGAGGGTGTTTCATAACAA
>DLAR01000070.1 GCA_002494015.1 Porphyromonadaceae bacterium UBA7042 | reverse complement strand
CGGCCCGGGTTATTTTTTATGCCCGCCCCCTTTGTTTATACCCCCCTTTGTTTATACAGGTTTGCCGTTGAAAATCGAGAACTATCAGTTCTGGGATTTTGTGCATTTGGCTATAATGGCTGAAATGAACCTAATCGCTGCATTCCATGTTGATTTAGTGAATCGTAAAAAGCGATTCGCAGTTTATGAAAAAGGTTTTATTTTTATTAGTGATGGTATTGACAGCCGTTGTGTCGGCGCGGGCCGACAAATATACCATCAAGCGCGATGCTCTGCCTGAGACCGCGCAGACGATGCTCAATGTGTATTTTCCCAAGGCCAAGGTCGGAATGATTAAGGTTGACCGTCATCTGTTGAAGAAGACTGATTATGATGTGCGTCTCGTCAATGGAACTACCATTGAGTTTAACAATGCGGGAAAATGGACTTCGGTTGACTGCAAGTCCCGCGAGGTTCCCGAAGGATTGGTTCCCCGTGCCATCCGCAACCATGTTTCCAAAAACTATAAAGGTGTAAAAATTGTGAGCATTAGGAAAAAGTCGTCCGGTTATGAACTCGGCCTTTCCGACGGGGTAATGCTCAAATATGGCCTCTTAGGGCAGTTTAAAGGAGTAAAATTGGAGGATTGACACCGAAATTCTCTTTCAGGGAGCTTTTTTGGATTAAAAGACTCATTGTTGTCAAAGATTTTGTATCTTTATACACAAAATTTTGATTCAATGAGTGCCCAACTGAAAGTCTATTGCCAGAATATCGGAGAATATGTGCCCTTTACAGGCGGCATGACTCTCTCGGATATATATGAAGGATTGAGAGACCGCATCCCCTTCGCTCCTATTTGTGCCCGGGTTAACAATAAGACTGAGGATATGAATTATCCTGTCTTTGCCCCTAAGATGGTCGAGTTCCTGCCTGTGGAGCATCCTGCCGGTCTCCGTTGTTATATCCGGTCGCTCTGCATGGTGCTGTATAAGGCCGTCACTGACCTCCTTCCCGGCGCTCGGCTCGTGATGGAACATGCTGTCTCGCGCGGATATTATTTCCGCATTTTCGGCGCGGATGTGGTTCCCGGAGAAATGGCGCCTGTGCTTCGTGACAAAATCGCGTCGATTGTCGCCCGTGACATCCCGTTTGAGCGCAAAGAGAGGCTCACAGCCGACGTTATAAAGATTTTTGAAGGACAGCATCTCGATGACAAAGTAAAGCTGTTAAAGACGCTCCATGAGTTATATACCGTCTATTACCGTCTTGACGGCATCTGTGACAGTTATTATGGAAACCTTGCTCCATCCACCGGCATACTCGGAGTCTTCGACCTGATACCATACGAGGAAGGCTACCTTCTTCTCGGTCCCGACCCGGCCGACGTTACCCGTGTCGCGACCCCGGTGCCGCAGACAAAGCTCTACCGGGCCTTTACCGATTATGTGCGTTTTAACTCGGTTATGAACATTCACAACGCAGGTGATGTCAACTCTCTTGTCGGGAAAGGCGACACTGCCATGATGATTAATGTCGCCGAGGCGCTGCACACGAAATATATAGGTGCAATCGCCGACAAGATTACCGAGCGTTTCCATCATGGAGGCTCGCGCATTGTACTGGTCGCAGGTCCCTCCTCATCGGGAAAGACCACTTTCACAAAGCGTCTCGCCGTCCAGCTGCTGACCAATCTCCTCCATCCCGTCATGATTTCCCTTGACGATTATTTCGTAAACCGTGTCGACACCCCGCTTGACGAGACCGGAGACTATGACTATGAATCCCTCTATGCTCTCGACCTGAAGCAGTTCAACGACGACCTGAATAGCCTCTTGACCGGTCGCGAAGTCGAGTTGCCCAGTTACAGTTTCGAGCGCGGCGAGAGGCAGTACAACGGTAACCGCATCAAGCTCGGACCCAACACCGTCCTGCTCATCGAGGGTATTCACGGCCTCAATCCCGAGCTGACCGCTCAGGTCGAGGAGCGCATGAAATACCGAATCTATGTCTCGGCCCTCACCACCCTCTCGATTGACGACCACAACTGGATGTCGACGACTGACAACCGGCTGTTGCGCCGCATAATCCGCGACTACAAGTATCGAGGCACTCCTCCTGTCGAGACTATCCGGCGATGGCCCAGCGTGCAGCGCGGCGAGAAAAAGTGGATATTCCCCTTTCAGGAAAACGCCGATTCAATGTTCAACTCATCGCTCCTCTTTGAAATGGGGGTTATGAAAGAGGAGGCCGACGAAGTGCTGAAATCCGTTCCGCGCGACATGCCCGAGTATGCACAGGCACACCGTCTGCGCCGCATTCTTTCCTACTTTGTCCCCATCAGCGACCGCGTCATTCCGCCGACGAGCCTTCTGCGAGAGTTCCTCGGGGGGTCATCATTCCACTATTGACCTGAAAAACAAATTCTTTACTCTCGCGGTTAAAAATAATTGCAAAAACATTTGGAAAGTATCGGAAAACTCTCTAACTTTGCACAACCGAATAAGCCGCTATGGCTGTCGGCAGCGACTAAGCACCGCGAATGGAGAGGTGGGTGAGTGGCTGAAACCACCGGTTTGCTAAACCGACGATGGGAGCAATCCTATCCACGAGTTCGAATCTCGTCCTCTCCGCAAACGACCTTGCAAGACATCCTTGCAAGGTCGTTGTCATTTTGGCATCCTCGTTATTACGCGCTCTGTGAGGCCGAGGTGTTAAATTGGGTCAGTAGAAAATCAGTGGGG
>DLAR01000047.1:32268-39077 GCA_002494015.1 Porphyromonadaceae bacterium UBA7042 | reverse complement strand
ATCCGGTCACACAGCTACAGCTATGCTTCCCCGAATCATGACGAAATCCGACGCGTGAAAACGGGCTTTGGATTTAACAGTTGTTATGAAACGCCCTCTAAAGGTTTATGGTTAATTCTTGAATATAATGTTGTCGTCCTTGACATCGATGACTATAGGATGGTCTCGGTCGACTTTCTGGGCAAGAATATCTTTTGACAACTGGTTTAGCACAAGCCGGTGGATCACTCGTTTGACGGGACGTGCGCCAAATTCGGGATCGTAACCCTCCTCGGCGAGGAACTTCATCGCCGCCGGGGTGACTTCGAGCGTTACACCGTTGCGTGCAAGCATATTTTTGACCGATGTAATCTGCAATCCGACAATTTCCTCTATTTCTTTCTCGTCGAGAGGGGTGAACATGATAATTTCGTCGATTCGGTTGAGAAATTCGGGGCGGATCGTCTGTTTGAGCATCTCCAGAACCTCGCTTTTGGTTTTCTCGATGGTTTCGTCACGGTTTTCAGGTGTCATCTTGGCAAAATTGTCACGGATGACGCTTGAACCCATGTTGGAGGTCATGATTATAATAGTGTTCTTGAAGTTGACCATGCGCCCCTTGTTGTCGGTCAGGCGTCCGTCATCAAGGACTTGTAGCAGGATGTTGAACACGTCGGGATGCGCTTTCTCGATTTCGTCGAAAAGGACGACCGAGTAAGGTTTGCGGCGCACGGCCTCGGTCAACTGGCCCCCTTCGTCATATCCGACGTATCCGGGAGGCGCGCCGACGAGTCGGGACACGGCGTGTTTCTCCTGATACTCGCTCATGTCGATGCGGGTCATCATATTCTCGTCGTCAAAGAGATATTCTGCCAGAGCCTTGGCAAGCTCGGTCTTGCCTACGCCTGTCGTGCCGAGGAAGATGAACGACCCTATCGGGCGGCGCGGGTCGTTAAGTCCGGCGCGGCTGCGGCGCACGGCGTCGGCGATGGCGGCGATGGCCTCGTTCTGCCCGACGACACGCTTGTGGAGCTCGGCTTCGAGGTGGAGCAGCTTGTCTTTCTCGGTCTGTACCATCTTGTTTACCGGAATGCCGGTCCAGCGCGACACGACGTCGGCTATGTCCTCCGAGTCGACTTCCTCCTTTATGAGGGCCTTCTCGCCCTGCATCATGCGCAGCTGTTCCTGAATCGTCGCGTTTTCTTTTTCCTTTTCCTGAATGCGCGAATAGCGGATTTCGGCTACCTTGGCATAATCTCCCTCACGCTCGGCACGCTCGGCATCAAAGTTAAGCTGCTCGATGTCGATTTTGTTTTGTTGAATCTTGTTAATCAGTTCTTTTTCTGCCCGCCATTTGGCCGAATACTCCTTCTCGTCTTCGCGCAGTTGGGCAAGTTCACGCTCGATATCCTTGACTTTTTCCTTGTCGCCCTCGCGCTTTATGGCCTCGCGCTCGATTTCCTTTTGTGCAATCTTGCGTGAAATCTCGTCAAGTGCCTGCGGTACCGAGTCGATTTCAAGCCTTAGCTTTGATGCCGCCTCGTCGACAAGGTCAATAGCCTTGTCGGGAAGGAAACGGTCAGTGATGTAACGTTCAGAGAGGGTTACGGCGGCAATAATCGCCTCGTCGCGGATGCGCACCTTGTGGTGGTTTTCGTAGCGTTCTTTCAACCCTCGGAGGATGGCGATGGCGCTTGCCTCGTCAGGTTCGTTGATCATCACCTTTTGGAAACGGCGTTCAAGGGCTTTGTCTTTTTCAAAATATTTCTGATACTCGTCAAGGGTAGTGGCACCGATACTGCGAAGTTCGCCTCGGGCAAGCGCCGGTTTCAGGATGTTGGCGGCATCCATCGCGCCTTCGCCTTTACCTGCACCCACGAGAGTGTGGATTTCGTCGATAAAAAGGATTATTTCCCCGTCGGCACCGGTCACTTCGTTTACAATGGCCTTCAGTCGTTCCTCAAATTCACCTTTGTACTTGGCTCCGGCGACGAGTGCGCCCATGTCGAGCGAGTAAATCTGCTTTGTGCGCAGGTTTTCAGGGACATCTCCTCTCACGATACGTTGTGCAAGACCCTCGGCAATCGCAGTCTTGCCTGTACCCGGTTCACCGATAAGCATGGGGTTATTTTTGGTGCGTCGGCTCAGAATCTGAAGCACGCGTCGGATTTCGTCATCACGGCCGATAACCGGGTCAAGCTTCCCTTCGCGTGCACGTTCATTAAGATTGATGGCATATTTTGACAGTGCGTTGTAGGTGTCCTCGGCACTTTGGTCAGTTGCTTTTTTGCCTTTGCGCAGCTCGTTGACCGCGCCTTGAAGTTCTTTTTCGCTCAGTCCGGCATCTTTAAGGATGGTAGATGCGGGAGTGTTGATTGCGAAAATGGCCATGAGCAACGCTTCGAGAGTGACATATTCGTCACCCTGCTTCTTGGCGATGTCAAGAGCCTTTTGCAGGACATCGTTGGAACTGCGGCTCAGATAAGGTTCGCCTCCGCTCACCTTCGGGAGCGATGCAATCTGGGCGTCAACCTGCCGGGCAAGTCCCTGTATATTGGCTCCAACTTTGGAAAAGATGAAGTTTATCAACGACTCGCCCTCGCTCATGACTCCTTTCAGCAGATGGACTGGCTCGATGGCTTGGTTGCCCTCGGCCTTGGTTATCTCCACGGCTTTCTGAATCGCTTCTTGGGATTTAATCGTAAAGTTGTTGAAGTTCATATTGAATGGATATAAATAGTTATCACGTTTTGAAAAACCAGTTTAAAATTTAACAAACAATCTTGTGATAATGTTGAATGCAAATCCCATGCCAAATCAAATATAATCGTTAACTTTGCCTCCCGAAATGAGCATCGAATTTTTCATCGCACGCAGGATGCAGCTGACAACGGCCTCGGGACGCGGGTCCTCTACAGGCGTGGTCATTGCCGTGGCCGGTATCGCGCTGGCCTTGGTGGTTATGCTCGTGTCAGTGTCGGTCGTATTGGGATTCAAATGTCAGATTCGCGAAAAAGTCATGGGGTTTGACGCGCAGCTGACCGTCGTGGCTCAGAAAACTTATGGTAACGATTCTGTTGACGGTACAGTCGTGAAACTGACTCCGCAGCTTAGGTCGCTCATTCAGTCGGCACTTCCTGAAGGTGCCAAATTGTCACTCGTTTCGCGCCGCCCCGGCATACTTAAAACCGATAGTGCGTTTGCCGGAATCGTTGTCAAGGGCCTTGCCTCCGACGATGATTCGCCGTTTATGAGGTCAAATATCGTGGCAGGTGTAATGCCCGATTATGCCGTTGACTCAACGATGTACCATGTCGTGATTTCAGCCACTGCGGCTTCCCGGCTCGGGCTTGCCTCCGGCGACCGCGTAAATGCCTATTTTTTTAACGGGGATGTTCCCCGGGCGCGTCGTCTGACCGTTGCCGGGATATATGACACCCATTTCGGTGAATATGACGCGCTTTATGCATTTGGATCGCTCGAAATGCTCCAAAGACTGAACGGGGAAGATGCAGACTGCGGGTCGGCTATTGAAATATCGGGACTGCCTGATGACGATGCGATTGACCGGGTGGGTCGTGAACTTGCCGATGCCCTGTTGCAGGGATTGTATTCAGGTTCTATTGACACGTTATACACTGTTGAAAATGTACATGACACAGCCGCGCTCTATTTCAACTGGCTCGCCCTGCTCGATACCAATGTTGTTGTAATCCTCATATTGATGGCCCTTGTCTCGGGGTTCACGCTCGTTTCCAGCCTCTTTATCATCATTCTTGAACGGGTGGGGATGATCGGGATACTCAAGGCTATCGGAGCAGGTAACCGCATGATTGAACGCACATTTATTATTGTGGCCGAGAGGCTTGTCGCCCGTGGACTCATCATAGGCAATATCGTAGGTCTCGGTGTCGTTTTCATTCAGCGCGCATGGCATCTGCTGCCGCTTGACCCCGAGGCTTATTACCTTGACTATGTCCCGGTTGAAATCAACTGGTGGTGGGTGGCCGGTCTCAATGTCGCGGTAGTGGTCATTGCAGCCCTTGTGCTGATTCTGCCATCACGCATCATTGCCACGCTGTCGCCGGCAAGCTCTATGAGGTATGAGTAGAACTAAAAAAGCAAAAAAATTGTTTTAAAAGCAAATGAACGTAAAAGAGGCTGCATATTCAGGATTATTCTGTAACTTTGTAGCCACAAGTGAGTGCTTTTTGTCACTCCGAGATTCATTCACATTTAAATATATATATTTGTAAAACCGTTTCAACACTATACATGACTGAAACCAACAATCTGACTGATACTCTCTCCATGATAATCGAAGGATTGCAGGAACGCAAGGCCCGTCGAATTACTATAGTCGATATGAGCGAGCTTGAAACTGCCGCAGCTCATCGTTTTGTCATCTGCGAGGGTACATCGACAATGCATGTGACCTCTATCGCTGACTCTGTTCGCGAATATCTTCTCGAAAATGGACGAATCAAGCCGTATAGCTACGATGGTTACGCCAATTCGCAATGGATTGTAATCGACTATGGCGACACGATTGTACATGTATTTCTTCCCGAGGAGCGCTCCCGTTACAATCTTGAAGAATTGTGGAGCGATGCCGTGATTGAAGAAATACCTGATCAATACTAACATAACACTAAACTAAATTTAAGCATCTCTTAAAATGAGTTCTCCACTTCCTCCGCACTCCCCGAAACCCGGCAAAAAAGGCGGCATCAAGTTCAATCTGTACTGGATGTATGCCATCGTAGTCGTTTTTCTGCTTGGGATGCTGTATCTCGATAATAACTCGTTGACCAAGGAGGTCAGCTACACTAAATTTGAAGAATATGTCGGTTCGGGCGGTGTGAAGAAAATCACCGTCTTCACCAATACCAACAGTGCCGAGGCATTCTTGAGCGATTCGTTGGCCTCGAAAGTGTTCCATGAATCTCAGTATCAGGCCGGAAAAGGAACCACGGCAAAGATTGTGACCGATATTCCGTCGGCCGACAAGATTCAGGATCAGATTGAGGTGTGGCGTAGCGAAGGAAAATTTACCGGCGAGGTAAAATATGAAAAAAGCAGCGACTACACCGCTTTGTTGTGGTCGTTTGGCCCCATCATTCTCTTTGTCGCTGTGTGGATTTTCATGATGAGGCGCATGTCGGGACGTGACGGCGGTGGTGCCGGCAGCGTCTTCAATGTCGGCAAGTCCAAGGCAAAAATGTTTGACAAAGATGAAGGTACCAATGTGACTTTCAAGGATGTCGCCGGCCTTTCCGAAGCCAAAACCGAGATAAAGGAAATTGTGGAATTTCTGCGTAATCCGCAGCGATATACCGATCTTGGTGGCAAAATCCCGAAAGGCGCACTTCTTGTAGGCCCTCCCGGAACCGGTAAGACACTCCTTGCCAAGGCTGTTGCCGGCGAGGCCAATGTCCCGTTCTTCTCTATGTCAGGGTCCGATTTTGTGGAGATGTTTGTCGGTGTCGGAGCCTCGCGTGTGCGCGATCTTTTCCGTCAGGCCAAGGAGAAGGCTCCCTGTATCGTGTTTATAGACGAGATTGATGCTGTGGGACGTGCGCGCGGTAAGAATCCCAACATGGGTGCCAACGACGAGCGTGAAAACACCCTTAATCAGCTGCTTACCGAAATGGACGGTTTCGGAACCAACAGTGGCGTGATTATCCTTGCCGCAACCAACCGTGTCGACATTCTTGACAAGGCACTCCTCCGTGCCGGGCGTTTTGACCGTCAGATTCAGGTCGACCTTCCCGAGCTGAAAGACCGCATCGAGGTGTTCAACGTTCATCTTCGCAATATCAAGACCGACGATACTGTCGATGTTGACCTGATGGCCCGGCAGACTGCCGGATTCTCGGGTGCCGACATTGCCAACGTGTGCAACGAGGCCGCTCTTATCGCTGCCCGCAACAATAAAAAGACTGTTGACCGCGATAGTTTCATGGCTGCGATTGACCGCATCATCTGTGGCCTTGAACACAGTTCCAAGATTATTTCCGATGACGAAAAACGTGCCATCGCCATCCATGAAGCCGGTCATGCAACCGTGTCATGGTTCCTCGAATATTCAAGCGAGATGGTGAAAGTGTCGATTGTTCCCCGCGGAATGGCCCTCGGCGCCGCTTGGTATATGCCTGAAGAACGTCAGATTACCCCTGTGCAGGCATTGCTTGACCAGATATGTATGACTCTCGGAGGTCGCGCCGCCGAAGAACTTGTGATGGGTACAGTCTCGACAGGTGCGTTGAACGACCTTGAGAAAGTGACGAAAATGGCTTACGCGATTGTGGTTTACTACGGCATGAGCGACGTGTTGCCCAACATCTGTTATTATGATTCTACAGGCCGCGAGTACGGATTCTCCAAACCCTACGGAGAGGAACGTGCCAAAGAGATTGACAAGGAGGTTTCGCGCATAATCGCCGAGCAGTATGACCGAGCCAAAAAGATTTTGACTGAGCAGGCCGCCGGACATGCCAAGCTTGCCGAGACGCTTCTGACACGCGAGGTGATGTATGCCGAAGACCTCGTGCAGATATTTGGGAAACGTCGTTGGCGTTCCCGCACCGAGGAAATCATGCGCCTGCAGGCCGAGCGTGACGCCAAGCGTCTTGCCGAGCAGAATGAGCAAAACAACGGGGTGGAAGATACCACTGCCGAGGAAGTTAAGTCAGAATCTCCCGCCGATAAGGCTCCTGATTTCGACCCCTCACAGACTCTCATTCCCGGTGACGCAAAAAACGTCCCGACCCCACCCCCTTACAAACCGAAGGATAAAGAATAACCTTGATGAAGGTGTGAAAAAACGG
>DLAR01000047.1:11064-31973 GCA_002494015.1 Porphyromonadaceae bacterium UBA7042 | reverse complement strand
CCGTTTTTTCACACCTTCATCAAGTCAGTCATTATGCGGTCGCTGACGAGCCATTGTGACTCGGGGATGGTGAGAGTATTGTCGTGCAAGGCCATGTTGCCCCTCTTAACGTGGGGGCGTGACGTTGCTGTTATATGGTCTGCGGCTGTTTTGCCGAATCGCTCGGTGGCTTCGTCGAGATGCAACCCGCGTGCTGTGCGCAGCGAGGTGATGATGTAATCGTTAAGTCTCTCGTCGAGGGTTTCTTCTTCGATTATCGATGTCCCGATTCCACCACGGGAAATATAATCTTTTATCGAGGGAGGGTTAAAACTTCGGTTGCGGCCGTCAAACGAATGGGCTGACACTCCGAGCCCTATATATGGCTTGTCAAGCCAGTAGGAACTGTTGTGACGGGCATGGTGGCCGGGAAGGGCAAAATTGGAAATCTCATAATGGACGTAACCGGCGTGGTGAATTGTTTCAATAAGGTGGTTGTACATCTCGATGGACAGTTCCTCGCTTGCCTCCACGATTTTCCCGGTTTCGCGCATCGCCCACAGCCGCGTCCCTTCCTCGTAGGACAACAGGTAGCATGACAGATGCGGGGGCCTCAAGTCAATCAGAAGGTCAAGAGATTGCTGCCATGATTTAAGCGTCTGTCCCGGCAGTCCGTAAATCAGGTCACAGCTTAATTCGGTTATCCCGGCCGAGCGCAGCCGGTCGATTGCCTTCAATGCATCCTCGGCCGTGTGTCTGCGGCCGACAGTATGCAGCTCGGTATTGTTGAACGACTGAATCCCCATTGACACGCGGTTGACCGGTGTTGATGCGATGTAATGACACCAGTCGTCAGTGACATCCTCGGGATTGGCCTCTATAGTAAACTCGGTTGCATTTTCCGGCAATTCGGCAATGAGGCGGTCAAGAACCTTGACCGGAAGAATCGAAGGTGTGCCGCCGCCGATATATATGGTCTCGACCGTCTCGTTAAGAGCATCGCGCCGGTGATGCCATTCGCTGATAACTGCATCGATATAAGCTTCGGTGTCAGAGTGCCTTGGCGTAGAGAAAAAGTCGCAATAGGCACACTTTGAGTGACAAAAAGGTATGTGGATATATAGTCCCGCCATATCAGTATTTTCTCATTCTCTCCCGCATATAGCCTTGAAGTTGCAGAACTGGCATGAATGATCGTCAGGAGCTTGCACAAACGGAACTTCCGGGTTGAACATCTCGGCAACGGTTTCTTTGAAACGGCTCATAAACTCATTGTTCAAGTCTCCGTCAAGATAATTCAACAATTCTTTTTTATTATATTTTATCGGGGTTATGCCTTGGGTCGATATTGTCTTAAACAGGTATATGATGGGTTGGATGGGGCCTTTGTAATTGTGTTTTTTTGCATAGGCGTTGCAGTAGAACAACAATTGCAGCACAGCCTTGCGTCGATCTGTAATTTGGTTGTCAAATAATTGGTTGATATTGGTAAATACTATTTTGTCACCGCCTGTCTTGTAGTCAATAAGGCGTATGACACTTCCGTTCGGGTCGTTTAGCTTCACACGGTCGACCCGGTCGATATACTGCTTGATGTTCACCGTCAGGTCCGGCGTTATGGTCATTGTGTCAATAATCAGTTCCTCGCCTTTCATGAAGATAAACGGTAAAAACTTTTTATCTTCTTCGAGCATTTTGCGAATAAAAATCTTGATTATGTCGGCCAAAATATGAGCCTCGCCGGTTAGCGGTGTCAAGTTCCCTTCCCCGAGTTTGTTATAGTTAAGGTTGACCGACTCGATGACGAGCGAGTCGAGCGGCTGGCGGTTGTCAAGCCATTTGTCGAGCAGTTTTTTATCAACGAGCAATTCCTTTACATTCCGGGCCTTGGCCTCGCGCTCATACAGCCATTGGGCAACTTGGTGGACGATAGTACCATAGGTGCTTGAGTCCATGTAATCGGTAATCTCGTCATCAAGATTTATCCCCTCGATATATTGCAGGTAAAAACTGAGCGGACAGTTAATGTAGCTGTTGATTGACGAGGCCGACAGATACCTTTTTTCACTTGCCTCCGAGCGGAAAGCATCCAGTCGTTTAAGTATGTCAGGCGTTTTGGCCACAACGATGGGCATTTCCTTGACCTCGGGGTTGTCAAAGGCCGCCAGACGGTGCGATGCCTTGGCATCGGGGAACAGATAGAGAAGCTGTGAAAGGTAACGTGAAATCTCACTGCTTTTTCCGCCTACAGTGCGCGCGTCATAAAACAACGACACGTTTCGTGCCCTTGCGATGAGGCGGTAGAAGTAGTAGGCATAGATTGATTCCTGAAAATCTTCGGTCGCCATGCCGAATCCGCGCCGCAGCGCGTCGGGGATGAAGGATCGTGTGTAGTGCTTGCGCGGAAAAATGCGCTCGTTCATCGAGAGCATGATTATGTTGTCGAAGTCAAGTGCACGGGTTTCAAGCACCCCCATGACTTGCAGGCCTTTCAGCGGCTCGCCGGCAAAGTTAATCGAGGCCGATGCGACAGCCCGCTCAAGGAGGATGAAGAATGTCAGTTCTTTCATCGAGATACCCCATGTGTCACACGCCTGTTTCAGTTCTTCAAGGGCGGCAAGATAGCCCTGCATGAAATACACCTCGATTTTATCATCGCGATGCGCTTTGACCGCGTCGAGCAGGGAAGTGACGAGCATGTGGCAATAGGCATATACCTCCTCCATGTCGTTCTGATTCAGTACCGGGGCGAATATGTAGCTTGTCGCGGGCCATTTGTCGGCCAGCATTGCTGCCGAGATGTTGTAGAGACGTTTTTCAGTCATTGCGGCAAGAATTTCGTCGCACTCTGTCGGGGCGATAGCGCGGAGGATAGGATGGGTGATTATCTCGCGCACATCCTCATAATAATACAGCACGTCGCTCCCCTTGATGACACGGGCGCGGATGTGCATTGAGATTATCTTGCTTACGAAGGATGCAATCGGGGTGTGGCGCACCGGGAATCCCATCGTCACGTTTATAGCCGTGATTTCGGCGGGAACCGAGTGAATCATAGGGATAAAAAGATTTTCCTCGGGCAGCACTACGGCAGTATCTATCGCATTGGCCGGATTGGCAATCTCGTTGCCTTTAACCCATTGGGCAAGAACATTCCCGGCCGCTTTTACCATGCCTATGCGTGACGGCACGCCGGTAATGGTGATGCGCGGGAACTCTGTAATCGGTTCTTCACCGATGTCGTAGAGCGACGGGAATTCCCGCACGTTGTTTTCGAGAAACCTCACCGCCTTGTTCCCTCTGAGCGCGTAGGCCGGAGAATTGAAATCCCAGTAGAAATCAGCTATTCCGCGCACTTTAAGCAGCTCGAAAATCTTTATTTCAGAAATTGACAGGACGTTGAACCCGACAAAAATGTAACGCTTGAACGGCAACTCTCCCGAAGGCATCGAGCGCAGCCGTTCCACGGCGTTGCGCGAATACATTCCCTGAGTACACAGTCCATGTTTCTCAAGCTGTTTTTTGAAATTGAAAAACAATGGGTCGAGAACTTCCCACAGCTTGAGAAATTTCCCCTGCACGTCACCTTCGGCGGCATCGTGGCGGATATGAGACCAGAAACGGTCGATGTCCTGCTCGGCGCGGTTTTCTCCCCAGTAACGGCGGATAACGTCAAGCTGGTCTTCGGTAAGATAGGTCGAGTTGATTTCGCGCAGCCGCTTGACATTGACAAAAAGCTGATGCGGGTCGACAAGGTATCGGTCTACGTCGTTGAAGTCGCTAAGCAGCATGTCGCCCCAGAACAGAAACTGGTCAAATGTAGGCACGTCGTCGCTCAGCTTTCGGTACTCGTTGTAGAGGATGAACAGCTGCTCGAAACGGGTAGCCTCTACCATGTCCGAAAAGTCAGCTGTCATCTCGCTGATTGTCATGATTCCCGGCATGACAAGCCGACTCCCGTCAAGGGACTTTGCGAGATAATGACGGAAAAACACGCCGCTACGCTTGTTGGGAAACACGAAACAGTAGTCGATCAGGTTGTCCCGCTCTTGATTGAGATACACGTCGGCCACGCGGGAGAGAAAGGGCCTGTGGCAAGGGGTGGTATTATTGCTCATGGTTTCAACAGCATGATAATCTTGATTGCAAGGTCAAAGTTTACTACTTTGCCATTCGCATTTCCCGCAATGTCGGTCGCGGCCTCGTTCATGACGCGGATAAGCGTCTCGGCATTCCGCTCGGTAATGAAGCGGGCGAAGTTTTTGCTGAACTGTTGCTCGGCAGTATTCAGGTAGTTCAGGGATGGAATGCCGAAGTTGTATATGAAATTTTCACGAATGAGCCTCTGGCAGTAATCGTAGAATTTTATTTCTTGTTCACGGCCGAGGGCAGTGACATCGGAACTCCATTCTTTTAACTCCTTGACGTTGCGCTGATAGGCTTTTCTCATCAATCCGACGAACAAGTCGAAAAACATGCGTGACACCCTTGTTGCGTCCATTTCCCTCAGGGCGGCACTGATACTGCCGTTGGCGATGTGGGCGAGTGCCATTGCGTCCTGTGGGTCGACACCTCGGTTTTCGGTCAGGAAGCCGGCCACCGCGGCATCGCTCAGGCGCAGTATTTCCATCGGCCGGCAACGGGAGTAGATGGTAGGCAGAATCGCTGATGCATCGTTGGAGACAAGGATGAAAATGGTATCGCTGAAAGGTTCCTCGATAAGCTTGAGCAGCTTGTTGGCAGTCTGCTCGTTCATTTTTTCGGGCATCCAGACCAGCACGATTTTATAGCGCGATGCTGTCGTTGTGACACTAAGACGGCGTTCAAGAGCCTCGCTTTCCGAGACGTAGATGACCGGCTGCGCGTTTTTTTTGTCAAATGTCGCGGTCCATTTTTCGAAATCCATGAACATGTCTGATGTGGCGAACTGCTTGAACTCGGCAAGATAGTCGTCAGAAATCGGGGCTTTGATTTTGTCGGTCTTGACCACGGGGAAGACATACAGGGTGTCGACATGGTTGAACGATTCGTGCTGACGGCACGAGGGGCACACCCCGCAGGCATCCCCGCCGGGAGTGGGATGCTCGCAGTGGAGATATTGCGCAAATGCCCGTGCAAGAGCCATTTTCCCTATTCCGGCAGGGCCGTGAAGAAGGATTGCATGAGGAATGCGCCCGTCTGACACCATGTCACGCAGGCGCGTTTTTATATTGTCATGAGAGGGAACGTCACTGAATTTCATATCACAAATTTACATATAAAAAACGGTAACGTCACCACTGAACGGCATTATTTTTTCAGGGCGAGTTCCTCCTTTATAAAGCGGGCGGTGGGAGAATTGCCCGTGGCTATTTTTTCGGGTGTGCCTTGGGCAATTATTTTGCCGCCGTTTTTTCCTCCGCCGGGCCCCATGTCGATGACGAGGTCGGCACATTTCACCACGTCGAGGTTATGCTCGATGACCAGCACGGTGTTCCCTTTGTCGACGAGGCGGTTCAGGACTCCGAGCAGCACGTTGATGTCCTCGAAGTGAAGACCCGTCGTGGGTTCGTCAAGTATAAAGAGGGTGTTGCCGGTGTCGCGCTTTGACAGCTCTGTGGCGAGCTTGACACGCTGGTTTTCGCCGCCTGACAGAGTTGATGACGGCTGGCCTAACTTAATGTAACCGAGGCCGATGTCCTGAAGTACTTGAATTTTGTTGAGGATTGACGGGATGCCTGAGAAAAATTCCACGGCTTGATTTATGGTCATGTCAAGAACGTCGGCTATGGATTTTCCCTTGAATCTCACCTCCAGTGTCTCGCGGTTGTAACGTTTTCCGCCGCACACCTCGCACGGCACAAGCACGTCAGGGAGAAAATTCATCTCGATAGTCTTGTAGCCGTTTCCGCTGCATGCCTCACACCGGCCTCCCGACACGTTGAATGAAAAGCGACCGGGACGGTAGCCGCGTATCTTTGCCTCGGAAAGTGACGCGTAAAGGTCGCGAATGGCCGTGAACACTCCGGTGTAGGTTGCCGGATTGGAACGGGGAGATTTGCCGAGCGGCGATTGGTCGACAGTCACCACCTTGTCGATGTTTTCGAGTCCTTCGATTGACTTATATGGGAGAGGGTCGGTGTGGCTGCGGTAGAATTTCTGACTCAGAATCGGTTGCAGCGTGCCGTTGACAAGCGAGGATTTCCCGCTGCCCGACACGCCGGCGACGCAGATGAGGGTTCCCAAGGGCAATGTCAGGTCCACGTTGCGCAGGTTGTGTCCGGTCGCCCCCTTGATTACCAGTTTTTTGCCGTTCCCCTTGCGCCGTGTCTTTGGTATCTCGATAGCGCGTTTCCCGTTTAGATACTGGGCCGTGAGCGTGGAGGTGTTAAGCATCTCGTCCGGCGTGCCCGAAAATACCACTTCGCCCCCTTTGCGCCCTGCCTTGGGGCCGATATCGACGATGTGGTCGGCTTCGAGCATCATTTCTTTGTCATGTTCCACGACGATGATTGAATTGGACGCGTCACGCAGATTCTTGAGCGAGTTTATCAGCCGTGCGTTGTCGGCCTGATGGAGTCCGATGCTCGGTTCGTCGAGAATGTAGAGCACATTGACGAGCTGGCTGCCGAGCTGGGTGGCAAGGCGTATGCGCTGGCTTTCTCCACCCGACAGGGTGGCCGACGATCGGTTTAGCTGCAGGTAGTCGAGGCCCACGTCTACGAGGAATCGTGCGCGGGTGCGGATTTCTTTCATTATTTCGTGGGCGATGATGCGCTGCGTCGGCGACATGCGGTCTTCGATAGTCGTTGACCATTCATAGAGGTCGCTGATGTCGAGGCGGCACAGGTCGGCGATATTTTTCCCGTCGATAAAGAAATGCCGCGCTTCCTTGTTGAGTCGGTCACCGTTGCATTCGGGACACGTTGCCCGGGAGAAAAATCCCGCGCTCCATTTCTGGGCAGCGGCAGTGGCCTCGTCGCTCTGCTGCATCTCGATATATTTCAGCAGTCCCTCGTAGGTCTGGAAATAATTATAGGTCGAGAGGGTGTCGTTTTTGACAACAATACGCTCGGGGGTGCCGTTGAGGATATCGCTCAGCGCCTCGTCGACGAGGTCGCGAATCGGTGTCTTGATTGTGTGGCCGTATTTCTTGCAGATGGCGTCAATCTGATGGAAAATCATCTGGTCCCGGTATTTCCCGAGCGGGATAATTCCGCCGGAATATATTGACAGTTTGTCATCCGGAATCACCTTGTCTCGGTCTATGATGTTGACATATCCGAGCCCCTTGCAGCACGGACAAGCTCCCAGCGGGGAATTGAAAGAGAAATTGTGGGGTGCCGGGTCGCGGTAGGAGATTCCGCTCTCGGCATCCATCAGTGTCTGCGAAAAATAGCCGGTTTCGTCACGGTCGAGGTCATATATCATGACGTTTTTGCCGCCCTGTCTGAGCGCGTCAGAGACAGTCGATTCAAGCCTTGACAAGTCTTTAGGCGACACTTTCAGGCGGTCGATGACAAGTTCGATGTCATGGTTCTTGTAACGGTCAACCTTCATGTTGAGTGTTATCTCGCGCAGTTCGCCGTCGACACGCACCGTCAGGAACCCTTTCTTGCGCAGTGTCTCGAAAAGCTCCTTGTAGTGCCCTTTGCGGTTTTTTACAAGCGGGGCGAGGATGTAGATTTTGTGTCCGTCATATTTTTCAAGGATGAGGTTGACAATCTGTTCCTCGGTATATTTTATCATCGCCCTTCCCGTGACATAGCTGACAGCCGTCCCCACGCGGGCATAGAGCAGTCGCAGAAAGTCATAAATCTCGGTCGTGGTGCCGATGGTGCTTCGAGGGTTGCGGTTGATAGTCTTCTGCTCGATGGCGATTACCGGGCTCAGCCCGGTGATTTTGTCGACATCGGGACGCTCAAGGTTGCCGAGCATGTTGCGGGCGTATGCTGAGAATGTCTCGATGTAACGCCGCTGTCCTTCGGCAAATATTGTGTCAAATGCGAGTGACGATTTCCCGCTCCCGCTGAGGCCGGTTATAACGGTCAGGGAGTTATGGGGGATGTCGACATCTATATTTTTCAGGTTGTGTACCCTTGCCCCGAGAACCGACAGCGAGTTTTCGGCTGTGGCGGCTTGAGATTCAGATACTTTTTCTTTCATTTTACAGTCCAATTGGAATTATAGGTTTTCTTTTTCTGTCCCGACCGGGAAAGAGATTCCTTGGTTGGAATTTTTACGATGTATGTTTTCCCTGATTTATTTGGCAGAGACTTGGCGCGTATCCACGGGTTGTGTTCGCGCAGAATCATGTAGTTGATACCTTTGCGCTTGGCCCATAGCGCCCAGTCGTCGACCGGCTCGCTCACTTCGACCTCGGTGTACTCAATCGGTTGGTACAGCTGGTCGTCACTGAGGCGGAAACCATAGTCGGCGGGATGTTCCATTATCAGCTTTGTGGCAAGGAGCCGGAACATGTAGCGGGTTGTCTCGTCAACAAGGTACAGGTCGTAGGCCGAGTTGACAATCTGCTTGTCAAGTTCCGACGAAATGCGTCCCATACCGCCGTTGTAACTCGCGGCCACCGATTCCCAGTTGCCATATTTCTCGTAGGCTTTTTTCAGATACCGGCACGCGGCTGCCGTCGCTTTTTCGGGATGATAGCGCTCGTCGACCCACTCGTTGACCTCCAGACCGTATTGTCGCCCGGTGTCAGGCATGAACTGCCACAATCCGGCAGCCTTGGCGGGAGATAGGGCGCGGGTGTTGAGCGTGCTTTCGATACAGGCGAGATAAAGCATGTCATCAGGCACTCCGTTGCGTTTCAATATAGGGGCCATCATGGGAAAGAAACGGTTGGCCCGCTTGATGGTAAGCAATGTGTTGCCGTGGGTATAGGCCAGTGACGTGAGTTCTCGGTCAAGACGTTCATACATGTCGGTGCGGTCCAGATCTACTTTTTGGCCGCAGAAAGTCATTGACGAGGGTACAGCCGGTGAAACGACGGTCGAAAATTCTCCTGCGGGAGTAGACGCAGTCGCGTCCTCTCCCGGGGCACATGCTGCAATGCACGATCCGGCAACAATAAGGCCGAGGATGGTTTTATGGATAGTGGACATAATAGGTGTTGTTTTTTCAGGCCCGTGTTTACCGGGCCGGTTATTTGTAATTTACAATATTAATGTCTCCCGAGAGATTATACTTCTTGCCGTCGGCACCAGTGGCCTTGATGACATAGTAGTAGACTCCCGCCGGGACGAGTTTGCCGTTATACTTTCCGTCCCACCCTTGGGATGGGTCGGTCATCGAAGTCATTTTCACGCCGTTGCGGTTGAAAATGTGACATTCGTAGGAAACAATCGAGCGGTAGCTGACCTTCCATTCGTCGTTGACACCCTCGCTTGCCCCCGGTGAAAAGGCATTGGGACACTGGAGCGAGGAGTTCCCGATGGAAACAGTGTAGGTGTCGCTGTAATACTCGCATTCTCCCGAGGCATCGGCACAAACGAAACGCACATAGAACGTTCCGAGTTCACGGAATGTGTAAGTGGTTTCAAGTTCACGCATACGCATCGTTATGTCGTCAAACTCGGGATATGTCGAAATCTGCCATTCGGTAAAGACTGCGGCATCGGTTACTGCTGCCGAAAACTCTATTTCGGCAGGAGCCGAGCCGCCAAGCTCGTCGCCTGAGCCGTCTTTTTTCTCGTTATCGTTGTCGCGGGCTGTCTGAACCGCCGATGTACGGGCCTCGACAGCAGTCGCCATGACCGTGGGTGAGTCAGCGGTCGATTCCATTCCCCATTGGCGCAGAAAGCAGTCGCCCGACAGCGAAAACGAAGTGTCACACAGGGGGGCGGGAGCATGAATTGACGGCGAAAGGTAGTCGAGCGTCTCAGTGGCGGCCGTCTGCGCATAAGTGCCGTTGTCACTGTTGTAGGCAAGGGTGTTATATTCGAGCTTTATGTCGCGTGACAGTGTCAGCCCTTGCCCGTTGATTGAATAGTAGGTGATGCGGTCTCCGGTTCCATCAACAAGGAGCTGGACGCGGCTGCAATCGCTTTCGGGTCCCGGCTGGAGGTTGTCGACATCGTAGGGATGCCGGCTGTAATCGACAACCCAACAATAATACCGAGTCGTGCCTTCCTCGATTATATACCCCATGTCGCCTTCTACCGCAGGGAGGGTCCAGTCGTTGCCGTTGCGGGTGATTCCGTCGATAACTTCGGCATATCCACCGCCGAGATTGGAATAACGGTACCAAGTTACCTGAGCCGACGGGGATGAGGCTGTGTAAGTGGCCGACACCCCCGACATATCATTCAGGATGTAGATGTCGTCAAGACCCGACGAGGCGGGAGCGTCGGCAGTCAGGACTTGCATGGAATTGCCTGTAAATGACAATTTAGCCGCCCCTGCGGGAGCCGCCGTCATCAACAGTGAGAAAAGAATTACGCTGACAGGTTTCATAACTTACAAAGTTACTAAAAATCCGCGACAAAATCTCCTGCCGACAGTGTTTTTAACAAACGATTGTCAGCTTTCCCTCTTAATACCTGCGGGGGAGATGGTGATGCGGTGGTCGCGGAAAAGGTGGCCGATAGCTTTCTTGAAGTCTTTTTTGGAGCATTGGAACACTTCTTTTATTGCCTCGGGGGTCGAGAAGTCGCCCATCGGGAGGAAATGGTCGGGTTCGCGGTCAAGGCGGTCAATGATGCGCTCGGCAAGCTGGTTGACGCGGTCATTCTCAGTTCCTGAAAGGGTGAGGTCGAGTTTTCCGTCGGGTCTGACATTCTTGATATAAGCCTTTATGGTCTCACCGATTTCGAGCGGGCGGTAAATTTCGTTCTCATAAATCATGCCATTGAAAAGGTTGTCAACGATTGCTTTGTAGCCTATCTCGGTGCGCTTGTAAACGAGGGCCTGCACTTCTTGTCGCTGACGGAAACGGGGAAAGCAGTTGCCGAGGTATTTTTCAATTTTGGCTGATGCGACAATGCGCTTGGTCGCATCATCGACGTAGACATAAACAGGCACGATCATTCCCTCGCGCAGTTTGCTTTTTTGCTCGCTGTAAGGCACGAGCAGTTCCTTGGTGTGGAGGCCCCAGTCGAGGAACGCACCCACGTTGTTGACCGCGCTGACTTGGAGGAATGCAAACTGGCCCACTTCGGCGTAGGGGTGCTCGGTCGTAGCAATAAGCCTGCCTTCCGAATCCTTGTATATGAACACCTCTATCTCGTCGCCCGGCTGCAACGGAGAGCCGATGTAGCGCGCGGGTAACAAAATTTCCACACCGTCGCCACCGTCAAGATAGGCTCCGAAATCAACATTTTTCACTACCGCGAGGCGGTTATATTTTCCTAATTTTACCATGTCGTGTTAAATTGACTGCAAATTACTGCAAAAAAATCGAAATAATCAACTATCTTTGTTTTTAAAACAACCCAGCGATAATTCTTGTTAAACATAAATGGAAGAAATTCTGAAATATTTCCCCGGTCTCAGTGCCGGACAGTGCCGACAACTGGAATTGCTCGGACAACTCTATCCCGAGTGGAACGAGAAGATAAACGTCATTTCCCGCAAGGATATTGACAATCTGTATTGTCATCACATCCTTCACTCTCTCGCGATAGCCAAGTTTGTCACACCGGTCGACGGTACCACATTTATAGACCTCGGTACCGGGGGCGGTTTCCCCGGCATACCTCTGGCTATTATGTGGCCGCATTGCAGTTTCCACCTGATTGACCGTATCGGGAAGAAAATCAAGGTGGCAACAGCGGTTGCCGAGGCGTGTGGTCTGAAAAACGTGACTTTTCAGCATGGTGACATCGGTGAGTGCAAGCTGAAGGCCGATTATGTTGTCAGCCGTGCTGTCATGCAGCTCGACGAGCTTGTCAGGCTCATCCGCAAAAACATTTCGCGCGAGAACCACAACCGGCTTCCCAACGGCCTTATCTGCCTGAAGGGTGGCGACCTTGATGCCGAATTAGGGCGCGTAAGACTGCCTAAAATCGATGTGCCTCTGACCGATTATTTTTCTGAGGAATACTTCAAGGGCAAAGAACTCATTTATGTTGAATTATGAAAGTCAGTAGATTTGTATTCAATCCATTCGGAGTCAACACCCTCGTGGTGTGGGATCCTGTGTCACGCGAGGCGGCTGTTGTCGATCCCGGAATGTGTGACGCGCGCGAGGCCGAGGCGATAGACTCGTTTGTCGAGCGCAACAATCTGAAAGTGACCAGTCTGATTAACACACATCTGCACATTGACCATGTGATGGGTAACGCGCATGTGAAATCGCGTTACGGAGTGGAAAATCAGGTCCATCCCGATGACGCTTTTCTCGGGGCAAGATGTGACGAGCAGGCTCGTCGGTTCGGATTGCGCAACGCTGTCGGCCCGGTAGGTATTGACAAGCCGTTGAACGACGGTGACAAAATCAAGATTGGTGACGAATATCTCGAAGTGCTGAGTGTCCCCGGCCATTCTCCCGGCAGCGTGGCTCTTTACTGTCCTTCGGAAGGTTTTGTCATCTCGGGAGACGCGTTGTTTCAGAACAGCATAGGCCGCACGGATTTACCCGGAGGCAGTCAGAAGGTCTTGGTCGACGCTATCAGGCGCAAACTGTTTTCGCTGCCTGACTCGACAGTCGTTATTCCGGGACACGGCCCCGAGACTACTATCGCCAACGAAAAACGATTCAATCCCTATCTTTAGGAATTTGACGCGTCAAGCGGAGCCCAAGGGTCGTAGGAATCGCCGTTGATGAATAGATGGTCACGCAACGGGTCATAATCATCGGTGTTCAACGCGCTGAACAGCGGTGAGTTGAGATAGTTGTCAAGCAATTGCCGCAGTGTCTCGATAAAGCCGAGCAGCAGGCTCCGTACTTCGGTGGTCGAGCATCGGTAAATCCGGGCAAGAGTCTCGATAGGCGCGTTGTAGCTGTCTCGCTTTGCATGGTTCAGCGCGTCGGTTACAAGAATGGTGGCTTTTTCGGTCGCTCCGATGCGTATGTTGCTCATTATGACAGGTAAAATTATCCCCGGACGGTAGATATATTCTCCATTCTCCGTTCCCGCTTTCGTAATTGCCTCATACAGAGCCAACACATGTTCATAGTCACCGGTGGCATAGAACGTTTCCATAGCCGTGGTATTGTCAGCAAGGCACCCGTGGAGGTCGATGTAGACGCTTAATATCTCGGCCGCGCCGAAGAAATCGCCACGCCCGGTGTGTTGCTTGGCCCAGTCGAGGATGGCATCCTCGTTAAGGCTTTCATCGATGATTACCTGCCTGATATACCGTCGGGCGCGTGGGGGAGAGAGTATAATCAGAATGTCGAGTGCGGTATAGTTGCCTTGAGTTTTAAAGCAGTTGGACTCCATTGCCTCTACTGCTGTGTCGTCGCGTCCTGTTGACAGATAGGCGGCGGCAAGTGGCTGGAAATCGGCATCTTCCATCATGTCGGCCTCGCGAACTTTGTCATAAAGCGCAATCACTTCGTCGGGGCGGTTGCGCAGTCGGGACAGCGCGCGGGCTTTCAGTCTCATGGCTGTTACGTCGGCCGGGTCAATGGCAAGGGCGTAGTCGGCAGCTGAAACTGACTGGTTGAAGTCGTTCAGCGCGGCGTGGGCCTCGGACAACCGATGCCAGAAATCAAGGTTGAACGCATCGAGCATTGTCAGTTCTTCAAACAGCTCCACGGCGTAAGGCTCATCGTCGTTTTCCTCGGCAACACATGCAAGCTCGTAGTAAAAAGTCGGTTTATAGCTGCATTTCCTGCCGATAAAGTCACGGTTTTCTTTCAGCCACCGGTAGTGCCCGACGCGTACTGCCACATTGACAAACTGTATTATTTCCTCGTCCTCGAAGTCCTCAATGCCGTTGACTATGCCGGTCAGACGGTCAATGTTGGTTTCAGGCGGTTCCGGCTCAGTCAGCGCGATATTGAGGATGCGCGACAGCGGAAGGTCCTCGACGACCTGACGGTTGGCCATCGCCGCTGCCGTATCATTGCCGAGCATGGCATAGAAATAGGCCCGGCGCACTTTGAGCGCGTCGCTTGACGGGAAATGATGCGCGCCATAAAGAAGTACCTCCATTTTGACAAAATCGTCGTTGAGATCCGATGAATAATCGAAAATCTCGACAAGGTCATTTTCGTCAAAATAGCCTTCTCCCTTCTGCTTGATTATTGACTTCACGAAGCGTTGGTATAATTCTTGGCGTTCATCTCTTTCTTCCATAAGCGGCGGTATGTTTTATGACGCGATAAATCGCGTCCGCAGAGACCGATGTTGTCTCTGCGGGCGCGATTTATCGCGCCCCTGCAAAGAGGGGGGATTCGTTACTTTTTAGATACTTTCTCCCAAGTGTCTTTAAGGGCGATGGTGCGGTTAAAGACGGGGTGTTCCGGTGTCGAATCGGGGTCAAGGGTGAAATATCCGATGCGCTGGAACTGGAGCGGGAGTCCCGGCTTGGCTATTTCGACGAGGTAAGGTTCTACCTTGACGTGGTCGACAACGCGTAGCGAGTCGGGGTTGAGCATGTCGCGGAAATCACGGTCGGGTTCGGCAGCCGGATTTTCTACGCTGAACAGGCGGTCATAGAGGCGCACGGTAGCATCGACGGCGTGTTCGGCCGATACCCAGTGGAGCGTTCCCTTGACCTTGCGCATGCTGCCGGGAAGGCCGCTGCGTGTTTCGGGGTCATAGGTACAGTAGATTTCCTCGATGTTACCGTCGGCGTCTTTCTTGACTCCCGTGCACTTGATGATGTAGGCCCCTTTCAGGCGCACTTCCCCGTCGGGAGCGAGGCGGAAGAATTTCTTGGGCGGATTCTCCATGAAGTCTTCACGCTCGATGTAGATTTCGCGCGAGAATGGCATCTGGTGGTTGCCTGTCTCGGGTGCCTCGGGGTTGTTTTCCATCTCGACCATCTCGACCTGTCCCTCGGGGTAGTTGGTAATGATTACTTTGACAGGGTTGATGACCGCCATGCCTCGGGTCGCAACACGGTTGAGGTCGTCGCGCACGGCATATTCGAGCAGCGAGATGCTGTTGAGCGCCTCGTATTTGGTGTAGCCGATTGTGTCAATGAAGTTGCGGATTGACTGAGGGGTGTAGCCGCGGCGGCGCATACCCGAGATGGTGGGCATGCGGGGGTCGTCCCATCCTGCTACCAGTCCCTCTTTGACCAGTTGGAGGAGTTTGCGCTTCGACATGACGGTGTAGGTCAGGTTGAGACGGTTGAACTCAATCTGACGCGGGCAGTAGCTTTCGTCGGCCAGCTCTTTTACGAAATGCTCGTAAAGCGGGCGGTGAGGCACGAATTCGAGTGTGCAGATGGAGTGGGTCACACCCTCGAAGTAGTCGCTCTGACCGTGGGCAAAGTCATACATCGGGTAGACTTTCCATGTAGTCCCGGTGCGGTGGTGGGGATGCTTTATGATGCGGTACATGATGGGGTCGCGGAAATGCATGTTGTCCGACGCCATGTCTATTTTGGCGCGAAGGACTCTTGCTCCTTCCTCAAATTCTCCGGCATTCATTCTCATGAACAGGTCAAGGTTTTCCTCGACTGGGCGGTTGCGGTAAGGGCTTTCGGTGCCGGGAGTGGTCGGGGTGCCTTTCTGAGCGGCAATCTGTTCCGATGTCTGGTCGTCAACGTAGGCTTTTCCTTCCTTGATCATGCGCACGGCGAGGTCAAAGAGTTGGGGAAAGTAGTCAGACGCATAATATTCTCTGTCGCCCCAGTCAAAACCGAGCCAGTGGATGTCTTCACGGATAGAGTCTACATATTCCACATCTTCCTTGACGGGGTTGGTGTCGTCGAAACGGAGGTTGCAGGTTCCGCCGAATTTCTCGGCAACGCCGAAGTCCATGCAGATGGCTTTGGCGTGACCGATGTGGAGATACCCGTTGGGTTCGGGTGGGAAACGGGTGTTGAGCCGTCCGCCGTTTTTGCCGGCCTGAAGGTCGTCCCACACAATCTGTTCCACAAAGTTCAGTCCGCGCGGTTCGCGGCTATCCTGTTCGGGTGTCTGATTTTCAGCCATAATCTTTTATGTTGTTTTTATAAATTTATCATATTTATGTCGTGAGCAGAAGTGCCAATGCCGGTTTATTTTTTCTTGACCGGTGTCTCATCTGCAAATTTGTCGGGGAAATTAATGTGTACCCGCGGGTGGGTCATGGCATAGATTACCAGTATGATTCCTATAATTACAAACGGGATGCTCAGCCACTGGCCCATGTTCAGGGTCATCGTTGCCTCAAATGCCACTTGGTCGTTCTTGATGAACTCGATGAGAAAGCGGGGAAGGAAGATGCCGATGAAAAACACTCCGAAAATGAGACCCGGGCGTTCCTCGGCGTTCTTTTTCCAATACATCCACATCAGCAGTGCGAAAAGGGCGAAGTAGCAGAGGGCTTCGTAAATCTGTGTCGGGTGGCAGGCCAGTCCTTCATAGAGTTGGTGCCATTCGGCCGACCTGACAAATTTGAATCCCCAAGGGAGGGTTGTCGCGTGGCCGAAAATTTCGGAATTCATCAGGTTTCCGAGGCGGATGAGGCCGCCGACGAGTGCAATAGGGATGACAAGCCTGTCAAATGTCCAGATGGGGTTGCGCTTGGTCGTGAAGAACGAGAAACATAACACGCCGATGATAATGCCTATCGTACCGCCGTGACTTGCGAGTCCTCCTTCCCACACGCGCAATATGCTCCACGGGTCTTGGCTGTAATAGTCCCATGCATAGAAGAACACATGACCCAGACGGGCGCCTATAATGGTTCCTGCTACGGTCCACATAAGCAATATGCCCAACCATCTTTCCGGTGCTCCTTCATGACGGAAAATCCGGGCCACAATTTCGTAACCGACGAGGAATCCCACAGCAAAAGCGAGGCTGTACCACCGCAGCGAGAATCCTCCGAGATGAAACAGCACAGGGTCGGCATTCCATGTCACGAAACCTAATGTATTGAATAATTCCATTGTCGAAATGTTTTTTCAGCGTTTTGAAAGGGCAAATTTACTCAATATTTGGAAAATTCTTTTTAAATTTGATGCAAAAAGTTACTACAACATGGATAATATAATTGAAAACGGTGAGTGGTGGACTGCTCCTGCCGAGAGTGAGGATGGCCGTCTCGTCATGGTGACAGGACGCAAGGATGTGGCTAAGTTCCGTGAAAATCCGCGATTTAGCATCAGGGTTGAAGTCTCTTGGCCCTATGAAGGGCGTAACGGTATGCCCGATGTGGAGACTTCGGAACTCATGGACGAGGTTCAGGCGAGATTGACGCGGGAATTTCACAAGGACCCGGTTGCAGTATTGACCGGAATATACACGGGGGCCGACGAGCGCAACTGGATCTTCTACACGCTCAGCACCCATATTTTCGGACGCAAGCTCAACGAGGCTCTTGCCGACATGCCTGTTCTCCCTCTCAAGATTTATTGTGAAAATGATCCGGATTGGGAGGAATATGACGAGATGTCAAAAGCAGAAGTCGAATAACGATTCATAATGCACTATGAATTATGCATTGTGCATTATGAATTAATTTATTTTTGTCCGGCGAGGCTTTCAAGTAGTGTTTTGTAGGCGGGGATGGTTTCAAGTTTCTCGTTTCCGGCACTCCCCACAAGGAGGCGCATCGCTCGTGGAACAGTGTCGACGTATCCCTTGCCGATGGCTGTAATGAGGTCGTTGATTGCACCCTCGTAGTCGTTCATTGCGATTAAAGCCTCTGCACGGAGTGCGTAGGATTCGCCGACTTCGGGGAGCAGCGTTGTCGCGGTTGAAAATTCGTCGGCCGCAAGAGATGCGTTGCCCGATTTGAGAAACAGGCGCCCGCGCAGGTTATGGGCAAATGCGCGATAGGTTTTTTCTTTCCTTGGTATTTTGGCTACAGCGCGGTTGGCATCGGCCATCGCGTCGGTATCGTTGCCGAGAGTCTCGTTTACTTTACCACGCCATGCGTAGGCAAAACCGTTGCCGGGATGCTTTTCAATCTCGGTAGAGAAATATTTCAATGCTTCGTTATAGTTCCCCAGATCGGCTGCATTCAGTCCCTGAATGAAATTATAGGTCACAGTCGGGCCTGAGCCGAAAACAGTGCCGGTAAAGAATGCAACGATGGCACAGACGAGAAATAATCGTTTCATAATGGTTGGGTTGACAGATTTTTCGCAAATATATTAAAATATTTCGATAAATCCCGCAAAAATACCGATGAAAAATAAGCTGAGACCGTCGGCATTTCGTTGCCGATAGTCTCAGCTTGTTTTTATGCATTCCATTCCCCCATGTGGGAATGGTTCACACACGGTTTATTACTTGCCGCCTTGAATGGCTGCTACGCCGGGGAGTTCCTTGCCCTCGATTGCTTCGAGAAGTGCACCGCCGCCGGTTGAAACGTAGCTCACCTTGTCGGCAAGGCCAAACTTGTTGATGCAGGCAACCGAGTCGCCACCGCCAACGAGCGAGAATGCGCCGTTTTCAGTTGCTTCGACGATTGCGTCGGCGATTGCACGGGAGCCGGCGGTAAAGTTGTCAAACTCGAATACTCCGGCCGGACCGTTCCAGAGAATAGTCTTGGAAGGACGGATTGTGTCAGCGAACACATTGCGGGTTTTGGGACCGGCATCAAGTCCTTCCCAGCCTTCGGGGATTTCCATTACCGAGCACACCATGGTATTGCAGTCATTGCTGAATGCATCACCGGCGACGCAGTCGGTGCCGAGAACGAGATTAACGCCTTTTTCCTTGGCTTTCTTCATGATGTCGAGAGCAAGATCAAGTTTGTCAAGCTCGCAAAGCGACAGGCCGATGTTTCCGCCCATAGCCTTGGCAAAAGTGTAGGTCATACCGCCGCAGAGGATGAGGTTGTCAACCTTGTCCATGAGGTTCTCGATGATGCCGATTTTGGTCGAAACCTTTGAGCCGCCCATGATTGCGGTGAAGGGACGCTTGATGTCCTTGAGGATGTTGTCAACAGCCTTAACCTCTTTCTCCATCAGGTAGCCGAGCATCTTGTTGTCAGCGTCGAAGTAGTCAGCGATAACAGCAGTCGAGGCGTGACGACGGTGAGCAGTACCGAATGCGTCGTTTACATAAACGTCGGCATAGCTTGCAAGGGTCTTTGCAAATTCTTTCTGACGTTCTTTCATTTCCTTCTTGGCTGCGTCATATCCGGGGTCTTCCTTGTCGATGCCGACAGGTTTGCCTTCTTCTTCGGGATAGAAACGGAGGTTTTCAAGCAGGAGAACGCCGCCGGGCTTGAGAGCCTTGGCCTGATCGGCTGCCTTGGCGCAATCTTCGGCAAATTCAACTTCGGTATCAAGTGCCTTGGCAACGGCATCCTTAATCTGGCCGAGTGAGAATTTGGGGTTTACTTTGCCTTTGGGTTTGCCCATGTGGCTCATGATGATGAGGCTGCCACCGTCGGCAAGAATCTTCTTGAGGGTGGGGAGAGCGCCGCGGATGCGGGTATCGTCGGTAATGTTACCGTTTTCATCGAGGGGCACATTGAAGTCCACTCTGACAATTGCCTTCTTTCCGGCAAAGTTGTACTGATCGATAGTCATTGATGATTGATATTTTAAATTTTAAGATATGTTGTTCAAATTATTGACACGCAAAATTAAGGAAATCTTTCCATAATTACAACTAAATAATGATAAGAAATGTGACGGGTCGCGTCGCGGAAGTTGAAGTTGGTTCTACTTGCGTGCAAAATTATCCTGAAAACTTATGAGACACCTTCTTAGAGGTCGTTTTTAAAACGCCCTCTTATAGAATCAGAATCGGATGACGAGTTCGGCGACGAGGCGGTCACCTTGACCTTCGGCAGGGGTTGTGCCGTGGTGGTAGAAATATTTCTCGTAGTTAAGGCGGAAGTCGGCGTGAACGGTTTTATAGGCATGGGTCAGGGTGCCGCCGACGGTTATGCGGTTGCGGGCCGGGTCAGTGGTGGTCAGAACTCCGTCACTGTTGCGGATGCCGTTGCTGTGGTCGGTCATGCCGTCAAATCGTCCTTGAAACGAGGCTTGGTTAAATATGCCTGCTTTAACCGGCATGGCATAGCTGGCAAAAACGTTGTAGGCATGGCATGTCGAGTGAGAGTCATGGGTATAGTGCTTGTTCATGTATTCACCCTCGACAATCCATCGGTCGTGCCGCCATGTCGTTCCGAGGCCGAAAAGGTTGATGCGGTCATTGTCGGGGACAATGGTCTGGAACCCTGTCGAGAAGGTGACATTGCGGAAGGTATAGACGGCCTTGGCCGCATAGGAGAGTGTTTTGACCCACACGTCATGGTCGGCGATTGAAGTGGGATTGAACGCACCGGCATCGAGTGTCAGCGGGATGCGGGGAAACGCATAGGACAGTTTGGCTCCCACGGCGCGGACGTTGCACACCTCTTTCCCGATGACCGAGCGGTTGGCAAAATAATAGTTGGCCGGTCCGCGGAAAGGGTCTACTCCGAATGGCATACGGAATTGACCCGCTTGAAATTTAAGTCCTTCAGTGAGTTCGAGACGGCCCCAAGCGTCAAGGATTTTCATCTTGCCACGGTCACAGAGGTCTGTCTGCACAAAGTAATCGATTGTCGGGGCAATGTTTCCGGCAATGCTCAGTCGGGCGTTTCTGACCTGAAAGCGGCTGGCATCATTGTCGAGGTCCATTTCCCAGCGTGACCGTATCGCGCCGTTTATGCGCGGAACATAGTTGACAGTATCTTCGGCTGCTGACGAAAAGGCACAGACAGCTGTAAGCGATGCTGTAAAAAGAACTTTGCAACAGAATTTCATTTCTCTAAATTTCTTTTTGATTTAATGCCGCAAAGTTAGCAATAACCGCCGATGTCGCCAAATCGGATTGTTCTTTCTAAGAGGGTGTTTCATAACAACTGTTAAATCCA
>DLAR01000047.1:9668-10719 GCA_002494015.1 Porphyromonadaceae bacterium UBA7042 | reverse complement strand
ATGTGACCGAGATTCAGGGCGAAATCCGACAGTGAAAACGGGTGCGACAAAGCATTTGTTCGTGACAGCCTCATAGTTAAGAGGTTGTTTAAAAACAAATGTGAATAAAAAAATAAGCATCAGTCGAAATTTCAGACATTTATGCTTTGGTGATTGTTTAAATAAATGAATAAACAGAAACAAAACCAAAGAATTATGTATCTTACAGATTTGACTGATGCTCAAAAGAAGTATATAAGAGGAACAATTCTCATGGACAATTGGCGCAGCAAATATGATTTTTTTCTCATACTTGATGCCATCATCTTCATAGATGTCAGCGGCTGCCAGTGGCGACTGTTGCCCAAGGAGTACCCCAAATGGCAGACAGTATACTACTATTTCCGACGTTGGGGGGCGATGGATGCCTTTGCCGAGATTGAGGATAGTCTTGTGGAGGCGGTAAGACTTCGGAGAGGCGAATCTCCGCAACCCACAATCGGTGCGATTGACAGCGAAAGCTCCCGTTCGGCGTTGCCGCGTTCCCAAAAGGGGATTGACGGCAACAAGAAGGTTAAAGGGGTGAAGCGCAATATTATAACGGACAAGGACGGGGATATCCTGGAGGCTTCCACTACTCCTGCCAATATCCATGATTCCAAATCCGCTTATGCCCTTCTGGCAATGCTTGTCGTTGCCTTCCCTTGGATAAAACGCATATATGCCGACAGAGGCTATCGCGGTAATTTCATAGAGAAGGCCAGACATGATTTTGAGATTGATGTAGAAATCACACATTCAAATTATTCCGGTCAGTTTGTCCCGGCAAAGAAAAGATGGGTTGTGGAGAGAACTTTCGCATGGCTTGAAAACTTCAGAAGGCTATGTCGAAATTACGAGGAAACGACAGAATCAGCAAATGAGATGCTTATGATTGCTGCTGTCGTCATTACTCTCCGAAAACTCACTTCCGTTAACAATCGTTTTTAAACAACCTCTAAATTTTGGAATTAATATCTGAATGAAGTTACCTTGTCCTCATGGCAGCATCTTTCGTTACCTCGTCATTACA
>DLAR01000047.1:0-9361 GCA_002494015.1 Porphyromonadaceae bacterium UBA7042 | reverse complement strand
GTGTAATAACGAGTTAACTGAAAGATGCTGCCTCTTTGGATTAGCATTTGTTATGAAACACCCTCTTAGAAGAACTTTGTCTCTGTTCCGAGAATATCGGAAAGGAGGCTGTTGGCGAGGCGGCTTGCCCCAATGCGGAAATATTCGTTGGTTTCCACCCACTTTTCGCCGAGAACTTCTTTCACGATGGTATAGTATTTAACCGCATCCTCGGTAGTGGCAACACCTCCGGCGGCCTTGAATCCTACCATGCGGCCTGTAGCTGCATAATACTCCTTGATGCACTTACACATTATATATGTAGCCTCAAGCGATGCGCCGGGATACTCCTTGCCGGTCGATGTCTTGAGGAAATCGGCACCGGCCATAAGCGACATAATCGAGGCGTTGCGAATGTTCTCGGCAGTCTTCAGTGCTCCGCTTTCAATGATGACCTTCATCAACGCCTCGCGGCAAGAATGTTTCTGCTCGCTCAAGTCGTCGACCACCTGCTCGTAGTCCTTGTCAAAGAAGTCGCCCACGCTGAGCACGACATCAATCTCGTCGGCGCCGGCCTCGACCGCGAGACCGATTTCAGCCACTTTCACTTCGATAAATGATTGCGAGCTGGGGAAACAGCCGGCCACGGCGGCGATGTCAACGTCGCTGCATTCAAGAACGGTGCGCACGACGGGTACAAAGTTGGGGTACACACAGATTGCCGCAACATTGGGAAGATCTCCGTGTTCCTGTTCAAAGGCATTGACACGCTCGGTGAAGTTGGCGACTGACTGCTGGGAATCAGTCGACTTGAGCGTGGTCAGGTCAATCGAATTGAATATTTTTTTATAAACTTCGACGTTGCGGTTCTCGTCAAGATGCTTGTCAAGGATTTTAGCCACTTCGGCAGCCACCACGGCATCGTCGGTTGTAACGGTGCTGGCAGCGATAGCGTCGGTATATTTATCAGCCATAATAATTAAGGTATAAAAATATGATTATTATTTCAGTTTGTCATTATCGCAATGCCGTGTGGCATCGCGGATATTTTTCTTCTCCATGTTCCGGGCGACAGCCTCGGTGAGGTCGATTCCGGTCTGATTGGCAATCGCGGCGACGACCCACAGCACATCGGCAAGCTCGTCGGCAAGATTGTCTTTTTCTCCCGGCTTGAAGGACTGGTCGCCATATTTCCGCGCCATGATGCGGGCAACCTCGCCGGTTTCCTCGGCAAGGATGGCCGTATTGGTAAGCGGAGAGAAATATCTCACCCCGACGGTGGTTATCCATTTATCCACCATCGACTGATAATCACGCAGCGATATTGAATCGTCCATAGTCATTTCGGCAAGGCTATTCACGCAGTTTTGAATCTATAACAATCGTGACGGGGCCATCGTTCACGAGCGAGACCTGCATGTCGGCGCCAAACACTCCTGTTTTCACCGTGTGGCCAAGAGCCTCGCCACACTTTGCACAATACAGTTCATAGAGCGGAACGGCAAGGTCATGCCCGGCGGCGCGGATGTAGCTCGGACGGTTCCCCTTGCGGGTCGAGGCGTTCAGCGTGAACTGGCTGACCGCAAGAATGTCGCCCCCGGAATCGATGACCGACCTGTTCATCACCCCGGCCTCGTCATTGAAGATGCGCATGGCGACAGTCTTTGCCGCAAGCCATTCGGCATCTTCTGCGGAATCACCGTCAGCGACACCGACAAGAACCATCAGTCCGGCACCTATTGAAGAATGAAGGTTTCCGCCGATGGAGACATCAGCCCGTTTCACACGTTGAATTACAAGTCTCATATCGCAAAATTAACAAAAAAACATTAAACGTGTGCATTTCTTGCATAAAGATAAATTCTATTTTGCATTTTTCGGGGGACGACAGCCTTATAATCGGGATTTTTTCACTAAGTTTGCAGAAAATAACGCATCCCATGAAGACATTTGATTTTGATTCCCCTATAGACCGCCACGGTAGCGGCGCAATGAAGACTGACGGCCTCTCAGAACTTTTTGGCCGCGATGACATTACGGGCATGTGGATTGCCGATATGGATTTTGCCGTAGACAGCTCTATCGCCGAAGCTCTCATGTCGCGCCTGCGCCACCCGATTTACGGTTACACCCGCGTGCCCGACAGTTACTGGCAGTCAATCATAGGCTGGCTTGACCGCCGCCACGGATGGGCAGTACAGCGCGAGGAGCTCATGTTCAGTCCCGGCGTGGTAAAAGGAATCGGATACATTATCAACTTCTTCACACGCCCGGGCGACAAAATCGTCATTCAGCCGCCGGTATACCACCCGTTCAAAATACTCATCGAGGGGAACGGCCGAGTGGCGGTAAACAACCCCCTCGTCGAGACTGACGACCGCAGCTACCGCATGGACACTGACGGACTGGAACGGATTTTTGCTACCGAGCATCCCGCGATGATGATTCTGTGCAACCCACACAACCCCGCCGGAATACAGTGGGACGAGGAGCCCCTGAAAACCGTGGCATCGCTTGCCCGAAAACACGGCGTAAAGGTGATTTCCGACGAGATTCATGGAGACTTGGTGCTTTACGGCCAGCCACATTATCCCTTCCTCGCCGTCAGCGACGATGCCGCCGAGGTCGGAATCGCACTGGGTGCGCCATCCAAGACATTCAATATCCCCGGCATGGTAAGCTCGTGGGTAGTGATCAAAAACAAGAAACTTCGCGAACCGTTCTATCACTGGATGGAAGTCAACGAGTTCTGCGAACCCACTTTCTTCGCGACCATCGCCACAGAGGCGGCCTACAACAACGGCGAGCAATGGCTTGACGCCGCCACCGATTATATAGAAGGCAACATCAAGGCGGTCGAAGAATACTGCGCCGAAAACATGCCGATGATTCGCCCGTGGAGACCGCAAGCCTCGTTCCTGACATGGCTTGACTGCCGGGAGCTGGGACTGCCGCAGGATGAACTGGTGAAACTTTTCGTCGAGGACGCATGTCTTGCGCTTAACAGCGGAACAATGTTTGGTGCCGAGGGGGAAGGTTTCATGCGTTTCAACGTGGCCTCGCCGCGCCGGTGCCTCATCGAGGCTCTTGAAAGAGTCGCCAAGGCTGTCGCACACGTTACCGTGCCCGAGTGCTGCTGATAAAAATTTATACACAGAACATATTTATCAATAGTGCAATCTGACAAGATTGTTTCCTTGAATAGCCGTAGGTTGCGCAAGGCAACCTACGGCTATTCAAGGAATAATCACTGAGTTTTGCAACGCCTCAAGACACACAAAACTGTAATCGGAAATGCCGTCTTGAAACGGGCGGCATTTTTTATTTCCGCACCGTAACGCGTTATACATGGAGTTGCACAGCGGCTGCAATCCGGGGAAATCAACTAAATCGAGTAAAAAACACGCCACACTTCATTAACATCAGAAAACAAACAGAGCGAAATCTTGATATATTTTTCACCTATTTTGGCTGATTTGGCTATTTTTTGACTATATTTAGTATAAATAAGGGATTTTTAAACTCAAAATAATTTTGCAATTCAAAAATTAGGAGTACTTTTACCGCGTTTTTCGACAACCCCAACGCGGGTTAACGAAAGTCCGATAAGATTCAACAAAAACAAAACAATAACGAAAATCTCATTATTAAACCGAAACAATGAAAGAAACCAATGTAAAACCCGCTACCGGCAAACTCGGCGTACTCGTCGTGGGCCTCGGAGCTGTCAGCTCGACTTTTATCACAGGCGTATTGATGACCCGCAAAGGTCTTTCCAAGCCTGTGGGTTCGATGACACAATATGACAAAATCCGTGTCGGCCGCGGTGCTGAAAAGAAATATCTCCCCTATAACGAAATAGTTCCCATTGCCGACCTGAACGACATCGTTTTCGGCGCATGGGACGTTTACCCTCAGAACGCTTACGAGAGTGCCGTCAACTGCGAGGTGCTCAAAGAGAAAGACATCAACCCCGTAAAGGACGAGCTGGTAAACATCGTCCCCATGAAGGCTGCTTTTGACAAGAATTACGCTTCGCGCCTCGACGGCGACAATGTCAAGACTGCCAAAGACCGCTGGGACATGACCGAGCAGATCCGCGAAGACATCCGCAACTTCAAGAAAGAAACCGGTGTCGAGCGCATGGTTGTGCTTTGGGCCGCCTCAACCGAGGTTTATGTCCCCGTCAACGAGAAGGTTCACAACACCCTCGCTGACCTCGAAGCCGCAATGAAGGCTGACGACAAGGAGAATATCGCTCCCTCGATGTGCTATGCCTATGCCGCCCTGTCAGAAGGCGCACCCTTCATCATGGGCGCACCCAACACCACTGTCGACATCCCGGCAATGTGGGAACTCAGCGAAAAGACCGGCATGCCTATCTCAGGCAAGGACTTCAAGACCGGCCAGACCCTCGTCAAGTCAGGTTTCGCCCCCATCATCGGAACCCGCTGCCTCGGCCTGAGCGGATGGTTCTCTACCAACATCCTCGGCAACCGTGACGGCCTCGTGCTTGACGAACCCGCCAACTTCCGCACCAAAGAGGTTTCCAAGCTCTCGACTTTGGAGTCAATCCTCGTTCCCGAGAACCAGCCCGACCTCTACACCGACTACTATCACAAGGTGAGAATCAACTACTATCCCCCGCGCAACGATAACAAGGAGGGATGGGACAACATCGACATCTTCGGCTGGATGGGTTATCCCATGCAGATTAAGATTAACTTCCTGTGTCGCGATTCAATCCTTGCCGCTCCCCTGTGTCTCGACCTCGTCCTGCTGAGCGACCTCGCCGCCCGTGCAGGCCGCCACGGAATCCAGCGCTGGCTCAGCTTCTACCTCAAGAGCCCGATGCACGACTACACCAAGGGCGAAATCCCCGTCAATAACCTCTATCAGCAATACACCATGCTGAAAAACGCCATCCGCGAGATGGGCGGTTATGAGGCCGACGAGGAAATCGACTGATAATCAATTGCGATAACTCAATAACGGGGAGGGACCTTAACAGGTTTCTCCCCCTTATCATGTAAATAAACAACATCATTCTTATGAAAAAAGTAACCCGTCGACTCGTCGACCCACGCTATGTCATCCCGTTTATTCTCGTCACGTCACTGTTTTTCATGTGGGGATTTGCCCGCGCCATTCTCGACGTGCTCAACAAGCATTTCCAAGATGTCTTGGACATTACCATTACCCACTCGGCGATGATTCAGGCCACGACCTATCTGGGTTACTTTCTGATGGCACTCCCGGCGGGACTTTTCATAACCCGTTTCGGCTATCGACGCGGGGTGGTTTTCGGATTGCTGCTTTTCGGCATCGGCTCGCTGCTGTTCATTCCGGGGTCAAGCCTCATGTCGTTTAACTTCTACCTTGTCTCACTCTTTATAATCGGTTGCGGCCTCGTAGTGCTTGAAGCGGCCGCCAACCCCTATGTCACCGAGCTGGGCGACCGCGCCACAGCCGCAAGCCGCCTCAATCTCGCCCAGTCGTTCAACGGACTGGGCTGCATACTTGCCCCGGTAATCGTCGGGCAGTTGCTATTTACCGAAAACGGAGAGTCAAACGTCGCCATCCCCTATTCCATCATGGGAGCAGTCGTTCTTTTTGTCGCCTTGATGTTCACCCGAGTCAGGCTCCCCGAAATCAACGACGACAAGGCCCTGTCTGCGGCTGATGACGCAGCCGAGGCAAAAGGCTCGGGCGCGATTATAGGACGCCTTCTCGGCAACAAGCATTTCATGCTGGGTCTTCTCGCCCTGTTCTGCTACGAAATTTCCGAAATATCAATCAACAGCTTTTTCATCAACTATGTCACCGCCGACGGGTGGATGACCCCGCAACAGGGAGCCGCCGTGCTGTCAGTGGGCGGCCTCGGTCTGTTCATGCTTGCACGCGTTGCAGGCAGCTGGGTGATGAGCCGCATCGCCGCCGAGAAAGTGCTGCTGCTCTGCGGTGTGATGACCGTCATCGGCTCGGCACTCGTGGCCCTCAATATAGGAATCGTTTCGCGCGCAGGACTATTTATGTGCTATGCCTTCGAGGCCATCATGTTCCCGACAATTTTTGCCATCACCATCCGCGGCCTCAGCAATACCGCCACCAAGATTGCCGCCTCGATACTGATGATGTCGCCAATTGGGGGCGCGGTGGGATGCCTTCTCATGGGAATGGCCGCCGATGCCACATCTATGTCCACCGCCTTTATCGTCCCCTGCATCGGCTACGCCTTTGTCCTCCTCTACGCGCATAAATCAAATAAAAAATAAAAAATAACAGATAACAAATGCGGGCCGGGGTCAGCTTACAACTGCATCCCGGTCCGCATTTGTTATTTTTTATCTGCTATTTTTTATTTCTTATTTGTTATCCGCTCCACTTCTTTTTCCGAGGCGCTGAACGGGCCCGAGGCTCCGAGCTTGATCGTGCACATCGCAGCCGCAAATGCTCCCGCTTCGCGATAGGACGCGCCCTTGTTGCGCATATATAGAAAGCCGGTCATATAGGTGTCGCCGCAGCCTGTCGCATCGACAACTTCGTCAGGTTCAAATGCCGGAATTTCATAGTATTCCCCGCCGGCATAGATAAGGGACCCTTCGCTGCCAAGAGTAAGCAACACCTCTTTCACACCCCAGTCGGCAAGAATCCGCGCGGCCTTGTAGGGGTCGGTCTCGCCTGTCAGGACTTCGCTTTCATGCTCGTTGGCTTTCAGTATCGTGATATACTTCAATGCCTCGCGCTTCTCCTCCCAGTCGACCGGAAACACTTTGTCACCGCGCACTTCGCGGAGATAACCCTGAGCATCGACCGACACGACACCTTTTGCCGACAGACATTTTATCACGTCAAGCGGGAAATCATCGGCAAGCAGACTGCCGAGATGGTAAATCTTGGCATCCACATCTTTCAGGCCCTCGACCGTAAATGGGTCAGCCTTGGCAAGGACGCGCTGTGTGCGGTTGTTTTGATTTTCACCGTAGGTGTTTTCAAAATACACCGAGTTTCGACTCGGCAACACCTTGACCTCCACACCCTTGGCGCGGATATCCTCGACTGCCTTCATCTCGCTTTCGGCAAGTGCCGTCACAAGGAGGAAATCAGAGGGATTCAGGCAGCTGATGCCGTGAGCAAAGTAAAATGACGTGCCTCCCGGCATATATACAGTCTGTTTCGGTGTCACAATTTTGTCAAGCGTGATGTGACCCACGCAGCAAATATCGTATTTCTTCATGCAAGATAAGTCTAATCAACCCGCGAAGTTAGGCATAAAATTCGACATTATCTCTCAGTTGCTGAAAAAACGACAAAACCGATGCTTTTAGGAGCCATATTCAGGCATTCGTGATTTCACCATTCGTAGCTGATTGACGCGCCGATCGAGTTAAGCGTCACCGAATTACCGTAACGGCTATAATTATTGCCCGAGGTTATCAGCTGGTAGGTAATGCCGAAGTTGAACGCCTGCCGTGGATTCTGCGCATTGACAGGGACTCTGATTCCTATCGACGGCTTGAAGTAAAACTGCGCGCCACGCCCCATGCGGGCATCACGCAATGCAAAATAGCTGTCGCCAAGAAACCATGCCGCACCCACTTTCAAGTCGATATAGCACGATGTGCCGCTTTCCGGCCCGATATTGAACCGGAAATCAGAAAAAATCGGGAGCATAGCCTTGGTGGAGCTTGACGAGCGTTGATAGTACCATGGCTGCTGGTCGGGCGGCAAATCGCTCAAACCGTCATCACGTTGTGCCATCGCGACATCTATCCCCATACCGACTCCCATGAAAAACCACGAGGCATACCGGAATCCCTGAGACGTAGAGACGCCGACAAAATTGGCGCGGTTGTCGCCAAGGCCGGCCACCCCCGACAATTCGACAAAGCCTTTATAGTTCAGCGACCCTGACAAAGCCGGTGACAGCAGACCGGGGAGACGATTGGCGATTTCATAATACTGCGCCGAAGCAGCCCCCGCGGCCATGCAGCACAGGACAGTCAGGCAAATGTGCTTAAATAATTTCATAATCAAGAGGTTTGTTGTTATAACATTTGTTGAGGCGGCAAAGTTGCACCGGTCGCGGAGTTGTTGTAAATTTGCAGACCGAATTATGCAGACACCGTGTATCGACACATTTGACTTTCCTGATTCCATCCTCGCGGGCAGTGCCCGCCGGGGTGATGTCACTGACGCGAGTGACCCCTACGCGGGTTTCTCGCTATGCCATTATACCGGCGACTCTCCGGCCCGTGTCGAAACCGCCCGCAAGAGCCTCGCCCGATGGGCCGGTATCGAAACAGCCGACATAATCGTGCCGAGGCAGACCCACGGCACCCGGGTCGCAGTCATCGACCGGTTACCGGCCGATTCGTCGGTCCTCGACGATGCCGATGCCGTTGTCACGACACTGACCGACGTACTTATAGGCGTAAACACGGCCGATTGCGTCCCGGTAGTGCTTGCCGATGCCTCGACCGGCATAATAGCGGCCGCCCATGCCGGATGGCGGGGAGCCGTGGCGGGAATAACCGACTGCACCGTGGACTGCATGACGCAGCTCGGCGCAACAGCAGGGAACATCCGCGCCGTCATGGGCCCGTGTATCGGAGTCGAATGCTTCGAGGTCGGGGAGGAAGTTGCCGCCCGTTTCCCGGAGCAGTTCATAAACCGCAGTTTCGGTCCGAAACCCCATGTCGACCTCCCGGCATTCGTAGCGTGGAAATTGGCCGGAAAAGGCATCCCGCCACGCAACATCGTTCTGCCCGCTGCATGCACCCGCTGCAACCCGTCGCGCTATTTCTCGGCGAGGGCGGCAGGGATAAAGTCGGGCCGCAACTTCACCTTTATAATGATGAAGGGGTGATTACTTCAGCAGGCCGATAAGCTGCCCGGCGGCATCCTTGGTGTTCACTTTATTAATAATGTGGGTTATCCGATGGTCGGCATCGGTAACGAAAGTTGTCCGCACGGTACCCATGTACTCGCGTCCCGCCATCTTTTTCTTCTGCCACACACCGAAAGCCTGATTGACCTCGGTAGACTCATCGCTCAAAAGGACGAACGGCAGCTCATGCTTGGCCGCAAATTTCAAGTGGCTTGCCACCGAATCCTTGCTGATACCAATGACCGTGTACCCCATCTCGCGTAACTCCGCATCTCCATCGCGCAACGAGCACGCCTCGGCAGTGCAACCCGGAGTATTGTCCTTGGGATAAAAATAAACAACCAGCGGTTTCCCGGCAAAATCATCAGCCTTTACGACAGCTCCATCCATGCCGACCCCGAGTATCTCGGGAATTTTGTCTCCGATTTTCATAATTCAACCAATTATATATAAATATGTAAACATCTGCTGCAAATCTATATAAAAATCCCG
>DLAR01000036.1 GCA_002494015.1 Porphyromonadaceae bacterium UBA7042 | reverse complement strand
ACAGCTATGCTCCCTCGATTCATGACAAAATCCGACTCGTGTAAACGGACTTTGGATTCACATTTGTTTTTAAACAACCTCTTAATGTGGAAAAATCGTCATGTTTATGAAAAAATCAGACTGATTTTAGCTTGTATCTCCGAAAAAACAGCTACATTTGCAGTGTTATAAATGTTTTTCCATCCAAAAAATTAAAATTTTAGAATTATGGCTTATGTAATTACCGATTCCTGTGTGGCTTGCGGCACTTGCCAGCCCGTTTGCCCGGTTGAAGCAATCTCTGAAGGCGATATCTACCACATCGATCCCGACACTTGCATCGAGTGCGGTTCGTGTGCGGAAGTTTGCCCCAGCAGCGCAATCATCCCCGGCGAATAATCGTCAGGACTTAGTAAGATAAAAAGCCGTCATCCCGTTAACGGGATGACGGCTTTTTGTTTTTAAAGTATATAGGGTTTATCTGGAAAACGGATTGCGGCCAAGAGGGTCGGGGATGAACGGCTCGAAGGAATTGTCGTCATAGTAGACGATGATGCTGACGACGCGTTTCCCTTTGCCCGGGTTGAGGGTGATGGACTGGCGCTGGGACTCAGACGGCGGGATGGGTTGTGGGGTGGTGTCAGAGCGGAGTTGTTGGCGCGGCGGGTCAGGCTGTGGCGGTGTCGACGATGACCACGGAAACGGATTTTCGGCAGGCGCGGGCTCAAATGAGAATTCGCTGCTACCGTTGCTGTCAAAGTCTCCGCGCGAATCTTCAAAAAATATTTCAGGCTTGACTTCACGGTTCCTCTCAGTGAAGTCGATATGTTGTGCAGCAGGCTGGCTCTCAGGCTCATGCGGCCTTTGTAAAGGCGTTTTTTCCTCAATTTTAGCCTCTGAGGTTTTAATATTTGAACCGGTTGCCATATTTCCCTCGCCAAACATTAACCACATCATGGATAAATCAGGGTAGGCGGCGTGAATCTTTGCGATTACCTCGTCGCTTACTTTCTTGTTGCGACCGTTAAGCAATTGTGATACTGATGGTCGGGGGATGCCGCAGGCATCAGCAAACTGGGTTACCGATACCTGACACAAGTCAAGATACTGTTTGAGGCGCGAAACAATGTCCATGTAATTGCAAATTTGATATTGTAATTCGATGTGCAAATGTAATCATAATATTTGAAACTGCAAAATTTACATTTGTAATACGGTGCGTTGCAAATGTTATTTTTGGTATGGTGGTTATGGGTTGTAATTGCAACCGGGATGTCACCATGTTGATGTGGCTATTTAACTTTAATAGGCTAAATATTTGTTAACGCTGTATATGCGCTGTTAATCTATCTGAGTGGTTGCAGTAAGGGGTGTCGAGTGTGGCAGTATTGAATCGGTGGTTTAAATTTCTGTTATAATATTATTGGTTTTCAGTTAATTGGGTATAATGTGAATAAAATATAATTTTGATTTGCAATCAATTTGATGTGCGTTTGCGATGTTTGGTTTTGTGAATTAAATCCCGACAGCGAGTATATGTTTGAAATTTCTCGATCAGTATATATTTGCAAAACAAAATTAGGCATTCGGGTTGCAGATGCAAATATGGGTTGTTAGAAATTGTGAAATTGAAAATGTAACGCCGTGTGGTTTCTGTTGATGCGAATGCAAATAGGCGTTCGCGTTTGTATGTTACTCTGCTTGGGTGAAATCATCTCTTTGATTCTCATGTATTTATAACAAATATGAAAACTGAAAGAAATTTGTATTAAAAATATTTAACGATATTGATATTGTTTTTATCTTGTTTAATTATCAACAAGATAGATTGGCATAAAGAAACGTATGCCACCCGTTATTTCATGTTAAAAAGACGCTTGGGAGAATGTTGCAAATGTTAAAGAAACCACATTCCATATTTGTAAGACACTTATTTTGGCTGTTTTAGCAAAAAATTAGAGAAATATTTCCATAATATAAGATTATCATTTATCTTTGTACCCATATAATATAGGAAATATTGTGCTTATGGCGCGAAAAAGCTCCTTAATGCCGATTTCCCACAGTTTAATCATCAAAGTTTTTGCAGTTATGGTAAATTCCAAGCTAAAGATTCGCGATTTGACTCTCCGTGACGGTCAGCAGTCATTGTTTGCTACCCGTCTTGATCAAGCAACTATTGACAAGATGCTTCCCCTGTATGAACATGCCGGTTTTTACATCATGGAAGTGTGGGGCGGTGCTGTGCCTGACTCGGTGATGCGTTACCTTGACGAGTCGCCGTGGAACCGCTTGCGCACCATTTCCGAGGCTATGAAGGGCAAGTCGCTCCTTTCGGCTCTTTCCCGTGGTCGCAACCTTTTCGGCTATGTTCCCTATCCCGATTCAGTGCTGAAAGGATTCTATGAGGAAGCAATCAAGAACGGATTGAATGTGATGCGTATTTTCGACGCTCTCAACGATATTGACAATGTAAAGGAGTCTATACGTCTTATAAATGAACTTGGTGGTATTGCCGACGGTGCGGTATGTTATACCGTCGATCCAAAACCCGAAGCTCCTGCCGAGCCCTCAGGCTTTATGGGGAAACTTAAATCGATGTTTGGATCCAAGCCTGCTGAACCCGAGAAGATTTTCACAGATGCCTATTTCGTTGAAAAGGCTAAGGAGATGGAACGTCTCGGTGCCAAAATTATCACTCTGAAAGATATGGCCGGGCTTGTCAATCCCCTCCGCGCGGCATCAATCATTTCGGCCCTTAAACGAGAACTGAAAGTTCCCGTAGACTTCCACACCCACTGTACTCCCGGCTATGGTCTTGCATCGGCTCTCATGGCAATTCTCAACGGGGTGGACATCCTTGATACCAATATATGGTGGTTTGGCGGCGGTTCCGCGGCCCCGGCTATCGAGCTTGTCTACATCTTCTGCCAGCGTCTCGGCGTAGAGGTGGAATGCGATATGGAAATTGTCGGCAAAATCCGCAAGGAGCTTCTTAATGCCCGTAAGGGTCTCGCAGATTTTGACCTTAACAAGGACAAGATGCCTATCGATTTTGACCCCCTCAAGGACGAGCTCCCTGCCGAAATCAGCGCGCTCTTTGATTCGGCCATCTCGTTTGCCAAGGCCGGTGACGAAGATGCACTTCTTGACGCCTGCCACAAAATCGAAGCTTATTTCCATTTCCCCAAACCCAACCTTCTCGTCAAGGATGCCGAAGTCCCCGGCGGAATGTACTCCAACATGGTCGCACAGCTCAAGACCCTCAAGAGTGAAGACCTGCTTGAAGACGCGATGAAACTCATCCCCAAGGTGCGTCGTGATGCCGGACTGGTACCCCTTGTGACCCCGACAAGCCAGATTGTGGGAAGTCAGGCTGTATCGCTTGCAATGGATCGCAAAAAGGGCAATCCCGACTATTCCAACGCCTCCAACCAGTTCATCTCGCTCATCAAAGGCGAATATGGCCACACTCCTGTTGCCATCGAACCTGCTTTCCGCGAAAAAATTACCGGAAGTCCTGTCGAGAAACCCTATGATGTTTCTTCCTATAAGAAACCCGAGAACCCCGTTCTCGACGACATGGGCGGTGTAAAACTCGCTTCCAACAATGAGGAAATGCTCCTTCTCGAACTTCTCCCCAGCGTGGCCAACGGATTCCTCCGTCGTCGCCGCAAAGAGGAATTTGACGCAGCTCAGGCTGCCGCTCCCAAAGCTGAAGAAACCAAGGCAGCCGCTCCTGCCGCTCCTGTTGAGCCTATCACCGGCGAAGTGCTTTCAGCTCCGATGGGTGGCCGCATCATCTCGGTTTCTGTCAAGCCGGGGCAGGCTGTCAAGAAGGGCGACAATCTTCTTGTATATGAGGCTATGAAGATGGAAAATGACGTTACGGCTGAAAATGATGCCGTCGTCAAGCGCGTCTTTGTCAACGTTGATGACGTTGTCGGCACTGACGCTCCCCTCATCGAATTTCAGGATTAAAAACACTTATTTATACTTATAAAAGAGCGGACATCGCCATGATGTCCGCTCTTTTTTTGTCCATCTGAGACGAAAAGGTTGTCATTCATAAATCACAGTTAGAATTTCGGGACACAGAACCGCACAGAGACTTTGCGCGACTAACAATATGCTGATCACAAGGGTACAGTAATCCCACCAACGCAGGCTTTTCTTGTAATGCTCAATTACGAAATTGATGATTCCGGCAATTCCGAGAATGAAAAGAAATGCAATAACGATTGTCATGATTGATGATTATTGGTTACATCTATTAGACGATTGGCGGTTAAAATAATTACATAAAAAAGAATGCTACGCCGGTATCGGCGCAGCATTCTTTTGGATAGTAGTATTAAAATGCGTGATTTTATTCACCCATAAGGATTTCAAGCATCTTGATAGCCGAAACCGGGATGCGGGTACCGGGGCCGAAGATGGCGGCAACGCCGGCTTTGTAGAGGAAGTCATAGTCCTGTGCGGGAATAACGCCTCCTGCAGTCACCATGATGTCCTCGCGTCCGAGTTTCTTGAGTTCCTCGATGACTTGCGGAACAAGGGTTTTGTGACCGGCGGCAAGCGATGACACGCCGAGGATGTGAACGTCGTTTTCCACGGCCTGACGGGCGGCTTCGGCGGGAGTCTGGAACAGCGGTCCCATGTCCACGTCAAATCCGCAGTCGGCATAGCCGGTTGCGACAACTTTTGCGCCTCGGTCATGGCCGTCTTGACCCATTTTCGCAATCATAATGCGGGGCTGGCGGCCTTCGCGACGGGCAAATTCCTCACACATTTGCTGGGCCTTGACAAAGTCAGGATCCTGCTTGGTTTCTGATGAATACACGCCTGAAATAGTTCTGATTACTGCTTTGTAACGGCCTACGACTTCTTCGCAGGCATCGGAAATCTCTCCAAGGGTGGCGCGGACGCCGGCAGCTTTGACCGCGAGGTCAAGAAGGTTGCCTTTCTTGGTGCGCACGCATTCTGTAATTGCTTCAAGAGCTTCCTTGACGGCTTTCTCGTCGCGATGGGCCTTGAGGTCGACGAGGCGCGCTACTTGGTCGTTGCGCACTTCGGTGTTGTCAATTTCAAGAATGTCGATGGGGTCCTCGTGGTCGAGGCGGTACTTGTTGATGCCGACGATGGTCTGACGGCCTGAGTCGATGCGGGCCTGAGTGCGGGCACTGGCCTCCTCGATGCGCAGCTTGGGCAGGCCGCTCTCGATAGCCTTGGCCATGCCGCCGAGTTTCTCGATTTCCTGAATGTGTTCCCATGCGCGGTGGGCAATCTCGTTGGTGAGAGCCTCGACATAGTAGGAACCGCCCCACGGGTCAACCTGCTTGGTGACCATTGTTTCCTCCTGAATATAAATCTGGGTGTTGCGGGCGATGCGGGCCGAGAAGTCGGTGGGGAGGGCGATAGCCTCGTCGAGTGCGTTGGTGTGCAGCGACTGGGTGTGGCCCAGAGCTGCGCCCATAGCCTCGATGCAGGTGCGGCCAACGTTGTTGAAGGGGTCCTGCTCGGTGAGCGACCATCCCGAAGTCTGAGAGTGGGTGCGCAGTGCGAGTGATTTGGGGTTCTTGGGGTTGAACTGCTTGACAATCTTGGCCCAGAGAAGACGTGCCGCGCGCATCTTGGCCACCTCCATGAAGTAGTTCATGCCGATTGCCCAGAAGAACGACAGACGCGGGGCGAAAGCGTCAATATCGATGCCCGCGTTGATACCTGCACGCAGATATTCGAGACCATCGGCCAGAGTGTAGGCCAGCTCGATGTCGCAGGTCGCACCTGCTTCCTGCATGTGGTATCCCGAAATCGAAATTGAGTTGAACTTGGGCATGTTCTGCGAAGTGTACTCAAAGATGTCGGCGATAATGCGCATCGAGAACTCCGGCGGGTAGATATAGGTGTTGCGCACCATGAATTCCTTGAGGATGTCGTTCTGGATTGTACCGGCCATTTCTTCGAGTTTGGCACCCTGTTCGAGGCCGGCATTGATGTAGAACGCGAGTACGGGGAGCACAGCGCCGTTCATGGTCATCGACACCGACATCTTGTTCAACGGAATACCCTCAAAGAGGACTTTCATGTCTTCGAGCGAGCATATTGACACACCTGCCTTGCCCACGTCGCCTACTACGCGTTCGTGGTCGGCATCGTAGCCACGGTGTGTGGCGAGGTCAAATGCCACTGACAGACCTTTCTGACCCGACGCGAGGTTTCGGCGGTAGAAAGCGTTTGACTCGGCGGCTGTGGAGAATCCGGCATACTGGCGGATGGTCCAAGGACGCAGGGGGTACATCGCGCTGTACGGGCCGCGGAGGAACGGGGGGATACCTGAAACGTAGTTCAAGTGTTCGAGACCTTCAAGGTCAGCTTTGGTATATATCGGTTTAACCGGGATAAGTTCGGGGGTAGTCCATTCTTCCCCCTGCGCTTCGGGAAGATGGAACTCTCCGAAAGCGTCCTTTACAATGTCGATATTTTTAAAATCGGGTTTCATTTCTTTATATTTGGGATGAATGGTTGTGGTTATTTGAGCAGTTTGGCATTGAATGCCTGAAGTGTTTCAAGCACGTTGCAACGCACATGGACGAAGTCGTTGATTCCGACAGCCTTGAGGTCGTCCGTGCAAGCCGGAGCACCTGCGACAACAAACTCGGCGCGGCCGTCGAGATACTTGAACGCAGCGGGGGCAAGTTCGGCATACTCGTCATCGCTTGAGCAGAGAACCACGATGTCGGCACCTTTGGCAAGCGCGGCATCCACACCTTCTTCAACAGTATTGAAGCCGAGGTTGTCGATAATCTCATATCCGGCACATCCGAAGAAGTTGCTTGAGAACTGAGCGCGGGCCAGACGCATAGCGAGGTTGCCGATGGTGAGCATGAACACCTTGGGGCGGTTCGATGCTGCCTCGGTGGCGAGACGCAGTGCCTCGAAGTCGCTGGCGGCACGCTTGGTGGGAAGTCCCTTTGATGTCTCACAGGTTTCTTCATCCTTGTGTCCGCATCCACACGAGTTGGCTCCCGCGAGATTCACGATCTTGTCAGCGGCCATTTCGTTGATGTTGGGATACTGGTTGGTGCCGAGCAGTATTTCCTTGCGGCGGGCAACGTCGGTGTGGCGTTTTGCGGCGGTCTCGCGGATGACGGCCTGAACCGACCCGTCGTTGACACACGCGAGGAATCCGCCCTTATCCTCCACTTCGAGGAACAGTTTCCAAGCCTCCTTGGCGATGGCGACTGTCAGGGTCTCGACATAATAGGAACCGCCTGCGGGGTCGATGACCTTGTCAAGGTGGCTTTCCTCTTTAAGGAGGAACTGCTGGTTGCGGGCAATGCGTTCCGAGAATTCGTCGGGAGTCTTGTAGGGCACGTCAAAGGGGGTTACAGTGATGGAGTCGACACCGGCAAGAGCGGCCGACATAGCCTCGGTCTGACTGCGGAGCAGGTTGACGTGTGCGTCATAAAGGGTCTGGTTGAAACGCGAGGTGACGGCATGTGCCATCATTTTGCAGCTATCCTTGCTCTCAGGTTTGTATTGCTCTACAATCTGAGCCCACATCATGCGTGCGGCGCGGAACTTGGCAAGTTCCATGAAGAAGTTGGACGAAACGCCCATGTTGAATTTCACACGGGCAGCTACTTCGTCGGCGCAACGGCCGGCTTCGGTCAGCATGGTCATCCACTGGCTGCCCCAAGCGAGGGCATAGCCGAGTTCCTGATATATGTAGGCACCGGCGTTGCTGAGGACGTCGGAATCAACCGACAGCACGCGCAATGCGGGAACATTTTTCACAATGTCAAGAAGCTCGCACGACATGGCGGTTATATCACCCGGAAATTCTGTCTCATGCTTGAGGGCGCGTTTGAACGGGTTGAAATCGATAGAACCGTGGAAATCTTTTTCTGCGCCGTTCTCTTTGAGGTAGGCGACAAGTACACGGGCAAGTTCGAGTGCCTTGCGGGGACAGCTTGTGAAGTTGACCTCGACAGCCTTGAGGTCGATGCCTTTAAGAAGGGCGGCAACGGTTTCGGCCGTGGGTTCTTCAACGCGGAATCCGAGCGAGGTGACACCCTTGGTCAGAACGTCGAGCGCCTTTGCATTTGCTTCGGCGGGAGTCTCGGCGATGATTTCCTGACGGGTGAGCCAGTCATTGTCAGTGCGGGTACCGCGCACATAGGGAAATTCCCCGGGAAGAGAGTTGGTAGTAGCGAGGTTTTCGATGTCTTCAGCGCGATACATGGGCTGAACATTGAATCCTTCATTGGTTCGCCAGACCAATTTCTTGTCAAAAGGAGCACCTTTCAGGTCTGCCTCCACTTTGGCTTTCCACTCGGCTGTTGATACCGGGGGAAATTGGTCAAACAATTTTTCTTTTTTTTCTGCCATGATTTAGGTATTAAATTATTATAATTTAATTCTCAATGTTAGATGATTATGGTATAGTTGTGGTTAACACCATGCAAAGTTACATTATTTATTATAAATAGCAAGCAAATGACTCCCAAAATCGTCGCCATGCCTAAAATAACAGAGTTTTGGCAGTGGCAATAATCACGGGTGGACGCTAATGTTAGATTTCGCGGATGAGCGCGGCATCCGGGGCATATCGATGGGTCAGAAATCGATTAATCTGTAATGTGTCCGGGCGGTTGCGCGTGACACAAGGTTGAAGTGCCACCACTCGGTACGCAGCGGTGTGAATCCGGCGGCTTTCATTACCCGGCGCAGCAACAGTCGGTTTTGCCGTTCTTGCTCGGTGATGATTCCTCGCTTCACGAGCGATGTCTCGCGGTCAATGTTGGCCTCGGGGCCGAGATGGTCGACGGGTGTCCCCATCGGGAGTTCCTTGCCGTTTTCATCGGCAATGGTTATGTCGACCGCAAGGCCGTAGTTGTGCAGACCGCCGCCGTTGCGCGGATTGGATACATACCGTGCTTTGGATGTCCCTTGCACGACCCGGTACATCTTGCGCTGCACGCTCATCGGGCGTGATGCGTCTTTTACGAGGAGATTCCATTGCGGGTGACTTTTGTGAAGCTCCTCCTGTGCCTTTGTCAAGGCATGTGCCGCCTTGGGGTGCAGATAGGCTTGCCGCAGGTCGTCATATAGCAGTACGCCTGTGAAGTTGTCGTCCCGGGCATACATCAGGTCTACCACGATGGTCGAATCCATTGTGGCGATATCTACCAATCCCATTTCTGCAAGACGGGAGGCTGTGTCGGTGGCAGAAACGTTCTGAGAGAGCATCATGACGATAGGAAGAAGGAGTCGTTTCATCAGTCGTGGTGATAGGGTTCGCCGCGCAGGATAGTCATTGCGCGATAGATTTGTTCGATAAAGAACAGCCGCACCATTTCGTGGGTGAAGGTCATGCGCGAAAGAGAGATTTTTTCATTGGCCCGGGCATACATTTCCGGAGAAAAGCCGTAAGGGCCACCCACTATAAATACGAGTCGCTTGATACCCTGTATCATTTTCTTGTCGAGGTATTCTGAAAATTCTCGCGAGGTAAATTCCCGCCCGCGCTCATCGAGCAGCACGACCACGTCGCCCGGTTGTAGTGCGGCGAGCATTGCTGTGCCTTCGCGTTGTTTCTGAGCCTCCTCGGTCAGAGCCTTGGTCGCTTTGACATCGGGGATTACCTGAAGGTCGACGGGTATGTAATGGCCCACGCGTTTAAGGTAGTTTTCGATACCTGTGTTTATGTAGGGTGTGGTTGTCTTTCCCACGGCAAAAAGTAAAATTTTCATAATCGGCCTTCGTCATTATATGAATAAAAGCGGTCGCGGCCTATGATGACATGGTCAAGGACGCGGATGTCGAGAAGTTGCGCCCCGTCTTTGATGCGTTTTGTCAGATGGTCATCGTCGGCACTGGGACGCACGGCTCCCGACGGGTGGTTGTGGACAAGGATGATGGCTGATGCCACGCAGTCGATTGCACGTTTCAGCAGCAGTTTCACATCGACAACTGTGGCCGATGTCCCCCCTTGTGAAATGCACCGGCGATACTTTACCGTATTGCCACGGGTGAGTATGAGAATCCAGAATTCTTCGTAGTCAAGCAGCTCCATGTGCCCGCGCATCAGCTCGTAGACATCCTTGCTGGAACGGATGACCGCCTCGGCGTTTTTCATGTCGCGGCGGCAGCGTGCCCCGAGTTCAAAGGCGGCAGCGAGGCTGATTGCCTTGGCCGGGCCCACTCCTTTATACTTTTTACACATCTCGTCGATTGTGAGACGGGCAAGCAGGGAAAGACGGTTGTCGCAGTCGGCGAGGATTTTCCGTGACATGTCTACCACCGACATGCCGGGCAGGCCGCCACCGAATATAATGGCAAGCAATTCGGCATCGGAAAGCGAGCCGATGCCGTGTTTCATCGCTTTCTCTCTCGGGCGGTCATCGTCGCTCATGTCGGTGATGCGCAACGACGTGAAAGGGGTTTCAGGGTCTTGGCGGTTCATGATTTATTTCCCTTTTCTCATTTCGATTTCCTCATTGATGTCACGGCCCCGTCCAAAGACTATTTTTGTCAGATAGGCTTTGATGAATCCGCAGCCGTAGCCTCCGATTTGAATAATGCTTGCCGGAACAGCTTTCAATGCTATCAGCAGGGAGCGGGTCGAAATCCATGCCGAGACAAAGATTGCCGCGAGGTATATCCCGATAGGCAACAGAAACCACGGGGAGACAAAAATTCCGAGAATTGCAAGTGTGATTCCCATGATTACGGCGACTGCGGGAAGCGCGTGGACGATTTTCAGCGAGTCGGGATAGAGTAGTTTGAGCGTTATGCGCGACATGCCGAAAACATAGACCTGCCGCAGGAATTTGGCGAAGTCCACGCGGCGTTTGTGATATACATGGGCCGGGTGAATGAGTCCGATGGTAAATCCGGCTTGCCGTATGCGGGTGGACATGTCGATGTCTTCGGAAAACATTTCGCGAAACCCTCCGACGGTCTCGTAGACACGGCGTGAGTATCCCATGTTAAATGTGCGGGGGACAAATTTTTCAAGACTGACTTTCCCCCCTCTGATGCCCCCGGTTGTCAGGAAGGAGGTCATCGAGTAGTTGATTGCTTTCTGTGTCGAGGAAAATGACTCGTGTGCAGCGTCGGGGCCGCCGAAACAATCGAGAGGATTCTCGTCAAGAGCCTCGGTCAGTATCTTGAAATAGTCGGGCGGGATGACGCAGTCGCTGTCGAAAAACACAAAGTATTCCCCTCGGGCACGGTCGAGGCCGTAGTTTCGGGCAATTGACCGGCCCTCGTTCTCCTTATAATAATACGAGGCATTGACACCGGGATAGGATTTCACGATGTCACCGCACGGGTCGGTCGAGCCGTCTTCGACGATAATGACCTCGAAATTTTTGAGAGTCTGCGCTGAAAGGCTGTCCATCAGGTCACGCACTTCGTCAATGCGGTTATATACCGGTATGATGACCGAGAATCGGGGAGTAGTGTCAGTTGGCATCAGTCCATGCGGTTTTTATAATCGTTGTAATCGAAACGTCTCAGGTATTCCACTTCGCCGTTGCTGCGGGCAAGAACCATGTCGGGGTGGGCGATGCCGTTGAACATGGTAGTCTTGACTGTGGTATAGTGGTTCATGTCTTCAAGGGTCAGGCGGTCTCCTTCTTTGAGGGGGCGGGGGAAAGTCCAGTCGCCCACATAGTCGCCGCTTAGGCATGAGTTGCCTCCGAGGCGATATGAGGGCAGTCCCGGTGCAGCCTCGACGCTTTCGGTTATCGCCGGTTGATAGGGCATTTCAAGACAGTCGGGCATGTGGCAGGCAAACGACGCGTCAATAATCGCTGTCTTTATGTCTTGATTCTCGACAACGTCAAGAACCGAGGTCACAAGGTCGCCAGTGCGCCATGTAAACGCGCTGCCGGGTTCCATAACGACTTGCAGCCAAGGATAGCGGTTGCGGAATCCTTTTAACACCGAGATGAGGTGTTCCACATCATAACCTTCACGGGTCATGAGGTGACCCCCTCCGAAGTTCACCCATTTCAGCCGGGGAAGATATTTGCCAAATTGTTCCTCGAAGGCCGTGAGGACTTTTTCGAGGTCGAAAGAGGTTGACTCGCACAGCTGATGAAAATGGAATCCTTCCAGTCCCTCCGGGAAATTCCCCTCAAGTTGTTCGGCAGTGACACCGAAACGCGAGCCGGGGAGCGCAGGGTTATAGAGGTCGGTTTCAATGACCGAGCATTGAGGGTTGACTCTCAGTCCGGGAGAGACTCCGCGCGAAAGCGCGACTGAGCCATACTTTTCCCACTGCCCGAGCGAATTGAATGTGATATGGGTTGCCCGGTCGAGAAACTCGTCAATGGTCGCGGGTGTGTAGACCGGGCAGTAGACATGTGCCTCGCCTCCCAGTTCCTCTGTGCCGAGCCGCAATTCGTTGAGGCTGCTGGCTGTGAAATCGCGGTTATATTCGCTGATAATGGGGAATGTGCGCCACAGCGCATTGGCCTTGAACGCCATTATGATATTGACCCCGGCCTCACTCTCGACACGATTGATGAGCGAGAGGTTGCGACGCAGACGGTCTTCATATACAATGTAAAACGGGGTGGGGAGATCCTGTATTTTCATGATTGGATAATTTCAAAATGAGCAAATTTCAACATGAGGATGCGCTCGCCGGTGTTGTCAAATTCCACTTTTACGCGGGCATCGGCCATCGTGGTGTCGATTTCGATTATTGTTCCGCGTCCGAAACGGTTATGCTCGATTATCATACCCGGTTTCAGATTTTCGGCGGAGTGAATGCAGCTTTTTTCGCCGCCGGTTACGGGGCGCGCCGTGGACTGCTGGCGCGGGGTGCGGAGCGAGCTGAGGCTGCGCGCACCTCCTGTGACCGGGTTGTATCGGGAGCGATAGTTTTCGACAGGGTTGACCGAGGTGCGGTAGCTGCTGTCAAAATCAGCACCACCCACCGGTTTCAGATATTTCAGGTCAATATCATTGAGAAAGCGAGACGGGCGGCACGACATAGTCTGCCCGTTGCGGAAACGTGACGAGGCGTAAGACATCATACAGAAGTTGCGGGCACGGGTGATGGCGACATAAAGTAACCGCCGTTCCTCCTCAATCTGGGCGGGGGAGTCCTTGCTCATCAGTGACGGGAAAAGGTCTTCCTCGACACCGACGACAAACACGTTGTTAAACTCAAGCCCTTTAGCGGCATGTACCGTCATGAGGGTTATGCGTTCCTTCTCACCGTCGCCGTCTTTAATGTCTTGATCGGTCGCGAGGGAAACGTCACTGAGGAAGTCGGTCATCGATATATGCTCGTCACCTTCCTCCACGCGGCTCTCTGTAAACTCCTTTACACCGGCAAGAAGCTCCTCGATGTTTTCGCGTCGCGAGATGCTCTCGGGGGTATTGTCGCTGACAAACATCGCGAGCAGTCCCACGCGCTCGATAATGAGTTTGGCCAAATCGTATGCCGACTGCCCTTTCTCGTTGGCCTTGACAAATGTCTCGATAATCTCGCGGAAATTGTTTAGCTTTTTAGCCGTGCCTGAATTTACCCCGGGATTATATTTGTCGAGGTCGCAGATTACCTCCCACACGCTTACGCGGTGGTCGAGCGCGGTGCGCGTGAGCTTGTTAAGGGTTGTTTCGCCGATGCCCCGTGCCGGGAAGTTGATTACGCGTTTCAGAGCCTCGTCGTCATCGGGATTGACACTGAGACGGAAATAAGCGACTGCGTCCTTGACCTCTTTACGCTGATAAAACGACAGACCGCCATAGATGCGGTAGGGGATGTTGCGTTTGCGCAACGCTTCTTCAAGGATGCGGCTCTGCGCGTTGGTGCGGTATAAGATTGCAAATTCGTCATAGCTGTCGCGCGACGACATTTTGACTTGCGACACGCGCGCGGCGACGAGGTAGGCTTCTTCAAAGTCGCTGAAACTTTTCACGACCTCGATTCGCGAGCCGGGGTCGTTTTCCGAGTAGACATTCTTGGGTATCTGGTCACGGTTCTTTTCAATCAGCGACCCCGCTGCGTTGATGATGTTTTGTGTCGAGCGGTAATTTCGTTCCAGCTTGAATGTGGAAAGCGTGGGATATGCTTTTTTCAAGTCGAGGATGTTGCGGATATTGGCGCCTCGGAACGAGTAGATGCTTTGGGCATCGTCGCCCACGACGCTTAATCGCTGGCTGATGCGGGAGAGTTGCGTGACAATGACATGTTGTGCGAAATTGGTGTCCTGATACTCGTCCACCAATATGTAGCGGAAGTACTCCTGATAATGGTGCAGAATGTCAGGGTTGTCACGCAGCAACACATTGGTATAATATAGCAGGTCGTCAAAGTCCATTGCGCCTGCCACGACGCATCGGTCACGGTAGTTGCGGTAGACCTCCTGAAGACGGGTGCGGCGTGCCCTGCGGTCAGCCTCCATCAGGTCGCTGAGCGTGGCGTAATCCTCAGGTGAGATGAGGGCATTCTTGGCGGTGGATATTGCGCTCAGGACGGTTGACGGCTTGTAAATCTTCTCGTCGAGATCCATATCGCGTATGATGGTTTTGACAAGAGCCTTGGAATCGGCTGAGTCATATATCGTGAATGACGGTTTGAATCCGAGCCGGTCGGCATTTATGCGCAACAGTCGCAAAAAGATGGAGTGAAATGTCCCCATCCAAAGTTTTGACGCCGTGTCAGTCCCCACAAGTGCCTCGATGCGCTCGCGCATTTCTCGGGCGGCCTTGTTGGTAAACGTCAGGGCAAGAATGCGCCACGGCTCGTAACCCAAGTGGAGGAGATGGAGAATCTTGTGGGTCAGCACGCGGGTCTTGCCTGAGCCTGCCCCGGCTATGACAAGCTGCGGGCCGTCACAGTAAGTGACCGCCTCACGTTGTTGCTCGTTGAGTGTCGACAGATAATCTTCCATATTTATCGACAAAGTTACAAAAAAAGTTGCAGAACAAGCCGGAAATACTTACGAAAGTGGTTCAAAGAAGGCAGAATCGAACATTTGCTCAATAAACTTGTGCGAAAGGTGAGGAAGAAACGAAATCAATCGGAAAGTCCCTCTGTAGGAGCATTGGACGCCCAGAGCGTTAAATGGGGCAACCGTAAGAATGGCAATGGATTTGACGCCAACAAGAAAGTCAAGGGCATTAAACGCAATGTGGTGGTTGACCGCAATGGCTTTATTCTT
>DLAR01000006.1 GCA_002494015.1 Porphyromonadaceae bacterium UBA7042 | reverse complement strand
AAATTTCATGCGCCGGCCCTGTTTCGCGTCAACGTTAAAAATCATTTATAACTACTGCACACGATGCAAATCCACTAAGAATCGGCCCCGTTACAAGCGATTCCGAGACGTTGAACACAGTGGGTTTTAACGGAATAACCTATTTCACGCATCATCAAGAAGAAACACACAATCAGCAACCCAAAGCAATACAACCGTCGCAAAGTTTTCCATTTTAAAACCCTAAACCGCTACATATAAACATATTACATTTTTAAAAATCACAGAAAGTTTTCCAAAACAAAAATTTATCCCACACATTTATTCACAAAAGTTTGCAAAAGCGGATAAGACATCGTATCTTTGCACCGTCTGAAATACCATCAGACACCCTATCATAAATATCAACAAAACTGACACTTCATCCTAAGAAATTATCCCTCAAAATGATACAGACAGTAATAAAGCGTGACGGGCGCGTCGTGGGTTACAACGAAGAAAAAATCAAGGCGGCAATCCGCAAAGCAATGTTGACAACCGAAATGGGCGAAGACGAAGCCCTTATCATGCGCATTGCTGACCGCGTAGGCATGAGCGGCGACGAACGCATGACTGTGGAAGAAATTCAGGACCGGGTTGAAGTGGAGTTGATGAAGTCGCCACGCAAAGAGGTGGCAAAACGCTACATCGCCTACCGCGACCAGCGCAACATTGCCCGTCGGGCTAAAACCCGCGACATGTTCCTTGAAATCATCGAGGCCAAGAACAATGACATTACCCGCGAGAATGCCAACATGAACACCGATTCTCCCGCCGGAATGATGATGAAATTTGCCTCAGAGACCACCAAGCCGTTTGTCGACGACTACCTTCTTTCACCCGAGGCCCGTGACGCAGTCAGAAACGGATACCTCCACATCCACGACAAGGACTATTATCCGACCAAGAGCCTGACATGCGTGCAGCACCCTCTTGACCGCATATTGAAATACGGATTCATTGCAGGACATGGAGAATCGCGCCCGGCCAAACGCATCGAGACCGCATCCATAATCGGATGCATCTCCCTTGAAACAGCGCAGAACGAGATGCACGGCGGTCAGGCCATTCCGGCATTTGATTTTTATCTCGCCCCCTATGTCCGATACTCTTATATTGAAGAAATTAAGAATCTCGAAAGCCTGAACGGCACCGACCTCTCTCATTTATATAATGTGTCAATCGACGATTTCATCAAGAGGGACCTTGACGGACTTGAAGGAGACAACCGCTGGATTCAGCACGCGATAAACCGCACCGTCAGCCGCGTCCACCAATCAATGGAGGCATTCATTCACAACATGAACACCATTCATTCCCGTGGTGGCAACCAAGTCGTGTTCAGCTCCATTAATTACGGCACCGACACTTCGGCCGAGGGCCGTTGCATTATACGCGAATTGCTCAACTCAACCTACGAAGGTGTCGGCAACGGAGCTACAGCAATCTTCCCAATTCAGATCTGGAAAAAGAAACGCGGTGTGAGCTATCTCCCTGAAGACCGCAACTACGACCTCTACCAACTCGCCTGCAAGGTAACTGCCCGACGGTTCTTCCCCAACTTTGTAAACCTTGATGCAACTTTCAACCAGCACGAGAAATGGCGTGCTGACGACCCGCTGCGCTACAACTATGAGGTCGCTACAATGGGATGCCGCACCCGTGTCTTCGAAAACCGTTATGGAGAAAAGACATCCATCGGACGAGGCAATATCAGTTTCTCGACAATCAATATCGTGCGCATCGCTATCGAGTGTATGAACATAGTAGACATGAATGAACGTATCGCCCGTTTCTTCAGTCGGCTCGACGAAATTATGGAAATTACCGCGCGACAGCTTTGCGACAGATATGACTTCCAAAAAACAGCCTTGTCCAAGCAGTTCCCATTACTTATGTCACGACTGTGGAACGGAGCCGACTCGCTCAGCCCCGACAACACAATCGAAAGCGTCATCAATCAAGGCACACTCGGTATCGGATTCATCGGCCTTGCCGAGTGCCTTGTCGCCCTGACAGGCAAACATCACGGCGAAAGCGACGAATCTCAGAGTCTCGGGTTGAGAATAGTCTCCCACATGCGTTCCCGCGCCAATGAGTTCTCTGAGCGGTATAACCACAACTTCTCGGTACTTGCCACACCGGCCGAAGGTCTCTCGGGCAAATTCACAGCGCGTGACCGCCGCTCTTTCGGCGAAATCCCCGGTGTAACCGACAAGATTTATTACACCAACTCCAACCATGTGCCGGTTTACTACAAATGTTCACCGCGACACAAGGCCAAAATCGAGGCTCCATATCACGACCTGACCCGAGGCGGCCACATCTTCTACGTCGAAATCGACGGTGACGCAACCCACAACCCTGAAGCAATCAGCGATGTGGTTGACCTGATGGACAAATACAACATCGGTTATTGCTCGGTCAACCACAACCGCAACCGCTGCATGGAGTGCGGATATGAAGACGCGTCTGAATCCCTTGAAGAATGTCCGAAATGCCACAGCCACAACATCGACTGCCTCCAGCGCATCACCGGATACCTTGTAGGCACTACCGACCGATGGAACAAGGCAAAACTTTCAGAGCTTCACGACCGCGTGGTACACAAATAAACCATACCCGATGAATGTAATCGATATAATCCCGGGAACGTCAGTTGACGGCCCGGGATTACGCACTTCAATATACTTTGCAGGGTGTTCGCATCATTGTCCCGGTTGCCATAACCCCCAGTCTTGGGATGCTGATGGCGGGACAGCCATGTCGATAGAGCAGATACTCGATGCGGTCGAAGAAAACGGGTTTAACGTGACGCTGACCGGAGGCGACCCGCTTTTTCAGATAGACGACATGGTTGAGCTTGCATCACGAATCAAAAAACTCGGGTACACCGTGTGGTGCTATACAGGATACACGATTGAACAGATTCAGTCATCACCACGCCTATCCCCTATTTTAAATGTGATTGACGCACTGGTCGACGGCCCCTTCATGATTGAGAAGCGCGACACATCACTGCGGTTCCGGGGGTCGTCCAACCAAAGGATAATACACCTTGTCAACGGCAAAGTCGATAAATGCGACGACGCATCAATGACAGCACGACCCCTCTGACCAAGAGATAAGCGAGAAACGCAATCCACAACCCGTGATTGCCCAACAGCGGGAACAGAAAACAATAGGCGGCAAAATATACCATTGTCGCGACAGCTATTGAAACAAGCATCGCCCGGGTGTCAGTGGCCCCTATATATATACCATCCCACGAAAACGCGGAAAAGCTCAACAGCGGAAGGGCCACCACCCAATAAAAGTAATCGCGAGCTGTATCTGTAACCTCTCTATCGCTGCTGAGAATCTCTAAGAATTCCGCTCCTACGGCAAAATATAATAACGAAAAGAGGATAGCGAGAACAGCGCCCCACTTCATGAGCATGCTGATGCTCTGTTTAGCCATATTGGTATCTCTTGCCCCTACATAGCGGCCGACAAGAGCCTCCCCCGCAAAACCAAACCCATCCATAAAGTAGGAAAACAGCATGAAAAACTGCATCAAAAGCGTGTTTGCCGCAAGAATGAGCGTGCCTTGAGCCGCCCCTGCGCGGGTAAACCACATCGTTACCGCGACAAGACACAATGTGCGTAGAAATATGTCGACATTGACAGAGAAAAACCGTTTAAGACCGACACGGTCAACAAGGTCTCCGAATGCGGGTACAGGCACCGAATATTTATTAGCCACCACACAGAGGCCATAGACAAACCCTATCCATGGAGCCGTCAATGTCCCAAATGCGACACCCTCGATTTTCAGCCTGAAACCGAGGACAAGAATAAAACTGACGGCAATGTTGCTGACGTTTATGAGTATAGACATCCACATTGACGCTTTGGCATTCTGCATCCCGAGAAACCACCCCGAGAGCGCATAAGTCCCCAAGACAGCGGGCGCACCCCACACAAGAATTGAAAAATACTTCATGGCGAACCGTTGTGTCTCCATATCGGCATCCATAAATTTCAACGCATACACCCCGACAGGATAATGCACCAAAACAAGCATCACGCCGACACATGCGGCCACAAGGAGCGACCGGTACAGCACCACCGCAATATCATGCGTGTCTCCGGCCCCATAGGCTTGGGCCGTCATGCCGCTTGACCCCATGCGCAGGAAACCAAACAGCCAGTACAGCAGATTAAACATAGTACCCCCGACCGCTATGGCGGCAATATATACGGCACTCCCCATGTGCCCCACGATGGCGACATCCATGAGGCCGAGCAGCGGAGTCGTGATATTGGTAATAATCGACGGGACAGCAAGCGCGAGTATCTTACGGTTCATGACTCAAAAACAGAGCGGCGAGAAAATCCGTCTCCCCGCCGCTCCACTAACTGATAACAATTTTTACTATTTTATTTCTTGGCACGCATACTGTCCCAGCAAAGGTAGACAATAAGCAGCGCGTAAACAATGAGTCCGAGCCACTGAACGACTGCGGAATCCATCGGGTTGTGATATTCAAATCCACAGAAACGAGTCAACGCGGCAAATACCCCGAAAAGAGCGCCTCCGGCAATGAGGCCCGACGAGATGAGAGTACCGCGGTCACGGCGAGCGTCGTTTACGGCCTTGTCCTTGGAACGAGACCCGACAAACCACGCGACAGCACCGCCTACAAGGAGCGGAGTGTTGAGATACAACGGTATAAACATGCCGAGACAGAATGCGAGAGCGGGGACACCGAGCCAGTTAAGGATAAGAGCGAGAATCGCGCCCACCATATAAAGCACCCACGGAGTGTCACCACCCATCATGAGGGGTTCTATCACTTTGGCCATAGCATTGGCCTGCGGAGCAACAAGGGCATTAGGGCCGGAGAAGCCATACACATCATTGAGCAGAAGTATGACACCGCCGACTGTAGCGGCCGAAACAAGAGTGCCGAGAAACTTCCAGCTTTCCTGCTTTCGCGGAGTCGAGCCAAGCCAGTAACCGATCTTGAGGTCAGTCACAAATCCGCCGGCCATTGACAACGCCGTACACACGACTCCGCCGATTACCATAGAGGCCACAATGCCCGAAGTTCCGCTCAGGCCGATACCCACGAATATTGCCGAAGCGACGATAAGGGTCATCAACGTCATGCCCGACACCGGATTGGAACCGACAATAGCAATCGCGTTAGCAGCTACTGTAGTGAACAGGAAGGCGATTACCGTAACGACAAGCCAAGCGATGGCAGCCTGCCAAAAGGTATGGATCACACCGAACCAAAAGAACAGCAGAACGGCGACAAGAGCCAAGGCCGTATAGGCAACGACATACTTCATCGACAGGTCGGTCTGCCAGCGCACAGTCTTCACTTCCGAGGCATTTCCGCGCAATTCGCGACCGGCAAGGCCAACGGCATCCATTATAATGCCCCAAGATTTCACAATACCGATAATGCCGGCCATTGCAATGCCACCGATTCCTATCATGCGGGCATAGTTGCTGAAAATGTCACCGGCATCCATCGCCATGATTTCAGGCGAACCGTATGTCCCCATCAGCGGCACAATTATCCACCACACGAATATAGAACCGGCAAATATCACAAAAGCATACTTCAGGCCGATTATATATCCGAGGCCAAGCAATGCGGCACCGGTGTTACACGAAAGAACAAGCTTGGTCTTCTCGGCCAAAGCATGTCCCCATCCAGCCGCGGTAGTGGTAACCACTTCGGCCCACCATCCGAATGTGGCGACAAGATAGTCATAGATACCGCCAATCAGCGAGGCAATGACAAGGGTCTTGGCTTGGGAGTTTTCGCCCGTCTGCGACTTGCCAAGTCCGCTTGCGAGCACCTGAGTGGTAGCCGTAGCCTCAGGAAAAGGATACTTGCCGTGCATGTCTTTCACAAAATATTTGCGGAAAGGAATGAAGAACAGTATTCCGAGGACCCCTCCGAGCAACGAGCTGAGGAAGATTTCAATGAAATTGACCGTGATGTCAGGGTATTTTGCCTGTAGAATGTAGAGTGCCGGAAGTGTGAAGATAGCTCCGGCCACTATTACACCGGAGCAAGCCCCGATTGACTGGATAATGACATTCTGCCCGAGAGGATTTTTCTTTTTCAAGGCGCCTGACAACCCTACGGCTATAATCGCGATGGGAATTGCAGCCTCAAACACCTGCCCTACCTTCAATCCAAGATAGGCGGCAGCGGCACTGAATATCACGGCAAGCAAAAGTCCCATAAACACTGAATAGGGTGTCACTTCGGGATAATCATGCGCCGGATGCATGATGGGACGGTAGTTTTCATCGGCACCAAGCTCGCGGAACGCGTTTTCTGGCAGTTCCAGCGGATCGGCATCGGTGTAAACGACATCCTTTAACGATTTGTTTGACATAAGCTGTTGTGATAATGTATTGGTTATTAATTTGTTTATTATTCGCTTGACATAGCCTGTGAGAGCCGGTGTTCAAGATCGGTCGATGACAGACGCGTAGTCAGAGTGCCGCGATGTGCGATTGAAATGTTTCCGGTTTCTTCTGACACCACCACCGCCAAGGCATCAGTCGCCTGAGAAATGCCGAGGGCTGACCGGTGACGGAGTCCGAGAGCGCGGGGAATGTTGCGGTCGTGGCTGACGGGAAGGATACATCCCGCTGACATTATGCGCCCACGGGCAATTATCATTGCACCGTCATGGAGAGGCGAATTTTTAAAAAATATGTTTTCTATAAGTCGGGAATTGACATCGGCATCAATGATGTCACCGCTTTTTTCATAGGAGTCGAGCGGAATTTCCTGCTGGATGACTATCAGAGCACCGGTTTTTGTCTTCGACATGTTGAGGCATGCATAGACAATCGGCATCACATACCTGCGCGCCTCGCTGCCGTGGTCATGCTTGGAATGCTGAAACAGTTTTTTCAAGAACCGCCATCGCTTGTGGTCGCCAAGTTCAACAAGGAATCGCTTAATTTGGTCTTGAAAAAGGATAACGAGTACAAGCAGCCCTATTCCCATAAACTGGTCAAGGATAGTGCCTATCAGTTTCATTTCAAGAATCTGAGATGTAAGCACCCACACCACTATAAACGCAAGCACACCGAAGAATATGTTGATAGTGCCGCTCTCTTTCATTATTCTGTAAAGATAGAACAGCAATAGCGCGACAATCGCTATGTCAAAGGCATCTCTGATTCCAAACTGGTCCATAAAGTTAGTTCTAATTAGATGACAACAGGCTGAGCCGGACAGCCTCGACACACTGTTTTACGTCATGGACGCGCAAAATTGACGCGCCACGGGAGATGGCTATTGTATTCAACACCGTGGTTCCGTTAAGCGTCTCCTCAGGCGTAGTATTGAAAGTCTTGTATATCATTGACTTGCGCGAGATTCCCACAAGCAAAGGAGCGTCCAGTGCCAGCGTAAATGCTTGGAGATTCCGCATCATTTCAAAGTTTTGGCAGACTGTTTTGCTGAAACCAAACCCCGGATCAACAATTACATCGGCCACACCCGAAAGCCTTAGTTCGCGCAATTTGCGCGAGAGGTCGTTTATAACGTCGGCCGTAACATCGCCATAGTCGGTAAGCTGCTGCATGGAAGATGGTGTCCCGCGCATGTGCATCAATATATATGGCACACCGAGAGCGGCCACAACAGGCCACATGTCGGAATCCAAATCTCCGCCCGATATATCATTGACAATATCGGCCCCGAGTTCTTCAACCGCCACGCGGGCGACCTCGGCGCGAAATGTATCGACCGAGACAGGAATGTCAGGAGCAATATCGCGAAGCAACCGCATTCCGATACGCAGACGGTCAATCTCCTCTCCTAACGGGACATCGGATGCACCGGGACGCGAAGAATAGGCTCCGACATCAATCATGTCAGCACCATCTTCTACCATTGCTGTAATACGGGCCGCAATCTCCCGGTCGCGCATAGTGCGGCTACCCGAATAAAATGAATCGGGCGTGATATTCAAAATCCCCATTACCTGAGGACGATCTGCGACATAAAGCCGCCCATGAAGATTCAGTAAAAAACGGTTGAACATCGGATAAACTTTTCAACTGCGAAATTAACAAAAAAACGCTGCATGCACAAATATATCATACTTTTGTTTTCAGTCATGGCCTATAAAACGACAATACGGCACTTCCTCACGGAGGCGCCGTATTACTGTCTTAGCAATAAGACTCTACAAACCTAACATAAAAACACATTTACTATTATGCAATTATTTCATCGCTAAGAATACTAACAATCTATACTAACCCTAAAACTAAATTATTAAACGTATTCTTATTTTGTCTCAACAATCTGATTCTGTGACATCAAGTCGCATTACCGATTTGTTTCTGATGCAAAATTAGCAATCATTTTACCCCTCGGCAAGCAGAGATAGACAAAATATAGAATCATACAGCCGACTAAGTCATATATACTACTGACAGCCAATCAAATATGCTATCAATGCAACATTTCGCATCTAACCCGAGCATAAACCGGACAAGGGGTATAAAATGTTAACTGATTCAACTTTGTCACATTCTTTGACGAAAATACATCCATCACGAAATCGACTTAATATTCATCATGTCGGATTCAAACGTCTCACGAACTATTGCGCGGTTTTTAAGACGATTGCGATAGGTGTAAATTGTGTAGACCGAATAGTTCAACAGCTGGGCAATCCGCGAACTTTCTTCAATGCCGAGACGCATGAATGCGAGGATGCGCAAGTCAGTGTTAAGTTTTTCTCCTTCGTGCAGCTCAATCTGCTCCTCGGGACGGAGGAGGGCGTTGACATCTTCTACAAAAGTGGGATAGATGTGGAGGAAAGCATCGTCAAAAACCTTATAGAACGCCTTGGACTGCTCCTCGATGAACTTTCCTGATTTGGTGATGTTGTACAGGTCATCGACCTTCCCGGCCGAAATCTTGCGGTTTACAGTCTTGCTGAACTGGTTGAGCCTGTCCATATATATTGAACACAAATCAAGGAACTGGTTTATATATATATCCTTGACCCGGTTGGCTTCTTCGAGACGGTCAGACAGCATATTCATCGAAATCATCTTTCTCCGCAAAAGAGTCAGAGTGGCGGCAAACCCCACAAGCAATAGGCCCATGAGGGCCATGATGACGTATATGCGGCGACGCGACCCTTCAAGCTCCACGGCATGGGCACTCTCGATAATCGGCAGTGACTCGGCCGACTGGAGGATGCGCAATGGGGCGCGACACTCGACTGCGTTGCGAAGGGCGACCGAAAGATAACGGTGGGAGCGAGAGACATCATTAAGGCTGAACAATATCTGTCCGAGTTCCTGCAGCGATGACACTTCGAGCGTGGCCGACTTGATGTCAGAGATGGCCGAAAGGGCAAGATAATATATATGCTCATTGCGCTCGTTACGGGCAAGGGCGATTCCTGATAAAAAGTGGCTTGCCCGGGCAAACATATTGTCATCTTCGTCAAGATTGTCAAGCAAGTCGGTAAGTATGGCCTTGGCCCGGGAATATTCCCCCCGGAGGAAGTAATATTCCCCTTGGTTGAGCTTGTATCGCAACGTATTGTCTCCAAGAAGGGGGATAAGCTTGGCCTGAGATTCAAGAGCAAGATATGTAAAACGTTCGTACTCGGCGGGGTGGCTGACACAAAAAGAGGCCATATAGCTATACATCTGCCTACCCGCGTCGTGGTACACGCATCGGAGGGCCACGGGCATCCCGACTGTATCAATCGCCTGATAGCTCAAAAGCGCTTCTTGAATAAAGCCGGCAAGAGGGAGCAGCGTCGCACGCCGCATTTGGAAAAGAGCCACCATAGTGTCGGACTGAATCGCCTGTGCAACAGCAAGACCGTGTGAATAATGATAAATGGCCGAGTCGGCATTGAAACCGCTGTAATTTTCTCCAAGAAGCAATTCTGATTCAAGACGCTCATGCACCGAGATGGGCAGCTTCTCCACCCGGTTGCGCAGAGAGTCGATAATCCGCTGACGCTTGGCCACATAATTGTCACGATGGGACAACTCATGGTCAAGACGTTTCAAAATAGCCGACACATCCTCGCTCGTCACAGATGCAGCCATAACGCCGCCACAAGAAATCAGCGACAAAAAGAACAAGAGCAACATGCGATGATATATTATACGGTACAGCGCCATAGCGAAAGTCATTATTATGCAAAGATAGAGAATATTCCCTACATTGCCGAGACCGGAATGTTAACTAAATTTAACGCGGTTGTTTTATGCCACCCAATGATGGTTATCATTAACTTTGCACCCCGAAAATCCAATATAGCGTACACATGCCATTCCCACATATAAAATCAGTGTCACCGGGTATCAAACGACAGCTTGCATCTCTCGCCGTCCCCATCTTCATTGAGACATTCCTCATAATGATGCTCGGGGCGGTAGACACCATAATGCTATCGCGCCACAGCGACGCGAGCGTGGCCGCCGTCGGGGTCGTCAATCAGATTGTCATGCTGTGTTTCCTCGTTTTCGAGGTCATAAACCTCGGCACATCGGTACTATGCAGCCAATATCTCGGTGCGGGGCTCAAAGACAGGCTTGCGACAGTCGTAGGGGTAGCCCTCGCCATAAATCTGTTGACAGGTTGCGCCATAAGCGCGACACTGTTTCTCGGTGCGGGTAACATACTGACAGCAATGGGACTGAGCGGCGAGATGATGCCCGAAGGACTGGCCTATATGCGCATCGTGGGAGGTTTCGCATTTGTACAAGCCTTGGCAATGACTGTCTCGGCCACGCTTAGGGCATGCAACAAGGCAGTCTACCCGATGGCGGTCGTGGCGATTGTGAACGTGCTTAACATTTTCGGGAACTATGCGCTGATTTTCGGCAAATTCGGACTGCCAGCGCTCGGAGTCGAAGGGGCTGCAATCTCTACCGCCGCAGGACGCACTCTGGCCATGATAATGCTCTTTGCCATCATGTTCCGCACAACCATCCCCGTAATCAAGCCGTCGCTTTTCCGGCCATTCCCGTTCAAGGAGGTAAAAAACCTGTTAAAAATAGGCATTCCGTCGGCGGGAGAACAGCTTTCATACAGCTCGTCACAAGTCTTGATAACCTATTTTATCAACATGCTCGGGGTAGAGGCTCTCGCCACTCGCACCTATACAGTCAACGTCGTCATGTTCGGCTACCTGTTTTGCATAGCCGTGTCACAGGGCGGAGCAATCTGCATCGGACATCTTATAGGGCGAGGAAAAGTGATGGGGACATACCTGCTTGGCCGTTTCGTAATGCGCATATCTATAATCGTTTCAGTATCACTCTCGATACTGATTGCGGTATTTGGCAACGTAATATTCCACGCACTGACATCTGATGCCGCAATCATAAAGATGGGAACTACAATACTGGTAATAGACATCGTGCTTGAACTGGGCCGCGCAATCAACATCTTCGCCACCAATGCGCTCAGGGCAACGGGCGATGTAAATTTCCCCTTCTATATCGGATTGGTAGTTCAATGGAGTGTCGCGGTCGCGGCAGGCTACATGCTCGGTATTGTCGCGGGACTCGGGATATATGGGATGTGGGCGATGTTTACTCTCGACGAGAATATCCGCGGTTTTATCTTTGCCCGGCGATGGCGCAGTTTCAAGTGGGCAGGGAAAAGTTTTGTCGCCCGATAAAAATTCGCTAAATTTGCCCTTGCATATATACATATATAATATTATAGTATGGTAAACGGATTTTTGCGCGTGGCGGCGGCAGTGCCCCATATCAATGTGGCCGACGTGAACCACAATATAGAACAGATTTCTCTCTTGGTCGACAGACTTGAAAAAGAGCAAGTGGATGTGGCTGTGTTTCCGGAGATGTGTATCACAGGATATACCTGTGGTGACCTTTTCCACAACACGACCCTTATCAACGCAGCACTTGCCGGACTGGACAAACTGCGCAAACTTTCGGAAAGGAAACATCTGCACTTCATCGTGGGACTCCCGGTGGCTGGCGGCGGCACCATGTACAACTGCGCAGCCCTGCTACGCGACGGAGAGGTGGAGCTGGTGGCAAAATCATATATTCCAAACTATAATGAATTTTACGAGCGACGGTGGTGGCGACCCGGCGCGGTACTCACCGGCGATTTTGCGGTCACGCTCCCTTCGGGCGAGACTGCAACAGTCCACAGCAGCCGCGTGTTCAGCAGCCACGGAGTCAACATCGCTATCGAAATCTGCGAGGATTTATGGGTGCCGGTGCCTCCGTCGTGCCATCTCGCGATGGGTGGCGCCGAGGTAGTGTTCAATCTCAGTGCTTCGGATGACCTTATAGGCAAATACCGTTATCTGACTTCGCTCATCAAGCAGCAATCGGCCCGGTGCCTCTGCGCCTATGTCTACGCAGGTGCCGGATGGGGTGAATCATCGACCGACCTGACATTTGACGGCAAAGCCATCATTGCCGAAAACGGCTCTATCCTCGCTGTTAACCGGCGATGGAGTCCCGACGACAACATCTCAATCGCCGACATCGACATTGAGATGCTGCGGCACGACCGATTGCACACGACGACCTTTGCCGACTGTGCCGAAATCGAAAACAACCGCGTTTCTGTAGAGAATCCCCGTCCCGAGACCGACCATGTCACCACGCGTCCCCTCTCCTACCGCACTGTTGACCCACGACCCTTTGTCCCCGCCGGTGACGAAGCCATCGACGATCGCTGTGACGAGATTATCAACATACAGGTGGCTGCCCTTGCCCGCCGTCTCGACGCTATACGGTGCAAGACCATCGTCGTCGGTATCTCGGGGGGGCTTGACTCAACGCTCGCGCTGCTTGTGGCCGCAAAGACTTTTGACCGACTGAACCTTGACCGAAAAGGCATCATCGGCGTGACAATGCCCGGCTTCGGCACCACGGGACGCACCCACGGCAACGCTGTCGCGCTGATGGAATCACTCGGGATAACAATGCGCGAGATTTCGATTGTCAAGGCGGTCAACCAGCACTTCGAGGACATCGGCCATAACCCCGCAGTGCATGATGTGACCTACGAGAACTCACAGGCCCGCGAACGCACCCAATTACTGATGGACATCGCTAATCAAGCCGGGGGAATAGTCCTCGGAACGGGCGACTTGTCAGAACTCGCGCTTGGATGGGCGACATATAATGGCGACCAGATGTCGATGTACGGCATCAATGCGGGCATCCCTAAAACGCTTGTCAGATACCTTGTCAGATGGTTTGCGACGCGCACAGCCGACCCTAAGGGTCGCGACGCACTCAACGACATCATCGACACACCCATCAGTCCGGAACTGACCCCCGCCGATGAGGAAGGGAATATCAAGCAGAAGACTGAAGACCTTGTGGGGCCCTACGAGCTGCACGACTTCTTCCTGTATTACATGCTGCGTTACAGTTTCTCCCCGCAGCGCATCTATACACTCGCCCGCAAGGCTTTTGACCCCACGGCGTATCCTGACGATGTCATAAAGCACTGGATGCGCACATTCTTCCGCCGTTTCTTCAATCAGCAGTTCAAGCGGTCATGTATGCCCGACGGCCCAAAGGTGGGAAGTGTGTGTCTCTCGCCGCGAGGTGACTGGCGCATGCCGTCAGACGCATCTTCAACGCTATGGCTCAAAGAAGTAGACAGCCTTTAGACACGACTCGGGGCGAAAAACCTATTGATGATTACCGCAAGCGCACCATCGCCGGTAACGTTGCACGCTGTTCCGAAACTGTCCATCGCGATATAAAGCGCAATCATCAAAGCGAGCATCGGCTCATCAAAACCAAGTATGCTCCCGAGCAGACCGAGTGAGGCCATGATGGCTCCACCCGGGATACCGGGGGCAGCGATGATGGTTATGCCGAGCATGGCTATAAAATGCAGAAAGGTGCCGAGTTCCACAGGGTGGCCGTGCAGAATCATCAATGCAAGGGCACAAGCCACGATTTTCAGAGTACTGCCCGACATGTGGATGGTGGCACACAGAGGCACTACGAATCCGGCAATATCCTTGTCTACCCCCATAGCTATAGCCTGCCGAAGCGTTACCGGGATTGTGGCCGCCGACGACTGGGTGCCGAGGGCAGTGAAATAGGCCGGGAGCATGGTGCGCAGCATTCTGAACGGGTTCTGACGCGAGAAACATGCCGCGATGCAATACTGCAACACGAGGATAAAGACATGGAGTATAAATATAACCACTATTATCTTGACAAAGCAGCCGATAATGGCCCCGACCTGCCCCTCGACGGTCATAATGAGAAAAATACCGAATATGTAAAGTGGTAACAGTGGGATAATGGCAGTGTCAATCGTCTTGCCGACAATGATGCGAAACTCGTCAAAGCCGCGCCGCAGCGACGTGCCGCCCGAGAACGCCATGCCGAGCCCCATCATGAATGCCAGCACAAGCGCGGTCATTACCGTCATGAGTGGCGGCATCTCGACGGTGAAAAATGGAGCGACCGACACCGATTTCTCCACAAGGTTAACCCCTTCTTCTCCCCCGATGAGCGACGGGAAAGTCAGTGTGCCCGTGAAGTAGGACAACAGTCCGGCAAGAAATGTGGCACCGTAGGCAAGCAACGCTGTTGCCACAAGGAGGCGTCCTGCCCGGGAGCCGATGTCGGCAATAGCCGGAGCGACAAACCCGACAATAATCATCGGAATCATAAACCCGAGGAACTGGGAGAAAACAGCGTTGAAGGTGGCAAATGTCTGCGCCACCCAGTGAGGGGCGACTATGCCGACAGGGATACCTGCCGCAATGGCTATAGCGACTCGTCCGAGAAGACCTATTCGTAGCTTTTGAATCATAATACATGGTATTTAACCGCAAAGATAACATTTTCCCGCGCAATGATGTAACTTTTCTCATGGATTATTCGTCTAAAGAATAAATATAAACCCAGAACACTTTATGAAAAAGATTATCTTACCCCTTGCAATCGCGTTGCTGCCCGCGGTAATGACAGCCGGAAGCCGTACCGAGACTTTCGGCGGGTCGCTCAACGCCATCACGGCATCATGCGGCCTCGACGTAACCTATAACCCCGGACACAGCTCCACGACCGTAACCGTCAACGGCCCTGACAAGGTGATTTCCTATGTCGAAGTCAAGAAAAACGGCTCGACACTGAACATCCGCCTGAAAGACAACCGCCCCAAGCATCTTTCACTCAAAGGGGTCACCGTGACTGTCAACGCGCCCGTGGTTTCGAGCCTTTCTGCCTCGTCGGCAGCCGACATCGACGTTATAGGGAACTACAAGGTCAACGGCACAATGAAAGTAGCTGCATCAAGCAGCGGCGACGTGAACATCTCCACCCTCTCGGCCTCGGCACTCGACATCAACGCGTCAAGCAGCGGCGACGTGGAGATTATTACGGTCAACGCCTCCAGTGCCAACCTGTCGGCATCATCAAGCGGTGATATCGAAATAAAGGTAATGACATGCACTGAGTTGAACACCGTAGCATCAAGCAGCGGCGACATTGAGATAGAATCGCTCAGCGGCAAGAGAACTGTAGCCAGCGCGTCATCGGGAGGCGACGTCGAGATTAAGAACATGTCGGGCGAAAGCGTGAATGCCAGTGCGTCGTCGGGTGCATCGATTAAACTGACCGGCAAAGTTATCAGGGGACAGTTCAGTGCCTCGTCGGGGGCAACCATTAATAAAACAGGTCTCCAAGTCAACGACAACAGTGTCAGCACATCGTCGGGAGGCTCAGTGAGACCGTAAGATCAACTCATAATGCATAATTGGCTCGCTCCGCGCACGATTGCTGATTATGTATTATGTGCATTCTGAATTTCTATTTTGAAAATTACAGGACGAGTGCCGTCGGGACAGCTTGCTATGGCTGTTGCGGCGGCACTGTTGCGTCCATGACATGCCTTGGGGTCGGCAAGCGTTGCCCGGATGCTTTCCCATGCCTTGGGACAGAATCCCTCGGGACACGAACCATCGTTACTGGAAAATGTCGCCCCGCACTCCATCGAGTCACACGCGCCTGCTTCAGGGTCGTCGAGATATAGCGACTGGATGTCCATGTAACATTCCTTGCGCAACACCGTCACACGACAGGGGGGTATCGTCACCGGGGACGTATTCATGACACTGCCGGAACACTTTCGGGTTTCTGCCGCCGAGACCCATCGCGGAAGAGCCGACACGGCAGCGGCGATTGCCGACAGCCTGAAAAAACTCCGCCTATCCATTAGCTTCCTCCTCTGTGGCAAGCATAGCGAGAAATTCATCCTCGCCGATGACAGGGACTCCGAGCGACCGGGCCTTTTCGAGCTTGGCCGGACCCATATTCTCCCCGGCAAGGACAAATGAAGTCTTTTTACTTATCGAGCCGGCGTTCTTGCCTCCGTTTCGCTCGATTATCTCTTTATATTCTTCACGCGAGTGATGGGCAAACACCCCGCTGATAACGATAATTTTCCCAGCAAGCAGGTCGGTGCGCTCACTGTTCTGATCGGCAGGCATCGCCATCTGCAACCCTGCCGCGCGGAGGCGTTCGAGGTTTTCGCGGTTGACAGGGGTAGCGAAATATTCAATGATAGCGTCGGCGATGCGAGGGCCTATGTCATCGATGGCGGTCAGCTGGTCGCGAGACATTGACATGAGCGTGTCGATGTCGTTGACGGCACGGGCGAGTTTCTTGGCGACAGTTTCCCCGACAAAGGGGATTGACAGCGCGTAGACAACGCGGTCAAACGGCACACTCTTGGACGCATTGAGTCCCTCAATGACACGCTCGGCTGTGCGCGGACCGAATCGGTCGAGTCCCCGCAGTTGCTCGGCCCGGAGATCGTAAAGATCGGCACTGCTGCTGACAAGGCCCTTGTCAAAGAGCACAGCGGCTGTCTCCTCGCCGATGCCGTCGATGTCCATCATGTGCCGCCCGACGAAGTGTTCAAGCCGCCCGATTTGCTGGGGACGGCAACCATACTTGTTGGGGCATACCCACGCGGCCTCACCCTCAACGCGGATGAGGGGTGTCCCGCAGTCGGGACAATGGGTTACAAATTTAACCGGCTGTGCCCCCTCGGGTCGTTCCGAAATCTGTACCCCGGTTATCTTGGGGATGATTTCGCCGCCTTTCTCGACATAGAGCATGTCCGCCTCATGGATGCCGAGGTTTTTGATGATGTCCTCGTTGTGGAGCGACGCACGTTTAACTATGGTTCCTGACAGCAGAACCGGCTCAAGATTGGCCACAGGTGTAACGACACCCATGCGCCCGACTTCAAACGATACAAACTTCAACCGAGTCAATGCCCGTTCGGCCTGAAACTTATAGGCAATCGCCCACCGCGGCGACTTGGAGGTATAGCCGAGATTGAGCTGCTCGCGCAGGGAGTTTACCTTGAACACGAGGCCGTCGGTGGCCACGGGGAGAGATTTGCGCTCCACGTCCCAGCGGTTGATAAAGTTGTCTACATCCTCGATGGAGTGCAGCACAGTCATCACGTCGCTGACCTTGAACCCCCACCGCCGGGCCTCCATCATGTTGTCATAGTGTGTGTCACATGGAAGGCTGTCGCTGATGAGATAATAGAAATAGGCATCAAGACCGCGACGCGACACTTCGGCGGAGTTCTGCATCTTCAGCGTGCCGGCAGCAGCATTGCGGGGATTGGCAAACAACGGTTCCTCGTTGAACGCTCTCTCCTCGTTGAGGCGGTCGAATGCCTTCCACGGCAGCACAATCTCGCCACGGATCTCAAACTCGTCGGGCCATCCTGCGCCTTCTTTAAGGCGCAACGGGATGCTGCGGATAGTCTTGACATTCTCGGTAACGTCATCGCCTTTCTCGCCATCTCCGCGAGTGACCGCCCTGACGAGCCGTCCGTTACGGTAGATGAGTGAAATCGATGTGCCGTCAAATTTCATCTCCCCTACAACCTCAAACCGCCTGAACCCGAGGGTGTCTCCGCAACGTTCCACCCACTCGTCAACCTCCCCGATGCTGTAAGTGTTGCTCAGCGAAAGCATAGGGTGGACATGGGCTACCTGCTCAAAACTTTTGCTTATGTCGCTGCCCACGCGGTGACTTGGCGAATAGGGATCGTCAAGCTCGGGATTTTCCTTTTCGAGCCGTTCAAGCTCTTTCATCATCATATCATAGTCATAATCGCTGATTTCGGGAGCGTTCATGACATAGTAGTTGTAGTTATGTCGGTCGAGTGCCTCTCTGAGCTCCTCGACACGCTGTTTGGCGGTTTGGTTCATATTTAGTTAATATTTTGGTGCAGGGTGAGAAAATCGGTGAAAGGCGAAGACGTGGTAAGAAAGCGACGAGTGAGACCGCACCATCATCTCCACCTTTTCACACTTCACCTTAAATCATCCGCAATGGAAATACTTGCCTACGAGGCGCTGCATCATGGCGTGGTCACGGGCAATATCTTCGCGCAGGGTCGCGTCGCCATAGCGTTCAAGCGCGGCGGCAGTCATGTCGATGAGCGATGGACGGAACACCCCCATTGCCTCAAACGTCCCACGCTTGTCGCGCAGACACTCTGCCGACTCGGCGCAACATCCGGGAAGGGTTTTCAGCGAGGCTGCACGCAAAGCGTTCTCGCCCGAGTGGATGTTGACATCGACATAGGTCGCGTCGGCCAAGCCAAGAGCCTCGGCCATCTCCCACCCGTGGCGGCAAGCTACGGCAAGTCCTGCCATGAGCAGATATATGTCAGCTGACGCATCGGGCGACCGCAGCTCGAATGTCTGTTTCATCGCCGTGTCGATTCCCACACCGGTCTCTCCGGGGTTGGCAATAGCCGTCATATCGGCCCCTGCCGTCCACCCGAGGGGAACGCGGACGAGTGCCGAGCGGTTACAGCGGCCCCAGCACACAGCAGTCGGAGCTTCTTGGTGAGGCACGAGGCGCAGATAGCTCGTCGGGACACGGTTGCCAAATGCCGTGAGTGCCGGAGCAAGCTCCATCACTCCCGCGATTGCGCGACGGGCATCATCGGTCAGAGAGCCGTCGGCCACCAAGGCATTGGTTCCGTCAGGACGCAACAGGCGCATGTGGATGTGCATGCCCGACCCTGCTTTTCCCGCCGTAATCTTGGGGGCAAAAGTGACTTCGAGTCCCTCACGGGCCGCAAGATTGCGAATCATCCACTTGGCAATCATCAGCTGGTCGGCGGCATCCGGAGCGGCCACAGGCAGAAACTCAATCTCATGCTGTTCATAAGACATACCACCGGAAACAAAGCTGCCAACCTCGCCATGGCCGTACTTGATGCGGCATCCGGCAGAGGCAATCATCCCCATGACCCGGGCACGGAAATCCCCATGCTTGGCAAACGGGGCAGATTCGTGATACCCCCTTTGGTCTTCGGCCGGAAACACTCCTGTATCGGGCGACACGACATAGTATTCAAGCTCGCCCATTGTTTCAATTGTCATCCCCGTAGTATGCCGCAACGCGTCACACGCTCTGACAAGTGTCTCGCGCGGGTCAACGTCGGAAGGCTGTCCCGAGCCGTCAAAATAGCTGCACAACAGTGCGATGGTAGGCACTGGGGCAAGCGGATCGACAAATGCTGTCGAATAACGCGGCACGACATAAAGGTCGCTCTGCCCTGTCCCGATACCCGGGAAAAGGCTCGACCCGTCCACACGCTCCCCGACTGCCAAAACCGTTTCGATATACTCCCTGTCAGTAACAGGAAAGCAGAGCGTCTTCAGCCGCCCGTCGGCAGCGGGATACATAAAATTGACCATCTCGAAGCCCTCGTTCATCACGAGGTCGGCAATGTCGCGGCGGGTCAACGTCGCGGCGGGTTTCCCCGTCATAGCCTCAATGCGGCTGCGCCACCCGTTGGTGATGTTTCTTTCACTCATGGCAAGTAGGTTTTAGAGGGTGTTTCATAACAACCGTTAAATCCAAAGCCCGTTTTCAC
>DLAR01000005.1 GCA_002494015.1 Porphyromonadaceae bacterium UBA7042 | reverse complement strand
CGTTTTCACGGTCGCCTTTCGCCCTGAATCTCGGTCACATAGTTACGGCTATGCTTCCTCGATTCATGACGAAATCCGACGCGCGAAAACGGGCTTTGGATTTAACATTTGTCATGAAACGCCCTCTAAACCCCAAATGACAATGATTATACTCAATACAACATTCCACATCCACATTTCCATATCCGACGAGTTTCTCCGCTGGGTGCGTGAATCTTACTTCCCCTCGGCACTCGCATCAGGGCTGCTGACCGACCCCGTACTCGCCCGCCTACTCATCCAAGTACAGGAAGATGCCGAGGGATATGCCGTCCAGCTCCGTGCAGCCTCGGCCGAGGATGCGGCCCGGTGGCACGACGGCGAGGGCGACCGGCTGCGCCGGGAACTGACAACCCGTTTCGGACAGCGGCTCGTATTTTTCACCACCTATATGGAAGAACTGCCGGTCAGCTGATGGCACCGAATGTAATCGACCCGTCACTCAAGCAGTGGGACAAAATCATTATCGGCATAGACCCGGGTACAAACGTAATGGGTTACGGCATACTTGGTGTCAAGGCAAAAAAAACCGCCTTGATAGCAATGGGGGTGATAAAATTGAGCAAGTTTGAGAGCCATTATCTCAGGTTGTCGCGCATCTACGAGCGCGTCCTGTCGCTTGTCGAGCAATATCTCCCCGACGAGATGTCAATCGAAGCACCCTTTTTCGGCAAAAACGTCCAGTCTATGCTCAAACTCGGACGCGCGCAAGGAGTGGCGATTGCCGCCGCTCTCGCCCGCGACGTGCCCATCCACGAATATGAGCCCCGAAAGATAAAAATGGCCATTACCGGCAACGGTGCTGCCTCCAAGGAGCAGGTCAGAGAGATGCTGCGGCGCATGCTTGATATAAAATCAGAACAGCTTGACATTGAGCTTGATGCCACCGACGCACTTGCCGCGGCACTGTGTCACCACTACGAGTCAAGCCGCCCTGTTCCGGCCGCAGGCCCCAAATCGTGGAAAGAGTTCATTGCCAAGAATCCCGACAGGGTGAAATAGCAACATTAACCAATCTTAACACAACAGGGTCCCGCTATTGCCCGCGCTCGCATATAACTTTGCGCCTCGTATGCCACGCAGTGAAAAACCGATTTTGATGTTTTCGGAAAAATCACTACCTTTGTAAATTAATCATCAGAACACGGCACTTGTGCCGAAAGACAACATTGAAAAAAAAGAAACAAATAAACGATATCGAACAATGAAATTCTCAGTTCCGAGCAAGACGCTCCACAGCTATGCCTCGTCGGTTAGCAAAATCATCAATGCAAAAAACGCGCTTGTAATCCTTAACAATTTCCTGTTCACTATCGAGGGGGAAACCCTGACGATTGCCGCGTGTGACGGCGAAAACACCCTTTGCGCGCGCCTTCCCATCATGGATGTCGAGGGAGAAGGCGAAGTGTGCATCGACGCGCGTCGCATCGTCGACTTGCTGCGAGTTATGCCTGAACAGGAGCTGACCTTTACAATCGATGACACAACAATGGAAATCGAAATGTCGCACCCCAACGGCTCTTACAAGTTCATGGGCATCAGCGGCAGCGAGTATCCGCGAATAAAACGCGCTCAGGAAGCCAACTCCATCGAGTTCACCGCTCCCGGATCCAACCTCCTCCGCGCGCTCGAATCAACCGCATTTGCAGCCGGCACCGACCCGCTGCGTCCTCAGATGATGGGTGTGCTGTGGGACATCAAGCCTGACCGTCTCATCTTCGTGGCAACCGACACCCATAAACTCGTCAAATACGAGGACACAAGCATTGCCTCACGCATCGAAGGCTCGTTCATCCTCCCCAACAAATCAACCAACGTATTCAAGAGCGTGTTCAGCAAAGACGAGATTGTGCGCGTGGTTCTCAACCCCGAGCAAGGCGTGATATTCGAGACCGACACATTTACCTTTGACAGCCGACTTGTCAAGGGTCGTTTCCCCGACTACAACCGCGTGATTCCCGCAACCAACCCCTACTCGCTTACTGTCGACCGCCAGATGTTCAGCAACGCGTGCCGACGTGTAAGCCTTTTCGTCGATGAAGGACACGGCCTGCTGAAGTTCCGTATCGAACCCGAGAAGATGACCATAAAAGCTTCCGACAACGAGTACAACACATCGGGACTCGAGACTCTTGACTGCGAATTTACCGGCACCAACATGGTTATCGGCTTCAGCTCGTTCTATCTCGCCGACCTGACAGGCATACTTTGGACTGAAAAGATTGTGTTCCAGCTTGCCGACCCCTCGCGCCCGGCGGTTATCGTACCCACCGAAGACCGGCCCGACACCAAGCTGACAATGCTCCTCATGCCCATGAACGTTGCCGAATTCTAACCCCCGTAGATTATAATGCAACTCAACCTAAAAAAGCCGATTATATTTTTCGACCTTGAAACGACCGGCATAAATATTACCAAAGACCGCATTGTCGAAATCTCGATTATAAAGGTCATGCCATCGGGTGAGGAAATCGAAAAGACACGCCGCATCAACCCCGAAATGCCGATTCCGGCCGAGGCCACCGCAGTACACCACATCACCGACGAGGATGTGGCCCAATGCCCCTCTTTCAAAATGGTCGCCAAGGACTTGGCCCGCATTTTCACCGGATGTGACATCGCCGGGTTTAACTCCAACCGCTTTGACATCCCCATGCTTGATCAGGAATTCCAGCGTGCCGGAGTAAAATTCGACTTTTCCAAGCCTCGGTTTATCGACGTGCAGACAATCTTCCACAAAAAAGAACAGCGCAACCTGATTGCCGCCTATAAGTTCTATTGCGGTAAGAATCTCGAAGATGCCCACTCGGCCAATGCCGACACCCGCGCCACATACGAGGTGCTCAAAGCGCAGCTCGACCGATACGACGACCTGCCCAACGACATGGAGAAACTGAGCGAATTTTCCACTCAGAACCGCAACGTGGACCTGATGGGACGACTCATTTTCAACGATGACCGCAAGGAAGTAATCAATTTCGGCAAATACAAGGGTCGTCTTGCCGAGGAAGTTCTCCGTCAGGATCCCGGATATTACAGCTGGATTCTTAAAGGCGACTTCTCTCAAAATACCAAGGATGCGTTCACAACAATCAAATTGAGATTGAAAAATGCTTAAAGGAAAGCATGTAATCCTCGGAATCTGCGGAGGAATCGCGGCCTATAAATCTGTATCGCTGCTGCGCCTGCTCGTCAAGGCCGGTGCCGAGGTTCAAGTAGTCATTACCCCGGCCGGGAAAGAGTTCATCACGCCCGTCACCCTCTCGGCCCTCAGTCAGAAACCCGTTGTCAGCGAGTTTTTTACAGCCAATACGGGAGAATGGCACTCACATGTTGACCTCGGATTGTGGGCCGACTGCATGGTCATTGCTCCGGCTACAGCCTCGTCAATCGCAAAAATGGCCAACGGAGTTGCCGACAACATGCTGATAACCACCTATCTTTCAGCAAAGTCCCCGGTATTCGTCGCCCCGGCGATGGATCTCGACATGATGGCCCATCCGTCGACCCGTCGCAATCTCGACCTGCTGCGTTCCTACGGCAACCACATCATCGAGCCCGAGAGCGGCGAACTTGCCAGCGGCCTCGTCGGGAAAGGCCGCATGGAAGAACCTGAAAAAATAGTCGAGGTTCTCGACCGCTTTTTTGCCACACGCGAAGATCTGCAAGGGCAAAAAATACTGATAACCGCTGGCCCCACCCACGAAAAAATTGACCCGGTGCGCTTTATCGGCAACTATTCGTCAGGCAAAATGGGTTATGCCATTGCCGAGGCTGCTGCGGCACGCGGGGCCGATGTCACGCTGGTCAGCGGGCCGGTGTCAGTACAGGTGTCCAATCCGGCCATCAACGTGATCCGCGTCGAGTCAGCGCGCGAAATGCTTTCCGCTTGCGAAGAAGCATTTCCGCAGAGCGACATCGCAATAATGTGTGCCGCCGTCGCCGATTATGCTCCCGCATCAGTCGCGACAAGCAAAATCAAACGCGAGCATGACGAAATTCCGGTCATAACGCTGGTGAAAAACCCCGACATCGCCGCCACTCTCGGACATGAGAAGGGAAAAGGCCAGATCCTTGTCGGGTTTGCCCTCGAAACTGACCACGAGCTGGAAAATGCCTTTGACAAACTTGGCCGCAAGAATCTTGACATGATTGTGTTGAATTCGATGCGCGATGCCGGAGCAGGGTTTGGAGTCGACACCAACAAGGTTACCATACTCACCTCTGACAACCGCCGTCTTGAATTTTCGCTCAAACCCAAAACCGAGGTCGCCAATGACATCCTCGATACAATCCTGACTTTGAAATAAAATGACACATCTCTCCATGCGCCATACAGCAATTGCAATCCTGATGCTCCTGACCACGGCCATCACAGCTGCCGGTCAGGAACTCAACTGCAAGGTCGAAATCAACTCCGAGCAAATACAGGGGACCAACAAGCAAGTATTCGGAACCCTTCAGGAAGCGATTAACGACTATATGAACACCAACAAATGGACTAATGCCCAATTCTCCCCTAACGAGAAAATCGAATGCACCCTGTTCTTCACCATCAAGGAATATGACGAAGGGGAAGGAAAGATGGCGGGAGACTTGCAGATTCAGTCCACGCGACCGGTCTACAACAGTTCATACACTACGACGCTCATCAATTTCAAAGACAACCGCATCGAATTCCTGTATCGTGAAAACGAGCCGCTCGTATATTCCGAGACAACGATGGAGAGCAACCTGACCGCAATTCTCAACTTCTATGCCTACCTTATCATAGCGATGGATTTTGACAGCTTCTCTCCCCGTGGCGGTGACCCATACTTTGAACGACTGGAATCGATTGTACATCTCGCGCAATCGTCGGGCGAAAGCGGTTGGAAAGCCTTTGAGGACACCAAAAACCGCTCGGCCGTGCTTAGCTCGATGACTGACCCTGCTACTACCACTATGAGGGACCTGACCTATCAATACCATCTGCAAGGTCTTGACCAGATGTCAGTATCCCCCGACAAAGGCAGGGCAAACATTACCAAAGCTCTTGAAACCCTGACCAAAATCTACCAAGTCGCCCCCATGAGCGTCGCTTTGTCGATGTTCAAAGATGCAAAGCTCGACGAGCTTGTCAATATCTACTCCAAAGGTACGCAGAACGAGCGCGAACGCGCCTACGACATCCTGTCACCCCTCTATCCGACCGAACAGACACGCCTCAATCAGATTAAGAAAGGGGAAGAAAACCGATAACGCCATGCTTGAATCGCTCCACATATCCAACTACGCGCTGATTGACACCGTAGACATCAATTTTCACCCGGGATTCAACGTAATCACCGGCGAGACCGGTGCCGGCAAGTCTATTATACTCGGCGCACTGTCACTCATCCTCGGCGGACGCGCGGACTCGCGTGTCGTGCGCAACCATGACGCCAAGTCGGTAATCGAAGCTGTTTTCACTGTCGTCGGCTACCCGGCTCTGCGCGAATACTGCATAAACGCCGATATAGAATGGGATGAAACCCATTGCATCCTTAGACGCGAAATCTCTCCCAACGGACGCTCCCGCGCCTTCATCAACGACTCCCCCGTACCGCTCAACAAGCTTCAGACTGTCGCGATTCAGCTCGTCGACATCCACTCGCAACATCAGAACCAGCTCCTTGCCCGCCCCGACTTCCAACTGCAAGTAATTGACACCCTTGCCGGCAACGGAGAACGCCTGAAACGGTTTACAATCCGTTACAATGCCTTTAAAGAGGCGGCCCGAGCCCTCAAGGCAATGAAATTGCGCATCGAACGCAACCGAGAGGATGAGGAATTTACCCGTTATCAGCTTGAACAGATTGAAGAACTCGACCTTGTCCCCGGCGAGCAGGAAGACCTCGAACGGGAACGCGACGTGCAGTCCAATCTCGCCGACATAAAAAGCGCGCTTGTCGATGTCATCAACGCACTCAGCGAGGGGACATCCAATGCCGCCCTGCTCGTTGACCGTGCGGTTGACCGTTGCGACGACCTCGAATCAGTACTTGAAGACGCCGAGGATATTCCCTCCCGTCTCGAATCAGTCAAAATCGAAATCAACGACATCGCATCCACACTGAGCGACATAAACGAAAACCTCACTGCCGACGGAGATTCTTTGACCGAAATCGAAGACCGCCTGAACAGCATCTACTCTCTGTGCCGCAAACACCATGTCGCCACAAGTGACGACCTTATCGCGCTGCGCGAGCAGTTACAGGCCAAACTGAACGACCTCGACAATTCCGACGAGACAATCGGCGAGCTTGAACGTGACGCGCGACGTGCCCGAGCACTCGCCCGGGAGACTGCTGCCGAAATCTCCGAAGCACGCAAAGCCGAGGCTCTCCGATTTGCCGAGACACTGCGCAGCGTCGCCATGCCGCTCGGCATGAAAAATCTGCAATGCGACATTCGCGTAACACAGACCGACATGACCGCGACAGGCATTGACGATGTGTGCTTCACTTTCGCATTCAACAAAAATCAGCCGCTCATGCCGGTGGGCGACACGGCATCGGGTGGCGAAATATCACGACTGATGCTGTCCATAAAGTCAATCATCGCATCTAAGATGCAACTCCCCTCCATCATCTTCGACGAGATTGACACCGGCGTATCGGGTGACGTTGCCAACCGCATGGGGGCCATGATGCGTGACATCTCGGCTAACATTCAGGTGACTGCAATCACCCACCTCCCGCAGGTCGCATCAAAGGGCGACAGCCACTACAAAGTCTATAAAGAAGATGACGAAGATGCCACCCACACCCGCATCTCCCTCCTTGACCCCGACGAGCGCGTGACTGCTATCGCGGCAATGCTCGGCGGCAGTGAAATCAACGAGGCCGCTATCGCCAATGCACGCTCACTTCTCAACGAAATCAAAAAATAACCATATTGCAGCAGCGGTTTAGCATTTAGATGACTGACCACTGACAGCCAACCGAATAATCATCAATTCTAAATCTCCACTTTAATAACCCTATATGGAACCAAGCGATTACATTTTTGGCATCCGTGCCGTCATTGAGGCCATCGAAGCCGGAAAAGAGATTGACAAAATAATGATTGCCAAGGACATCCAAGGAGACCTTGCATCAGAGCTCATAGCCAAGGCGCGTAACGCCCGGGTAGTCATGCAGCGCGTGCCTGTAGAACGCATCAACCGCATTACCCGCAAAAATCACCAAGGCGTAATCGCTCTGATGTCGGCAATAACTTATTACCGCCTTGACCATCTTGTCCCCGAGCTTTACGAGGCAGGACTGCTTCCTTTCATAGTGATTCTCGACGGCATTACTGATGTGAGAAACTTCGGAGCTATCGCCCGCACATGTGAATGCGCCGGGGTCGATGCCATTGTAATCCCCGAGCACGGCAGCGTCAGCGTAGGCGGTGATGCGATAAAGACTTCGGCAGGCGCGCTTCACCACATCCCTGTCGCCCGTGTAGGCTCAACATCATGGGCCGTCCGTTTCCTCAAAGAAAACGGATACAAAGTCGTGGCCGTAAGCGAAAAAGCCGACGAGAATTACACTCGGATATCCTACACTGACCCTGTCGCCATTGTCCTCGGAGCCGAAGACACCGGAATATCCCCCGAAGTACTTCGACAGGCCGATGTCAGGGCCTCGATTCCCATGTTTGGCAAAATCGGCTCCCTCAATGTTTCTGTGGCCGCGGGTGTGACGATTTACGAAGTCGTGCGCCAGCGTCTGGCAGCCAATCTCGAAGTCATTTAGCCAACGTTGAGTTGTAATATCGCGGATTCCCGGTAACTTCTTGCCCGACAAACGGCGGGAGCGTGACGGCTGTGCATTCCGCAGGCAGCTCGACCTCGGCCACCACAAGGCCGTCATGCTTTCCGTGAAATTCGTCTACCTCCCAGATAAAACCGCCATATTCTACTATATAGCGGGTCTTGTCAATTCCCCACCCGCCGGTAAGACGCTCGGCCATCTCCTCGGCATCTGAAGCAGGAATCGGATATTCCCACTCGTCACGAGTCGCCCCGACAGTGATGCCCTTGACTGTCAGGAATCCCTGACTGCCCTTTATGCGGACCCTCACCGTGCATTGCGGATCACGGTTGAGATAACTCTGCCTTATAACCACAGCCTTGACGGCCATTACCTTGTAACTGTCATCGTTGACAAGATATTTGCGTTCTATTTCCTTTGCCATAAAACTGTTTTCGCTTATTCTGCGTTTTACTTGACAAAGATATAAAAAAGATTCACAAGATGCGTGTGCGTGACCTACTTCTTTTAGTCCTCCTGATGACAACGTCTGCCATGCCGCGGTCAGCCGCGGCACAGGCCGGCCGTGTAATCGGAATCGTGCGCGACTCTCTTACCCATGAGCCCGTCCCCTTTGCCTCGGTCTTACTCGTCGGCACCGACCGTGGTATGCTGACCGGCGATGACGGGCGGTTTGACATCTCGACAGCAAAACCATTTACGGCAGTCGAAGTATCCGCAATGGGATTCACAACCAAACGGATGCCCCTTAAAGCAGGCAGATCGAACCGCGTCACCATCGATGTTGTCCCCACAGGTGTAATCCTTAACGAGGTCGTTGCCAAGCCTAAAAAAGAACATTACTCTAAGAAAAACAATCCGGCAGTAGCGTTCATGGAGAAAATCCGCGCAACAATGGACATCAATGACCCGCGCAGCCGCGAAAACTACAATTATCGGAAATATGAACGGATAACATTCGCATTAAACAACTTTCATGTCGCCGATTCAGCCACGGGCGACGACGGCGGATTCCTCATAAAGCAATTCCCGTGGATGACCGAGCATCTCGACGTATCAGAGGTATCGGGCAACCCGATTCTCAATGTCATTACCCGAGAGAAAGCATCGGAAATATACTACCGCAAAAACCCCGAAAGCGAAAAAGAGATTATCGAGGGGTTCAAAACCGGTGGCCTTGACGACCTTGTCGATCAGGAAAGCCTGCAAAAAGCCTATGAAGACGTGCTGCGCGAAGTAGATGTATATCAGAACGACATCACAATACTTCAAAACCGGTTTGTCTCACCGCTGTCACGCATTGCCCCGGATTTTTACAAATTCTACCTTACCGACACTGTCACAATCGACATGACCCGGTGCGTCGAGCTGACTTTTGTACCCCACAATCCTGCCTCAATGGGATTTACGGGGCGTTTCTACGTCATCGAAGGGGATTCCACCATGTTCATCAAACGTTTAGAGCTACATGCCCCTCACGACATAAACCTCAACTTTATAGACAACATGCTCATCCGTCAGGACTATGACCGCGCACCTGACGGGACACGCCTCAAAACCCGCGACGATCTCATTCTTGAAGCCTCGGTTATCCCGGGGATACAAGGATTGTATGCCCGGCGAAACACTGTTTATTCAAATCACTCGTTCGCCCCCCCGGCCGATGAGAAATTATTCTCGATGAAATCGCCATCGCGCACACTTCCCGAGGCCGGAAGTCGCGACGAGGCTTTTTGGGAAACGCGCCGACTCGCCAAGATTTCCAAAAGCGAAAAAAGTGTCAACCTGCTCATGGCCCGCCTGCGCTCCAACAAGGTCTATTACTGGAGCGAGAAGACACTCCGCGTGCTGGTAGGTGGATACATCCACACTGCGCCAAAATCAAAATTTGACATCGGCCCCGTCAATACCTTCGTCTCCTATAACGACTTGGAGGGCCTTCGTCTCAAGGCGGGAGGCATGACAACCGCCAACCTCTCCCGGCGATGGTTTGCCCGAGGTTATGGAGCCTACGGGTTCAAAGACCACAAATGGAAATATAAAGGCGAGCTGGAATATTCTTTCCGCGACAAGAAATACCATTCGCGGGAATTTCCGGTTCACTCCCTGCGTGCCACACATCTCTATGACATCGACATGCTGGGACAAAATTTCGTCGCCACCAATCCTGACAACATATTCCTTTCCCTGCGCCGTAAAAAAGATACCCAGATTACCTATCATCGCATAAGCAGTCTTGAGTACATCCTTGAACTCGAAAACAATTTTTCGTTTGAGGCCAAGCTCCAAAATGAACGCCAGTATGCAACACGCGACATGACCTTCATTGACGGCAACGGAACCATCTTCCCCCATTACACACTCAATACCCTGACATTAAAACTGAGATATGCTCCCGGCGAAAAGTTTTTCCAAGGGAAAAGCAGCCGCCGCCCTATCAATCTTGACGCGCCGGTGTTTACCCTTGCCCACACCGTGGCCCCGCGAGGCATGTCAGGCAACCGTTATACGCTCAATAAGACCGAGGCATCTTTCAGCAAGCGTTTTTGGTTCTCGGCTTTCGGTTATACCGACGTGATTATCAAAGGGGCGCATGTGTGGTCGCGTGTCCCCTATCCCAACTTGATTATCCCCAATTCCAATCTGTCTTACATCATCCAGCCCGAAGCATTCGCGCTGCTTAACCCGATGGAGTTTATAAACGACACCTACGCAATGTGGGATGTCACATATTGGGCCAACGGAGCCATCTTAAACAACATCCCCTTGCTTAAACGCCTTAAACTTCGCGAAGCGTTCTCGTTTCGCGGGTTCTTCGGCCGATTGAGCGAGCGGAATAACCCGGCATTCAATCCCGAGCTGTTCCGTTTCCCCGAAATCGCACATACGCAACGCATGAATCCGCGCACTCCCTACATGGAAGTCGGAGTGGGTGTCGACAACATTTTAAGGATTCTCAGGGTGGACTATGTGTGGCGGCTCACCTACCGCCATGCCCCCGACGCATGCCTCGGAGGCATACGCATCGCGGCTCATTTTTCATTCTGATTGGTAAAAAAGTCGTGCAAAATTGCTTATAATAGACAAAAAGTGTTAACTTTGCGGCAGAATTTTCACCATTAAACTATTTATCTAAGATGAAAGCAATCAAAGTAATTTTCATGACCCTTGTCATGGTGCTTGGCGCATCATCGGCTATGACTGCCAGTGCTCAGTTCCGTTTCGGTGTAAAAGCCGGTGTAAACGTGAACTCGCTCCATTTTAACAAAGATGTTTTTGAGTCAGACAATCAGACAGGCTTCACCGGTGGTCTCATGACCGAATTTACCGTTCCTGTTATCGGTGTCGGCTTTGACCTCTCGGCTATGTATGTGCGCCGCAACGCCAAATTCATGGAAGAAAACAATATTGCAACCGACAAGCGCGATTATATCGAAATTCCCCTCAACCTCAAGTGGAAAATCGGCGTTCCCGTGGTCAGCAAGATTGTTTCCCCCTTCATTACCACCGGTCCTTCGGTTGCATTCCTTACCAGCCGTAAGTTCAAAGAAACCTACGAAAACAAGTCTTGTGACTGGGCTTGGAACTTTGGTATCGGCCTTCAGTTTGTAAACAAGGTACAAGTTCACGCCAGCTACGGCATCGGTCTCACCAAAGCAGTAAAGACCCTCAACGTTGCCGAGACTCAGGCTGCGGGAATCGACGGCAAGAACCGTTACTGGACTATCACAGCCGCGTATCTGTTCTGATTTCACAGAGCTTAGCCAATAAAAAATCGGGTGCCGAGTCATCAACCTCGGCACCCGATTTTTTATTGTCGGAATATTTTTGTCAAACCTGATGCTCGGCAAGGAACCGTTCCACGTCAAGGGCAGCCTTGCAACCCATTCCGGCAGCAGTGATTGCCTGACGGTAATGGGGATCGGCAACGTCTCCGGCAGCAAATACGCCTTCAATATTGGTGCGGGTCGAATCGCCCTGAACCTTTACATATCCCACCTCGTCGAGGTCAAGCAGCGGACGGAAAATCTCGGTATTCGGCTTGTGGCCGATTGCAAGGAAGAAACCGTCGATTGCGAGGTCAAATTTCACTTCGTCAGGCGTACCGAGACGTTCTACCATGTGTGCGCCTTCAAGAAAATCGGCACCATAAAGTCCTTGTGTCTGAGTATTGAAATAAACCTTGATATTCTCTTTCTCAAAGACACGGCGCTGCATCACCTTGGAGGCACGGAGCACGTCGCGGCGCACAATCAGATACACTTCCGATGCGAGGTTGCTCAGATAAAGAGCCTCCTCACAGGCAGTGTCACCGCCGCCTACGACTGCAACCTTCTTGCCACGGTAAAAGAACCCGTCACATGTAGCGCAAGCCGAGACACCAAGTCCCGAATATTTTGTCTCGTCTTCAAGTCCGAGATACTTTGCCGACGCGCCGGTAGAAATAATCACAGTCTCAGCGGTAATTGTGATGCCATCATCTGTCTCCGCAACAAAAGGCCGCTTGGACAGATCGATTTTATTAATATAACCGGGGCGTATGTCCGCACCGAAACGCAACGCCTGATTGCGCAGATCCTCCATGAGCTGCGGCCCGGTCACACCGTTGGGATAACCGGGAAAGTTTTCAACCTCGGTAGTCGTGGTCAACTGCCCTCCGGGCTGGTATCCTTCAAAAAGGAGCGGATTGACATTGGCGCGCGACGCATATATCGCCGCAGTGAAACCGGCCGGGCCCGAACCGATAATCAGGCACCGGGTTGTCAAGTTTTTTTCTTCCATAATCTTTAGTCTCAGATGCCAGTGGAATTTCTCCCACGGCATCACAATTTATGATTCTTATTTTATAATTCGCAACTTTATCTCAAGTCAACCACCTCCACTCCGGGAAATTTCGACTTGTCAAACCGAAACGACGAGGCCGGCATCTTTACCCCGGCCTTGACGCTGTCTATTCTGATTATAATTACCTGATTAGACGAAAGCGTCAGCACTATTTCGGCAGGATTGAGAGTCTTGTCGCTGACAGTAAGCAAAACATTGCTTATATCATTTCCGGGCACTGAGGATGTCATTTTTATTTTTTTCAAACCTGCCGCAGCCGGCACAAATTGGGACTTGTAACCCTGCCTGAACGCATTGATAACGGCAAACGGGTTAATCTGCTCGACCTCCTCGGGCGATGGTTCAGTGATATTGACCTCGCCGGTCTGTGAGGAGTAAGTCCACTGAGTCTTTCCGTCATACCATGATCTGAGTCCCGGAGCATCGATTGTAAAACAGTTTCCGGCGACAGTCAGTGTCCCGCGTTGCGATGCCCCGTCGGTTGTCAGCCGATAGGAAGCCACAATCGATGGCGAAGATTTCAATTTCGCCGCCACTCGGCCGAGAAAGGCATCAGCAGTCTCCACTGCCGATGCCGAGAAGGCCGTCAACAACGCCACGGCTATCAGTATAATCTTTTTCATTTCTATTACGAATAACATTTTTAGTCGGCCTATGGTTTAAGCCTGATTTGAAAGGATATGCTCAAGCGTCATGGAATCGACGAGCACCTGACGAGGTTTGCCACCCTGTGACGGACCGACAATTCCGGCTGCCTCCATCTGGTCCATGATTTTGCCCGCACGGTTGTAGCCTATCGAATAACGACGCTGCAATGACGAGGTAGAGGCGGTATCAGTCGACACCACAAGCCTTGCAGCCTCGTCAAACAGCGGGTCGCGGTCCGTAAGGTTGCCGACCGACGCACTGCCGTCGCTTTCAGGCACATACTCAGGCAGCTCGTAGGCATGACCATAACCCGGCTGCTTGCCGATTGCCTCACAGATTGCCTCGACCTCGTCAGTATCAATAAAGGCACACTGCACACGGTCAATCTTGCCATTGTTGGAGAACAGCATGTCACCGCGACCGATGAGCTGGTTTGCTCCGGGACGGTCAAGAATAGTGCGAGAATCGACCATCTGGAACACGCGGAAAGCGATTCGGCCGGGGAAATTGGCCTTGATGATACCGGTAATGACATTGGTCGAAGGGCGCTGTGTGGCAAGAATGACATGCATCCCGACTGCGCGCGCTTTCTGAGCCAGTCGGGCGATTGGCATTTCGACTTCCTTGCCCGCAGTCATAATCAAGTCGGCAAACTCGTCGACTATCACCACGATATAGGGCATAAACCGATGCCCTTTTTCAGGATTGAGATGACGGTGGACAAACTTGTCGTTGTACTCTTTCAAGTTGCGGCATGCGGCATCGCGGAGCAGCGCGTAACGGTTGTCCATCTCGACACAGAGCGAGTTGAGCGTGGCCACAACCTTTGACGGGTCGGTGATAATGGCATCCTCCTCGTCGGGAAGTTTGGCCAGATAATGGTTTTCAAGACGCGCATACAGGCTGAACTCGACCATCTTGGGGTCGACGAGGACAAATTTCAGCTCGGCAGGATGCTTCGTATATAGCAGCGAAGCAATGATTGTATTAAGGCCCACTGACTTACCCATGCCTGTCGCACCGGCCACAAGGAGGTGGGGCATTTTGCAGAGGTCGGCGATAAACACGTCATTGGAAATCGTACAACCCATCGCCATCGGCAGTCCCATTTCGTTTTTCTTTTCCTGAAAACGGCGCGATGAGATGACCGAGCGCATCGATACGGTCTGAGGATCCTTGTTGGGCACCTCGATACCAATCGTACCCTTGCCGGGAATAGGCGCGATAATACGGATTCCGAGTGCGGCAAGGCTAAGGGCGATGTCATCTTCAAGACGCTTGATTTTGGCTATTCGCACACCTTCGGCCGGAATAATCTCATACAGCGTGACCGTCGGGCCCACCGTTGCCTGAATATGGGAAATCGGGATGCCGTAATCATTCAGTGTCTTAGTGATGCGCTGCTTGTTTTCCTCCATTTCCTCGGCATCGACATTGTCAGTCTGATAAACGCGCTCGTGAAGGAGCTCTATGGAAGGCATCTGGAATCGCGACAGCTCGGCTGTCGGGTCATACAGGCTGTCATTCTCTTTGTCGACAAATGTTGCAGGCATTTCTTCTATCTCGGGAGTTTCCACGGCAAACAATGGAGGTTCTTCATCTCTGACTTCATCTTCAACGACGGTGTCGATTTCACCTATTTCATTATCTGTTCCCGGTTCAAAATCATCAATGTCGGGATTGGCAAACAAATCTTGCTGAACAGGCACGTCGTTAATCACCACTTCGTCAATAGGGGTTACGGCGCGAAACAACGGATTGACATTCTCATCTTCGTGCACTTCGGGCCGGCTCTGGGACTGAATCTGTGGTTCAGTTTCTTTTTTCTCCTCTACCTTCGGAGGAATATTATTTGCAGCCTTCTTTTCAGCCGAGGCTTTTTTCTCGGCCTCGGCAGCTTCGCGGTCAGCACGGTTCTTTGCTTCAAGTTCTTCCTGTCGGCGTTCCTCGTCAAGACGGGCCTGCCGCTCTGCACGTTTCCGCGCGAGACGGGCGTTTATTGCCGACGTGCGCCGGCCGAACCACCGCCATATATTTTTGAGCCAATCGAGAAAAAGCATCGCAAGCGCACCGGCCATTATCACACTCAGACCGAGCGCGCCCCACACACCCGCAAGTTCAACCATGCGGCCGTTTAGGAAATGTCCGTGACGACCGCCCCAAAAAACCGGGGATGCCATCTCCCATGTGACAAATCCGCCGATAACCGAAATAGCCACGGCCGTCAAAAGAGACGAGAATGTCAGATGCCAAAATCTGAAACGCTTGACTCCGAGCAAAGACAGTCCGAGCGCTCCTGTATAAAAAATTATAACAAACGCCCCTATACCGAGCCAGTTATAAAGCAGCGTGTGGGCAAGCCACGCACCGACCGGGCCTCCGGCGTTACTGATTGACGACGGCTCAAGATCACCGCCAAGAAGCGCGCTTTGGTCATGACCGATATTAAAGAAATAGGACACCGACACGATGAAGGCATAGAGTGAAACGACCAGCAGCACGATACCCATGAACATGGCAGTGCGGCTGTCACGGACAGCCTTCCACCAGTCAATCTTAGTGGTGGACGCTTTTTCCGCAACCGGCTCCTCCGGTTTTTCCTCCCTCGGTTCGGGTTGCCGTTCCTCCACAACCTGTGGCTCAGGCCGTGGTTCAGGCTGTGGCTTGGGTTGCTCCTCCCGACGTGGTTCAGGTTGCGGAACTCGGTTATAACGATTTTTATCGGGGTTGACTATTACCTCGGGGTCAAAGGTCTCGTCGATATCTGAATAATGTCCTGACATATTTCTTATATTCTGTGTTTCTTCCTGTTTAAAAGAGAGAAACAAAGTTACGACTTTCGGTTTGCGTTTGCAAATTTTATGTCTCGAATTTTTATTAACTTTGCATCCGCTATGGCTATTATTGAAATCAAAACACTTGACTATCCGGGTTGTGAGGTATTCGCCTCGCTGACCGAGGCTCAACTGCGCAACCGCCTTGACCCTGACAACGGAATGTTTATCGCCGAAAGTCCCAAAGTCATCAATGTGGCTCTTGATGCCGGCTATCAGCCAGTCGCATTAATGTGTGAACAAAAACACATTGACGGAGACGCGTCCGGAATCATCGCGCGCTGCGGCGACATACCGATATATACAGGCAACCGCGAATTGCTGGCATCGCTGACCGGCTATACACTGACACGGGGCGTATTGTGCGCCATGCGCCGCCGCCCCCACCCCTCGGTGGCCGACATCTGTCGAGAGGCAAGCCGCGTGGTCGTGATTGACGGAGTGACTGACACGACCAACATAGGCGCAATCTTCCGCTCGGCTGCCGCACTCGGCATTGACGCCGTCCTGCTCACGCCCACATCATGTGACCCTCTCAACCGCCGTTCCATCAGGGTGTCTATGGGATCGGTCTTCCTCGTCCCGTGGACTTGGACCGACGGTTCCGATACCGAGTTACACGCACTCGGGTTCAAAACTGTGGCAATGGCCCTGACCGACAAGTCAATATCAATCGACGACCCGGTACTCATGCGCGAGCATCGCCTTGCGATTATAATGGGGACAGAAGGCGACGGCCTTCCCCACGACACCATTGCCAAGGCCGACTACACCGTGCGCATCCCCATGAGCCATAATGTCGACTCGCTGAATGTGGCAGCGGCCGCAGCGGTGGCATTCTGGCAACTCCGCAAACGGAACTGAGACCGGCGCAGGACGAATTATATTATTTTAAGAGGTTGTTTACCGAAAGATACTACCACTCTGGGTTAACATTTGTTATTAAACGACCTCTAAGTAGTACAGCCACGATTATTTTATTAATTTTGTAGAAATTATATCATACACCAGTCTTTTATCAATTCTAAACATGAATCATTTTAAATTCTGTACATCCGGCATGGCTACTCTGATGCTGTCAGGAGCTGCACTCATGGCTCCGCTCCACGCTGTGGCCGAGGATATGGAGTCGGCTTATTCAACCTATCCCGCCTATACAGGCGACGACCTCGAGCTCACCGTCAACGACAACGGCACTCGCTTCAGGCTGTGGTCGCCCCGTGCCGAGGCCGTAAGGCTCAACATCTATCCGACGGGGCGCAATTCGGATGCTGAACGTGTCGTTGAGATGACGCGGGGCGAAAACGGCACTTGGACCGCGTCGTTTCCTGAAAAGCTGTATGGCTCGTTTTATACTTTTCAGATAAAAAACAATGGCAAATGGCTAAACGAGACCCCGGGCATATATGCCAAGGCGGTCGGGACAAACGGCGAGCGTGCGGCAATCATCGATTTCTCGACCACCAATCCCGAAGGATGGGAAACCGACCGCGGCCCCGCGCTGAAACATATCAATGATGCCGTGCTTTATGAGATGCACCACCGAGATTTCTCCATCCACCCCTCAAGCGGCATCGTCAACAAGGGCAAATTCCTTGCTATGACCGAAGAAGGCACCCGCAACGCAACCGGCGAGGCGACCGGCATAGACCACCTGAAGGAGCTCGGCGTGACTCATATCCACATTCTTCCTTCCTATGACTACAACAGCGTAGACGAGTCCAATCTTCCTGCCAACAGATACAACTGGGGATATGACCCAATCAATTATAACGTACCCGAGGGTTCTTATTCGACCAACCCTGCCGACCCGACCGCGCGCATAAGGGAGATGAAGGAGATGGTAAAGGCATTGCATGATGCCGGAATCGGCGTCGTGATGGACGTAGTCTACAACCACACGGCTGAAAACGACGGCTCCAACTTCTCGCTGACAGCTCCGGGATATTTCTACCGCCACCGTCCCGACGGCAGTTACAGCGATGCGTCGGGTTGTGGCAACGAAACAGCCTCGGACCGGGAAATGATGCGCAATTTCATTGTCAACTCGGTAAAATACTGGGCCAAGGAATACCATATCGACGGTTTCCGTTTTGACCTCATGGCAATTCACGATACTGAAACCATGAACGAGGTGACAAAAGCCCTGAAGGAGATTAACCCTGACATATTCGTATATGGCGAGGGCTGGACAGCCGGAGACTCTCCACTTCCAGCCGAACGCCGCGCTTTGAAAGAGAATGTGTCTAAAATGCCCGATGTAGCAGTATTCAGTGACGACATCCGCGATGCGGTCAAAGGGCATTACAGCAATGCCGCTGACCGTGGGTTTGCAACCGGGAAACCCGGCAACGAGGAAACAGTCAAGATCGGCATCGTCGGCGCGACCGCCCATCCTCAGGTAGACTACTCCAAAGGCAATAATTCAAAATTCCCCTACGCCTCGGCCCCGACTCAGGTCATAAACTATGTATCTTGTCATGATGACTTGATGCTGACCGACAAACTGCGCAAATCAATGCCCGAGGCTACCGACGCAGAGCGAATGCGCGCTGCCCGACTTGCCCAGACAATAGTAATGACATCGCAGGGCACCCCTTTCATCTGGACCGGTGAAGAAATTTTCCGCGACAAGAAAGGTGTCCATAACTCCTACAACTCGCCCGACTCGGTCAACGCCATCGACTGGAGCCTGAAAAACAAAAACAACGAGCAATTCCGTTACTATCAGGAACTCATCAAGCTGCGCAAGGCCCATCCCGCGTTCCGCATGACGACTGCCTGGCAAGTTGCCCGCCACTTGAAATTTGACAAGGTTGAAGGCGACAATCTCATTTCCTATTCATTGACCGACAATGCCAACGGCGACGAATGGAAAGAAATCAAGCTGGTGTTCAACGGCTCAGACCAGCCGCGCACTGTGAAAGTTGCCCGAGGCAACTGGATTGTCATCGCCGAAGACGGCAATATCGCCGCCGACGGCCTCGGGACTTCTGAAGGAGGCAAAATCGAAGTCGCACCGTGTTCCGCCCTCATCCTCGCCCGCAAGAAATAATCCGCCTGACACAATTTTTATTTATGGCATCAACGATATAATGCGGAGTTGTCACAAAACATCCTGTTAATTACCGAAGGACAGCGTGGTGAAATACCGTACCGAGCCTCCGACAGTCGCCTGAGCGTTAAAGCGCAGGGTAATAAACCCGTTGTTGCCTCCATACCATGTTGACATGAATGTTCCCGAGCCATTATTGACTGCGACAGGCATTCCATAGGTGCCGACAAGAGTGTTATACACGGCATTATAGCGGCCAAGGTCATAGTAAGGAGTGGAATAATAGAACGACGAGCCGTCAAATCCGCCGCCATTTCCGTAGTATAACGTCGCATCGGTCCATATATAATTCAATGCAGGGACGTTGCGCAGATAAATCATGCCATTGCCATAACCGTCGACAGTATATCCGTTATTGAACAGATAGTCAAGCGACACGCTGATTCCGGCTCCAAATGTCAGGCCGAGAATACCATTTATGACAGGTATTCCGGGACGCGGACGCCATCCGGGAGGCGGAGGAAGGGGACGCGAAAACGGACCGCGAAACCCTGACGGGCGATAAGGGCGCGACGGGGGTGCCACATAGGGGGGACGATGGCCGTGACCGGGACGATGGCCATGACCGGGACGATGACCTATATTGTGACTGGGGCGATGGCCGGGTTGATGGCTGTTTCCCGGGCGGTTATTGTGATTGAAGCCGGGGCGCACTCCGTCGGGGCGACCGGGATCAGGCCGATGGCCGCCATTGTTGCCGGGGCGGTGATTTCCATTGCCGGGACGATGGTTGCCATTGTTGCCACCGCCATTGTTGCCGGGACGGTGATTTCCATTGCCGGGACGGTGGTTATCATTGTTGCCGCTGCCATTGTTGCCGGGGCGATGGTTGTTACCCGAGCCGGGACGCGTGCCATGATTCCCGCCGTTTGGGCGGTTGTTGCTATTTCCGGTTCCGGGACGGTTATTGTTGCCGTTCCCCGGGCGCGTACCTTGTCCGTTATTACCGGGACGGGAACTATTTCCATTTCCGGGACGCGAACCACTGTTGGACGGGCGCGAGTGGTTGCCCTGAGGACGAGCCTGCTGCGTGGGACGCGAAGTGCGACCGCCATTGCTTCCGGGCCTGTGCTGAGCTTCAGCAACGGGAGCCATCATGGCCATACACACCACGGCACTTATCAGTTTTGTCAGTATTCCTTTCATTGCCTTAATATTATATATGTATTAGAACAAACAATCGACAAAAGGTTTAACCGGGCGTTTAAAAATAAACGTTAACAATGACCACATTAAACCGCCACATAATTGCATAGTTCAATAAATAGCACTAACTTTGCAGCGATTAACATAAGACTATATCATTTTTTGAGTTATGAAAACCCTTGACCGCATCCTTGCCGAGAAACTGCTGAAAATAAGCGCAATCAAACTCCAGCCTGCCAATCCTTTCACTTGGGCATCGGGATGGAACTCACCCATTTATACCGACAACCGCAAAACTCTTTCCTATCCCGAAGTCAGAAATTTCATCAAGGTGGAATTATGCCGCGTCATAATGGAGTCATTTGAAACTCCCGACGCTATTGCAGGAGTCGCTACCGGCGCTATCGCTCAGGGTGCGCTTGTCGCCAATTCGCTCGGACTTCCCTATGTGTATGTCCGCTCAACCCCCAAGGATCACGGACTTGAAAATCTGATTGAAGGAGACCTGACCCCCGGCCAAAAGGTCGTAGTTATCGAAGACCTCGTGTCGACCGGCGGCAGCAGCCTGAAAGCAGTCGAGGCCATCCGCAATGCCGGATGCGAGGTTGTGGGCATGGCCGCTATATTCACCTATGAGTTCCCTGTCGCAGTCGAAGCATTCAAGAAAGCCGGGGTCAACCTTGTCACGCTGTCCAACTACAGCGCCCTCATCTCGGCCGCTCTTGAAACAGGCTTTATCCACGAGGATTATGTAGAAACCCTGCGCGAATGGCGTAAGAACCCCTCGGAATGGGTACCCAACAAATCCAACGATTAAGAACAAGATACGATGTCAGTATATAAAGGAAAATCGGTGGTCGTGAATCGTGCCACCGATGACATTTATGCAAAAGTCAGCGACTTGAGCGGCTATCAGGCCCTCGTTGACGACCTCCCCGTCGAATATCGCGAAAAGCTCAGCGGTGTGCGTTTTTCGGCTGATTCAGTCAGCATGGATGCCCCCGGAGTGGGACAGCTCGTTTTCAAGCTGACCGAAAAGACGGCTCCCACACATGTAGGGTTTTCGGCTCAGGGAAGTCCTGTTCCCGTCGCGCTTAAACTTGACCTCGAAAACGTGGATGCCACCTCGACCCGGCTGACTCCGTCAATCGACATCGAGATTCCCGCCATGCTCCGTCCCTTCATCGGCAACAAGATTCAGGAAGCAGCCGACAAGTTTGGCGAGGTGTTCACTACCATTTTCAAGCAGTAAGGTCAAAACAGTAAAATCATTCTACGACGATGAAACGGCCTCTCCACCGACTTCTCGTAGCGGCAGCAGCTATGGGTGTGCTCCCGTCGTGTGACAACGTCAACGACGAGCGCATCCCTTACGCTCCTGTCTATATAACATTCGCCACCGAGGCTGAATGGAGGCTTTACGGCACACCGGCCGCGAGCGATGTGCGTCGTTTTATCAAGAGTGAGAAATTGCCTGCGCGGTTCCCATACACGGCCATGAGCGAGACGGGATTCGGCGGTGTGATGCTCGTCTGCGACGCTATGGGTGAAAACAGGGCTTTTGACCTTGCATGTCCCGTGGAAGTTAGTCAACAAGTGAGGATTTATGTCCCCGAAGGGGAAATTAACGCCCGATGCCCCGTGTGCGGAAGCACTTATGACATCATGTCGGGTTACGGGCATCCACTGTCCGGGCCTGCCCAAAAAGACGGCTACTGGTTGAAAACCTATCATGTCTCATATACCGGCCGGCCGCTCGAATACATTGTCGTCACGAGATAATCCCGGCTACCTTGCATTACCTTTTAACGTAGCGGATATCTCGGCAGAATATTGCCGACCTATGGGGAGCGATGTCCCGTCAATCAATTTTACCTCCTGCTTGTTGAAACTCTGTATCTTGGGAACCGCCACTATAAATGACCTGTGAATACGGAGGAAAGTATCGGCAGGCAACATCCCCCCTATATTTTTTAAAATCACCCGGGAAATCGTACACACCTCGTTTTCACGAAATATCTTCGAATACCCCTCCATTGCCTCGATATACAAAATTTCATTGAGCGGAATGGTCACATTGTTGTAATCCTGTTTCACAACAAGTGACTGCGGGACAACCGGCTGCGGGACACCGATACGACGCATAGCCTTGGAAATCGCAGTCTGGAACCGGCTGAATGCAAATGGCTTGTGAAGATAATCCACAGCATCGAGATTGAACCCGTCAAGAGCATAATTGAGGTAGGCTGTCGTAAAAATGAAACAGGTATCGTCAGGTAGCTGCGTTGCTATTGTCAACCCGTTCACCCCCTCCATTTCAATGTCGAGAAACACGAGGGCCGGATGATGGCGCCTGACAGCCTCTAACCCCACCACGGGATCGCTGAATGTCATCAGTTCCAACCCGCCGATGCGTTCACAGAACCGTCTTATAACATCGAGAGCCAACGGTTCGTCATCAATTGCTATACACTTAATCGTTCCGTTCATTACATTTTTATCTTTAGCGACACACTAAACACATTGTCTTCTTCCAAGGTTTCAAGCTGATGTTTTCCGGGAAAAATCCCGCTTAACCGCGCGCGACAATTTTCAATACCCACCGGGACTTCGCTTTTAAACTCGTCGCTGTGTTTCATGATGTTGTTACTTGTCGTGAACAGCAACTCGCCATCCCTGACAGCCAGCCTTATCTTTATCAAGCAATCAGTCGTGGCCGAAGCCCCATACTTGAAAGCGTTTTCAACAAATGTCAGCATCAGCATGGGAGGAATCATGACCGACTCGTCATCAGCGTCGTGAGTCCATTCTACCGTCGTATGGCTGTTTAACCTCAGTGACTGCAATTCGATGTAATTGTCGATATAGGCAATCTCGTCCTTCAACGGGACAAGCTCGTTTTCAATAGTCACATAAGTATATTTCAACAATTCGGTAAACTTTATGAACGCATCCTCGGCTTTAGGCGAATTCCCGATGACAAGACTGTAGATCGAGTTGAGCGTGTTGAACATAAAATGCGGACTTATCTGAGCCTTGAACATAGCCAGCTCGGCTTTGTCGCGCTGCATCTCGATTTTGCGTTTGACCAGAATCTGGGCAAACAATTCCTTCACAAAAGACACAGTAATCGAATACCCCATGACGAGCGAAAACATCAGCCACAACGACAAGGATATTCCGTAGTCTCGGATACGGGTCTGATATTCGCTCAGAGAGGGGGTGACAAAATCCTCATCGGGGCGAGGATATAAGGTTATCAGATAATTTCCCAAGATCAGAGCAGCGAAAACAACGGCTATGCGCCTGTATTCATGCCGCAGGACACATTGCGGGATATTGACACGGCGCATGACAAAATAACATGAGTACATATACAGACACACCACGACAAAGAACCACGGCAGCCATGTCATCCAGTAGTAAGCCGGGCCGAGCAATACGAGAACCGGCATGACCACGACACAGAAAAACAGGTCAAATATCAGCGTTGTCTTGTTTTCAAACGTTTTCATGACACAAAATTAGCACTATTATTCCGCTCCGGCAACCTCATCGCCCCACACTTTTGAGCATTTCAGTTACAATCAGCACCCAATTACGATAAAAAATGCTATATTTGTAACCTAAATTCATAGCAAGCATGAAATCTCACGTCATATATTTGTCGCTATCCATCTTCGTTATAACCTCATGCAACGAGGCCAAAACTCCTGATGCCGGACAGCAGGCCCTTCTTGATGCTTCGAGACAGGAGCTGGTCACGGCGCTTGAAGAACGAGACCAACTACTGGCCCTCGTCAAGGAAATCTCAACGAGCATGGAACAGATAAGGCATTTGGAACACATTCTGACTGTAAGCGAAACACAACCTAAGGAAAACGCCCGCAGCAACGCCCGGATTCTTACCGACATCAAATCGATAAAGGCAACATTGAAACAACGCCGCGAAGACCTTGCCTCGCTGGAGGCAAAACTACAGGAATCGACATTGTTTACCGACGAGCTCAGCGGCACTATCGCAGTTCTGCGTTCCCAGATTGACACTCAGTCAGCGGAAATAGAGTCACTTCAGAAAAAGCTGTCATCCGCAAATCAAGAAATAGAATCCCTGACCTCGACCATAGACTCCCTGAATATCACTGTCGAGACTGTCAATCACGAACTCGTCGACGCCGTCACCCAGTCCGCGAATCTTGAAAACGAGCTCAACACCTGTTACTATGTGATTGCATCCAAGAGCGAATTGAAACGACACAAAATAATCGAAAGCGGATTCTTGCGAAAAACCAAGATTTTGAAAGGCAATTTTGACCACGGATTCTTCACTATCGGCGACAAGCGCGACCTTGACACCATTTTCACGACAACACCGGGACTAAAAATACACACCACACATCCTGAACAGTCCTACAGAATAATCAACGTCAATGGCAGCAAAGCTATTGAGATTACGAATCCGGAGCAATTCTGGAACCTGTCAAACTACCTTGTAATCGAGCGCCAATAGCTGTTCATTGGCAAATTTACGCCGTCTATTTGCGCATCCTTTGAAGTGTCGCCTTCAAGGGTTATTTTTGCGGTAACAAACATTTTACCGCATGACGAAACATCTCTTACTGCTTATTCTGCTCCTCACATTTACGACACACGTCTATCCTCAGGCAAGCGGCCCGATGGATATTTCAGGCATCATAACCGACGAGAACGGTGACGCGCTGATTGGAGCATCGGTAAGCGTCAATGACGCGGAAGGCCTTGCAACCGTGACCGACATCGACGGGAAATTCGCCCTTCACGATGTCCCTGAAAACGCAATTATCACCGTTTCTTATATCAGCTATATCCCACAGGAATTCAAGCTGATTCCGGGACGCAAAGAGTACCATATAACGCTTAAAGCGGTAGGTGCGCAACTTGACGAGGTGGTCGTGGTGGGTTACGCCACACAACGCAAAGTCGACCTGACAGGAGCCGTATCCTCAATCGGTGCAGCGACACTGTCCGACCGCCCTCTGACCAATGCTACCAACGCCTTGGCCGGTCTCGCCCCCGGCCTGTCGGTAACCAACAGCGGAGGCAATACCCCCGGTTATGAGTCCCAGAGCATCCTTGTGCGCGGACAGGGCACGCTCAACAACTCGGCTCCGCTTGTCGTTGTAGACGGCATGACAGGAATAGCCATCAGCGACATCAACCCGCAAGACATTGAGAACATCTCCATTCTAAAGGATGCCGCATCGTCGGCCATCTACGGCTCCCGGGCCGCCAACGGCGTTATCCTCATCACCACACGCCACGGACTCCAATCCGCGCCACGGCTGACCTACAGCGGCAACGTGTCATTTGAAACCGTTGCAAAGAGAATGAATCTCGTTACCGACTATGCCGATTTCATGGAGATACAGAACGCCGGACTGATTGCCAACGGGCAGGCCGCACGTTTCTCTCAGGGCAAAATTGACGAGTGGCGCAACGATGCAGGCAAAAATCCCACGATATACCCCAACACCGACTGGCAAGACCACATCTACCGCAACCCGTCGGTAGTCCAGAACCACAATCTTTCAGTAACCGGAGGAGGTCGGCGTGTGCGCTACAACATCTCGCTCGGATATGTCAACAACCCGGGAATCATATACTATACCGATTATGAACGCTACCAACTGCGCACCAACCTTGACGTAAATGTAAAACCTTGGCTCAGCATCGGGACTAACATCTTCGGTTACATCGACTACAACAATCCGTCATCAGAAAACGCCGCCGCCGGCGGGGATGTCATTTTCGGGTCGGGGGCATTCAACACCGTGCCCGGCATGACCCTCTATGACCCGGCGACCGGACTTTACGGCGGCATTCAGAATCCCGAAGATGAAAATGTAAGCAATTTCAATCCTTATCGCCGCCAATGGTTCTATAAAACCGACTTTCCCACACGCACCCGCCGACTGGTTACAAAAATCCACGCGGCCGTGAAACCGATAAAGGGACTGACGCTGCGCGGGTCTTTTTCTTACAACTATTGGGACCGCCGGGTGGAGCAGCATCTGACCGACCGCGACCTATACCGCTTTACCGCCGACGGCCCCGTACTGATTCGCGAGGGAGTAGTCAGAACCTACATACGCCGCTACAACTATGCCAATACCTATCGCGCGTCAGAGCTGACAGCCGATTATGACTTCAAGGTTTCACGACTTGAAGCCTCGCTGCTCGTCGGGATGAGTCAGGAATATGACAAGGATGAAAACGAACGCTTTTTACGTTACGACCTCATCGACGACTCGCTGACATCAATCGACGCCGCCGCGACCAACGGGGCAATCGGAGGCAACTATACCGAGTGGGCGATGCGCTCATATTTCGGACGACTGAACCTAAACTGGGACGACAAGTATTTGCTTGAAGTAAACATGAGAGCCGACGGGTCGTCAAAATTCGCCCCGGGCCACCGGTGGGGATATTTCCCCTCAGTCTCGGCAGGATGGCGCATCTCTGAAGAACCGTTCATGAAATGGTCCTCCCGGTGGCTCGACAATCTTAAAATCCGCGCGTCCTACGGCTCGCTGGGCAACAATTCGACAACAAGTTATTACATGTACCAGTCGCTCTTCGCGACAGCCAACTATATCCTCAACGGCAACATAGCCGGAGGATTTGCCCAGACGATACTGTCAAATCCCCGCCTTTCGTGGGAGAAGACCTACATGGCTAACGCCGGTATCGATTTCTCATTCCTCAATAGCAGGCTAAGCGGCTCGATTGACATCTACGACAAAAACACCAAGGGCATACTCATCTCCCTCCCCGCCCCGCTTGAACACGGCACAAGCACTGTGCCCAACCAAAATGCCGGAGAGGTCAACAACCGGGGCTTTGAACTTGACCTGCACTGGAACGACCGCATCGGAAAAGTATCTTACAGCGTCGGGTTCAACATGGGGTACGTCAATAACAAGGTGACAAAATTTCAAGGCGACGTGCCATCCATCAGCGGTGTGTACAAGACACAGGAAGGCAAACCCATCAACCAGCTGTATGTCATGGCTGTTGACCGTATCGTGCGTGACGAAGCCGACATGGAATATGTCAAGTCACTCGTAGACCAGAATCCCGACTATTTTGCCACATACCAGCGTCCCGAACTCGGCGATTTCTTATATGCCGACACCAACGGCGACGGGAAACTTGACGCCAATGACCGAGTCGAGATAGGCCACGGCACGCAACCGCGCCTGAGCTATGGCGGAAGTATCGCGCTAAACTGGAACGGACTTGATTTCAGTATGCTGTTCCAAGGCACAGGCAACAATCCTGTCTATTACAACAATCAGGCATTCCGTTTCGTCACCGTCATGGGACAATCGCTCAACAAAGACATCACCGACAACGCTTGGACTCCGGAAAATCCCTACAACTCGAAATATCCGATCCTGCGCAACAACTCCAACGGGAAAAACAATATCGCAAGCGATGCCTTTGTTCACAACGCAGCCTATTTCCGCTGCAAGAACATACAACTCGGCTATACATTCCCGGCAAAAATCACGCGAAAATTCTATGTGGAAAATCTGAAACTGTACACCTCCATCGACAACGCATTCACAATTACCGATTTTCCGGGATTTGACCCCGAAATCGCCGCCAACGTCGGCTATCCCGCAATACGTCAATATTCAATAGGTCTAAACATTACATTCTGATGAAATTACGACACCTCTTTATACCTGCAGCCGCCATGCTCATGTTGGGCAGTTGCGAAAGCCTCGATTATACCCCTGCCGACCAGATGTCAGGCACAACATTCTGGCAAACGGAAAATCATGCGCGCCAAGCAGCCATCGGCCTCTATGCCGCCATGAAAGCCCCTTGGTGTTTCGGCATGGAATTCACATTTGACATGTGCAGCGACATTGCCGACGGCACCTCCCCGTGGTCAGACATCTCGCGGGGCAACACTTGGGCATCCAACAGCAGCGGCGTGCAAAACCACTGGCAGTATCTTTACGAACTGGTCCACCGCTCCAACACGGTCATCAGAAACGTGGCCGGGATGCCTATTTCACAAGAAACCATTGACCGCGTCACGGGAGAAGCGAAATTTCTCAGAGCCATGGCCTATTTCCGCATGCTCAACTGCTGGGGCGCGGTACCTTATTATGACGAGACATGCGACATCAACGAAGAATTTGCCACTCTCGACGCGCCGCGCACTCCGGCCGATGAAATCCGCCGCCATGTCATTGACGACCTGACCGAGGCAATCGAGAAACTGCCTGTGAAATGGGACGATGCCGACCTCGGCCGTGCCACGCGGGGAGCCGCATATACACTTCGAGGGAAAGTCTACCTGTTTGACAAGCAATGGGACAAAGCGATTGCTGACTTTGAGGAAATCATCTGTAACAGGAATGCCGACTACGGATATGCCCTGCACCCCGACTATAACGAACTGTTCAGGCTGTATAACGGGAAACACAGTCCCGAAATGATATTTTCAATCCAGTCGATTGACGGCAACACTGCGGGATACGCCCTCGACATCGTATCCTATTTTGGAAACAAGTCAACCATGCGCCTCATAGCGGGAAACCGCATTGTTCCCTCGACACGGCTTGTCGACATGTATGAAAACCTTGACGGGACACCCTTTGACTGGGACACCTTGTTCCCGGGGTTCAACGAAGGAGGAGCTGATGTGCGCCGCCGCTATATGAGTGTCGCCATCGATCATGGAAGCACACGGATCACTGACCTTCTTGACTGCGACACGACCCTTGTCATGGACGCATACCGAAACCGCGACCCCCGCCTCAATCTCAATGTCATCACCCCCTACTCCCATTATCTCGGTACTGATGCCGGGTCATCCCCGATGGATAAACAGTTTGTTCTCGCCGATGCATCAAAAGGGGGTGCGCCAATGGAGGCAATGGCCTTCATCCGCAATTCGGAAGGATGGAATTCCTACTTCTGGCGCAAGTGGATTCCCACCGGCAATCTCGACGGATACTGGGGCGAATACAACCGCACGCCCTACGAATTTCCGATTATACGTCTCGGCGACGTGATTCTGATGCTTGCCGAGGCATATAATGAAACCGGCCAACTTGACAAGGCTGTGGCCGAAGTCAACAAAATCCGCTCCCGCGTCAACATGCCCGACATTGACTCAGCCGGGGGAAAAGAGGGTGTGGCCGCCCGCATACGCGACGAGCGGGCGCGGGAACTGGCAGGCGAAGGCCAGCGTTACTGGGATTTGCGCCGCTGGGGACTCCTGCAAGAGTCGGTCAAAGACGCGACAGATATTTTCGGGGACCTGATGTACACCCGCAGTTACCAATCACGACACGAGTTATGGCCCATCCCGCTTGTGGAACTGGACCGCAATCCCAACCTGACACAGAATACAGGATGGTAAAAAAACGATGAGGATGCCGGGTCTTTTCCGGCATCCTCATCGTTTTTTTAATTGACTTCAATCTACTTTGGAAAACTCGTCTTTCCCAACTCCGCATAGCGGACACACGAAATCGTCGGGAAGGTCGGCAAACGAAGTTCCGGGTTCGATACCGTTTTCAGGGTCTCCTACCGCCGGGTCATATACCCAGCCACATACGTCACATACATATTTGTCCATATTCACAATTTAATATTTATCGTTATTAATCAATCTATTATCTCAAAGGATCCTCATTCCGTGAGGGAGTGACGATGCCCACTACGTCTTTTCCTTAAAAACATCCCTGATGCGATTATTGTTCAGAAAAAATGTTACAAGCAACAGACAAGCTTGACAACAGATGGGGACAATACATATATTTTCACATATATTTTCAATGATTCAATCAAATATTTAATCGCTATATTTGCATATTCAGAGAATGCTCATTATCTTTGCAGCATGAAAACTTGACATAACTGACTTAAAATAACAGCGACATCAACGCAGCAATTTCACCACCACCCGCAACCACGGGGGCAACAGGTGGGATTGCTGCGTCGTTTTTCTTCGCTTGCGACAATATCAAAACGTGCAGCAAGACAGCTTGTTAAGGCGGTAAATAAGTTCATTTACATCACTTAACATTCTAAATTCAAGCAGTTATGAAAAAGCATTATTGCTCTCGGGTGCTAAGCTGCACCCCCTCGGGAAAAATCACCAATCTTGATGCCGTCATGATGAGGCGCATGGTCAATCAATGCCTGACCGATATCGCCGGGATGCGGAGCGTGACCGAGAAGGCCAAACGGCTGCTGTCGATGGCCGACGTGTGCCGCACCAGCCGTTATCTGCGCACCGCGCTGAATCTTTACCGCGAGGTGGTAATAACCATTATTCCTGATGCGATTATGGAATACTCAATGCGGAACAAAGAATTGCTCACACGGGCATGCACCGAGATTGACCGACTGTGGCGGGAGTTCTCTCAAAACTCAAAAATGTCACGCGAAGCCGAAAAGGCGCGGCTTCTCTACATGTGCATCCACGAGGACTACCGGTCAGAGGTTCTTCACATCAACGAGGTCTCCACATCCACATTGCAGAGGGAATTGGTAAAGGACTATTATGACATGGTCATCAACTCCTGATTCTGAAAGAGCAGTCGCCCCGGCAGCAATTTGCTGTCGGGGCGACTTTTTTATGGCAGATATTCTATGTGTAAGCGGCCGGGGTTATTCGGGCTGGGCGAAAATCACGATACGGTTCCAGTCGTTGGTATCATAGGGCTGTACGGCACTTCCGGCAGCTTCGATGATAAGGCGGTCAGAACTTACACCGTAGTCGTTGACGAGAATGTCGGCAACAGCCTTGGCACGGCGTTCTGAGAGCTTGAGGTTGTACTCTGCGGTACCGGTGTCTTCGTCGGCATAGCCGCGGACAACTACATTTGTACCGGGGTTGGCTTTCAGCCATTCAGCCATGTTATAGACGTTGACCATTTCTTCGCTTGAAACGTAGGCCGAATTGATTTTGAACCGGACGGTTGAAAGCAGGGGTGCTTCAACGGTGACTTCCTGCGCGACAGCCTCGGGAACTTCGGGACACGGGAGCTGAGCCTCGGCGGCTGCAAGTGCGGCTGTTGATGTCGCAAGCGCGCCACGCAAGTCGTTGACCTGATTGTTGAGATTGTTGATGTAACCTACATAGTCGCAAGGATTATAGGAGTCAAACTTAGAGCCGGTAAAGTAGAACGTAAAGCCACCGATCGCGCTGATGTTGATGTCGATAGGCTTGCCGTAGGCTGTGTTGTTGTAGTTGTCTCCGTAGAACTGGGCGCGGCCTTCGGCGAAGAAGTCAACATAATTGCTGAGACGGAAACGCAGTTGCAGACCTGCCGATACGGGAAGAAGCCATTGATTGTTCTTTGTTTTTCCGTGGCTGTTACTGATATTGGCTTCAGGAGCCTTGTAATCATAAACGAATGAGCCGCCGAGCCCGATGTAAGGAACAATCGAGAACACTCGCTTGGGATTGTAACCACTGATTGAATTAAACATATCCCACATGAAGTCCACGTTAAGATTAGCGACCTTGGCCCGGTTCATGTTTCCCTGATTCCAGTGGATAGAGCCATAATAGGCGCTGAAACGGAAACCGAGGTAAGGAGAAATCCAACGGCCCACCCCGAGGTTATAGACTGCGGTCAGATGACGGCTGTCGTCACCTTTATCCATCTTATTTTCCACAAACGGACTCTGAATACCGGCTCCGAGCTGGATATACCAGTTGTCACGCCATGATGACGGAGCATAATGTGTCTTGCACTCGACATTCTCTGTCGCCACAACAGTCTCTTCAACGATAACCGCCGAGTCCTGTGCCTTTGCCTCATTAGCGCACCAGAGCATCCCGCTACATGCTGCACAGAGTAAAAGAGTCTTTTTCATTTCTCTCACAAAATTTAGAATGAAACAATGTATTAAGTTATTTATTTTTTCTTGTTAAACTTATAACAGAGGTTAACGAAAGTTTGTTCAATAACTTGTCACATTTATGTGACGGTTTTGCCACCGAATTGTAACACGGTTGTTAATTATGTATATATTGTGGTGCAACGCTTGACCGAGTCTTCTTTTTTATCTACCTTTGCCACCAATATCATACTTTACATTTTTTAATACCATTACGATTTTTTCAATGAGAAAATTTTTATCTCTATTTGCAGCAATGCTGCTTGCCGGTATTGCAGGACTGTCGGCCCAAGTTGTCGTAACGTCTCCATCAATCCTACAGGAATCAAGCCGTGATGTGAAAATCATTTTTTATGCCGACCGGGGCAACGAAGGGCTCAAAGGCTATGACGGCGATGTCTATGCCCACACCGGTGTCATCACATCCCTTTCGGCCGGCTCAGGTGACTGGAAGTATGCGCCCACATGGGGCGACAACAGTCCCAAGTACAAAATGACCCGTACCGCCCCCGACACTTACGAGCTGAACATCGGTGAAATCAGAACATATTACGGGATAACAAACCCCGCTGAGACAATCAAGGAACTTGCATTCGTGTTCCGCAACAGCGATAGCAGCCGCCAAGGTAAAACCGCGGCAGGAGGAGATATTTTCACCACCGTCTATTCTGACGAATTCCAGTCGGTCCTGACTTCCGACGCATCTTCAACCGTCCTGATGGAACCCACGGCTGTAACTTTCACCCTCAACACAACCGCCGATGCCGCGCTCGAAATAAAAGTCAACGGGGCATCTGTCGCCAAAGGCAACGGGATGAAACTGACAGCCTCGCGCACATTTGACGCCCCCGGAGCCTACAAGGTCGAAGGCACCGCTTCCTACAACGGAAAGGATGTGACATCGGAGATGACAATAACCTATGTCAATGCCTCCCCTACCGCCACTTATCCCGGCGGAGTACCGCAGGAAGGAGCCGTGAAGAACAGTGACGGATCTGTCACCTTCTGTCTCGCCGCCCCTGAAAAGAAAAACGTGATGATTGTGCCGTCATGGGACAATTACGAGCTGCTTATGTCCAATGTCATGAACCGATATGACTATCAGGGCAACAGCTACTTCTGGATTACTGTCAACGGTCTTGACAACACCACATATTATCCTTATTATTATCTGGTGGACGGTTCAATAAAAGTAGGCGACCCCTATGCCCGACTCGTTCTCGACCCATACAGCGACAAATATCTCGCCAACGGTGTATTCCCTGACTGTCCTCCCTATCCCTACGACAAATTTGACGACACCATTCTCGCCGTTTACCGTGGCAACATGGACGAATATGACTGGAAAGTCAAATCATTTTCAATCCCCGAACACAAAGACCTCATAATCTATGAACTCTTGCTGCGTGACTTCACCGGCACTGAGGGCAAAGCCGATGGCAACGGCACTCTCGCGCTTGCAATGGAGCGTCTGGAATATCTTCGCGACCTCGGCGTAAACGCAATCGAGCTGATGCCGATTATGGAATTTGACGGGAACAACTCGTGGGGTTACAATACCAACTTTTATTTTGCACCCGATAAAGCATACGGGTCCCCCGACGAATATCGCGCTTTTATTGACCGTTGCCACGAGCTGGGAATGGCAGTCATCCTTGATGTCGTTTTCAATCAGAGTGCCGGGCTCAACCCGTGGTACCTGATGTACCCCATCGACCACAATCCGTTCTATAACGCCACCGCCCCCCACGATTACAGCGTGCTGAACGACTGGAATCAGAACAACGTGCTGGTGCAGCAGCAATGGGACAACTGCATCACCTACTGGATGACAGCCTATAAAGTTGACGGTTTCCGTTTTGACCTCGTCAAGGGCCTTGGAGACAACGACAGCTACACCGGCGGAACCGAGGCCTACAACCAGTCGCGCGTGGCCCGCATGAACCGCCTGAACAACGTTATCAAATCAGTAAACCCTAATGGAATCCACATCAACGAAAACCTCGCGGGAGCCAAAGAGGAAAACGAGATGGCTGAAAGCGGACAGCTCAACTGGAGCAACATCAACTCACAATCATCCAAGTATGCCGAAGGTTTTGCCGCCGGGTCATCGACGATGGGATTTTACGCACCCAACTATGACCGCTCTTGGGGCTCGACCGTGTCCTACGCCGAGAGCCACGACGAACAGCGCGTCAACTACAATCAGACAAAGTATGGTGCCAACGACCCCATCAAGCGAAAGGTTGACATGCAGATGAGGCGGCTCGGCTCTATGGCCGCGCAGATGATTCTGTCACCCGGAGCACACATGATATGGCAGTTTGGCGAGCTTGGCGACGGACAGAACACGAAGAACGCGTCAGGGGGCAACAATACTGACCCCAAGATTGTACATTGGGATTATTTTGACAACGAATATCGTCACGGCCTCTATGACAATTATTCGGCCCTGAACTGGATACGCCGCGACAACAGCGACCTCTTTGTCGCCGATGCCACTCTTGACATGAAATTCGGAGACAACGATTGGGACAACGGACGCACATTGCGCATCGCCCGCGGGGAAAAAGAGCTTGTACTCCTTATTAATCCCCAGATTCGCACCAACGTAACAGTATCGGCCCCCGTCAACCGCATGTCGGCCTCCAACTATGAGGTTCTTGTGTCTTCCTATGATACCAATCCGGCAATCGAGTTCAACAATGGGAACGTCTCCGCGACCCTGCTCCCGGGTGCATTTGTTGTCGTCGCTACCGATGCAGTCCAGTCAGCCATTGAGGAGATTGGAGTGGAAAGCAACCGGCCTGCTATCTATGGCGGCGTGGGACAAATCATCGTCGAGGGCGAATATACCAATCTTGACGTTTATAACCTTGCCGGAGTGCGTCTTGCCAACGAGAACCTCGCTCCGGGTGTTTACATCGTCAACGCTGACGGCACGACTGCCAAAGTATTTGTAAAATAATTAAGAGGTCGTTTAATAACAAATGTTATGCATTTGATGCATCTTCCTCCTTTTGTCTTTTAACCTTGTATCTGCGCCTCTGTCGTATCTTACGCGGCAGGGGCGCAATATTATTTTACCGGATTGGGTGAGAAATGTTCAATGCCGGGACATCGGGTGCCTCGCGACGGACGGGGTGCTGAGGGTTTTTCGCCCGGTTTAAGGGCACCCTTGACGGGCGAGGGGTATAAACGAGGGGCGGGTTTGTTTTTTTGTATCGGTTGCTCCGGCTCGGGTTGCTCCAGCTCGGGTTGTTTTGCCTTGCGGCGGGTGTCGGCGGCTTTGCGCGCCGAGGCTGCGCGGCGGATGGCGCGGTCGATTTCGGGACGGAAAAGGTCAAGGATGTTTCGGACGCGGTTGATGGGGCGGTGGGAGAGTCGTCCGGTTTCGAGATATTCTTTGACTGCCATGATTACTGCCATGAAAATGTCGGGTGAGACATTCTTTTCGGTCATGATGTTGAGACAGTTGGTCATGATGGCGTGATAGGCGCGGTCAGAGACGAGGCAGGTGGATTTCTTTTGGATTGTTTTCATCGTGTATGGTATTTTTTGCAAAGATAATACCAAAAAAGTCACGCTATGGTGCGATAATGTCGCTTCCTTCAATGCATAATGCATAATTGGCTGTGAGCTTGGATTGTAGGTGATATCGGTCACATCTGTGTACCGGTTCCTATTCCCTGATTTATCGAGGCCGCACCTCTACGGGGTGTATTGATGTCTTGGGTGTGGCGGGTCCCCATGTGTCACACATGGGGTTAAGCGAGGGCGCACTCCAACGGAGTGCGTGTTTTACCACTGTGTCGTCGTGTGCGATTCGGAATCAAAGACTCAACGTTCTAAATGGCAGGTGTTTCCGGGTCGCGCCACGGCGCGACGCTACAAGAAGCGAAAGCATGTTTTTGCAGTTAAGTAAACAGTATTGCAGCGCGAGGCTACTATAAGAAGGCGTTAAGTTGGCGGCAATGCGTTGTCGCTGCGTGGCTGCAACAAGGAGGTGACACCACACGAGCGGTGTCACCTCCTTGTTTTGTGTTATTATAAGTATTATTTAAGCATCACTTTGAATGTCTGGGCGGCCACGCGGACGATGTGGATGCCTTGGCGGTTAAGGTCGATTTCGTGGTCGGTGCCGCGGTAGAGGGCCACACCGGCGGTGTCAAAGATTTCGACCGTCTCACCTTCGGCCGCGCCGGTGACGATGACTGTCGTGCCACGGGTGGCGACGGTGATTTTCTGCGCCTCGGCGGGGGCGTTGGCTCCGCTCTGCCCTGCGAGCTTGAACACGACGCTGACGGCGGTATCGTCGGTCAGGGCCGGGGTGGTGTAGGAGCCGTCGGGTTCAAGAGAGGTGACGGTGGTGTCGCCCACGGTGAGCGAGTGGAATTCCCATCCCTCCTCAGGCTCGACGAGGAGCGTGACCTCGGTGCCGTAGTCGTAGCGCATGGCGAGCTGTCCGCCCTGAAGGCCGAGAACGCTGAGACGGACGCGCTTGATTTCAAATGTCGCCTCGACGTGGTGAGCCGCCGTGATGTTTTCGAGCGTCAGCACGCCGTTGTCGTCCACGCGACCGGTGACGTCGTCGCCGTCGAGGGTGACGGTCGCGATTTCATATCCCTCGGCGGGGAGGATTGTCAGGCGCAGGGTCGTGCCGTGGGCCACGGTCACGTCGCTGTCGCCGCCCGGCAGGTCGGGGATGATTGTTCCCATTGCGGGGTCATAGCCGAGCTCGACGGTGTAGGTGTAAAATCCGAATACCGCCTCGACGGTCATGTCGGCCTCGACGGTTTCAACCGTGTAGGTTCCGTCGATAACATCGGCAGTCACGTCGGTGCCGTCGACCGTCAGCGAGACAAGGTAACAGCCCTCGTCGCGGGGCATCACGCCGATGACGAGCGGTCGGCCGAATGCGACCTTGCAGTCGCCGGTCTCGCCGTTGAGAGTCAGGGTGCCAAAGTCGGTCAGATTGACGGCGGTGACGGTGTAGACAATCGGGTCGAAGGCAGCCTCCACGTTGATGTCGGCGGTGACGTTCTCGATGACATAAACGCCGTTTTCGTCAAGCGACTCGCTAATGTCGGCTCCGTTGATTGAGAACGCTGCCAGCTCGTATCCGCGGTCGGCCACGGTGGCGATTTCGAGGCGCGAGCCGTAGTCGACAGTCGCGGGAGCGGTTTCCAGACCGTTGACCACGATGCGGCCTCCCGTCAGCTCGGCGGGGAGGTTGACGGCAAAGGTGACGATGCCAAATTCCACGACGATCTCCATGTTGGAGTCAACCGATTCGTAGTCAAGGAGATTGTCGACGAGCGACGCGGTGACATCGACCCCGTTCACGGTCACTTTAGTTACTTTATAACCCTCGACCGGGGTGACGGCGATGCTTAGCGGCTCGTCCTCGTCGACGGTAATCTCGGCTGCGTCGCTGCCGTTGAGCGTGACCGCTCCAAAGGTGCTGTCATACGTCACGGCGACCTTGAAACCGCCGCCCTCCGACTGAATATTTTTAAACAATTTCCACACCTCAGCCGCGCGGTAAGCCTTCTTGCTCCCCGCCGGAACCGTCAAGACGGCAGTGTCGTAGACCTCGGTGGTGAAGGTGTAATTGCTTTCACACAAAGGCGGAATTTTGGCATGAGCATGTATTCCTTTTATATTGGTGCAATTTGAAAATGCTGAATTTGATACCTTAATGACCGATTCGGGAAAATCGATGTACTCCAAACTGTTTGCGTCCAAATTAAAAAATTCTCCAATCTCGGTATAAGCCTGTCCGAATTGGACTTTTTTCACTTGTCCGCGAGCAAACAGTATTGCCGGATCTGAGACTAACCGTCCGATATAGACAGAATCTATTGAACAGTCATTAAAAACGCCTTCGCGATAATTTTCGGCCAGATTAACACTGTTTTCGCCGTCTTCAAATATCACGAGTTCCAAATTACAACTTCCGAAAGCATCGCCGTCAATTGAAACAACTGATTTCGGGATAAAAACCGTTTTTATAGGGGCACTGTGGAACGCTCCCGATCCGATTGTCTCAATATTGGGTGTCAGGTCAACTTTGGCTAATCTGCAGTCTCTGAATGCCATGTCTCCGATTGTAGTCAGAGATTCAGGGAATTTGACTTGGGTCAAGGACGTACAATTTCTAAAGGCATCATTTCCGATTTTTGTACATGTTTCGGGAAATGTGACATTCTCAAGAATATCGTAGCCTAAACACATATTTTCCGGAATTTCATTGAAAACCGGGCCAAACTCGATCTTTTTAATCAGATTGCTTTGGAATAAATTTGCCAACGAAGACGATCCTGTGTTGGCCAGCAATGTGTGTCTTCCCATATATACCGAATCAATAGTCGTTTTATAACAAACTGCCTGACCACCGTACTCGAAACATAAATCAAGTTCATTTTCGGAATCCTCGATAATAAAAGACTCAAGTTTCAGACTTCCGAAAGCATCGCCGTCGATCGCCTTGACGCTTTTGGGAATAAATACCGACTTCAGTGCGGTATTACAAAAAGCTCCGCTTCCGATAGACTCGATATTAGGGGTTATATCAGCTGTTATCAATGACTTGCAGCCCTTAAAGGCATCTGCGCCGATTTTTTTTAGTGATTGCGGAAAGGTAATTTCAGTCAATGATGTGCAGTCATAAAATGCCGCATATTCAATTTCGGTCAGATTGTCAGAAAAGATCACCTGTTCAATTTCATCTCGCGTTGTAAAGCTATTTTTCTCAACTTTAGTAACCAACGGCCCATAGATGACTTTCTTTATTTTCGATCGTCCAAACATCGGGCCGACGGTATAATATCTGCCGATGTAAACAGACTCAAGTTCGCATAGATCAAACATACAGTTGTATTGAGCGGATGTTTCAAGCGTCTCTTGTGAGTCGTTTAAGACGACATGTTTTATTGATGTGCAGTTCCAAAATATATTGTTACTCAGATGATTCAGTTCCTCGGTTATAATCACGGTCTTCATCTGTGCCCCTCCGCATTGATTGGTGTTGCTTATGTCACGACCCATTATAAGGGAGTCGATGGGGCAGTCGGTGAATATAGTATTGGACTCAAAATTGATGCCGGTTTCTCCCGGCAGGAGGGTTACTTTTTTGAGGCCGGTGCAGCCTTTGAAGGCGTATTTGTAGACGTTTTCAACATTGCCGCCGATGGTGAGGGAGGTGATGTTGGGTTGGTTCATAAATGTAAAACCATTGTCCAAGCCAGTGATGATAAACGTAGTTTTACCCGCAATTGTGAGATCGATGCTTGCTGCGGTAGACTTTATTGCGGTAATGTCGGCTTGATAGCCTGTCCCGCGCCGCAAGGCAAGGTTTCGACCGACATAGGCTTTTTCAATCGGGCAGTTCTTAAACGGGTCGCCAAATTGTGACCAGCCATGAGAATCGGTATAAGAATTTATTGCTGTCCGATAAA
>DLAR01000077.1 GCA_002494015.1 Porphyromonadaceae bacterium UBA7042 | reverse complement strand
AAATCTACCTTCATCTCGTGTTTGCCGTGAAAAATCGAGAATCACTGATTCCGACTCCGTGGCAACCGCGCATTCATGCTTATACCGCAGAGGCATTGCGCAAACGCGGACATATCCCGTTGGCAGTAGGTGGGACAATGAACCATATCCACATATTGTTTTCTTATTCGGCCAAAGAACTGATACCCGATTTGGTCAGAGACCTCAAAGTGTGGCTTACGAAAATGATAAACGACCACCATGTGTGCGTATTCAAGTTTGAATGGCAGAAAGGATATGGTTGTTTCTCTCATTCTCATTCACAGGTTGAAAATGTCATAAATTATATCAAGTCTCAACCTCAACACCATAACCACCGCACGTTACACGACGAAATAAAAACCATCCTTGAACGGCAGGGCATCCCGTTTGACGAGCGATATATCTCTTTGATGACCCCGTATAGACCGGCTGCGATGCAGCCGTGTTGATTGCAGCACTACTGTTACCACAAGCTGCATGCCGCCTAACGGGGCATTTGCATGTGGCTAACGTTAAGACGCGGTTACACCGCGTTGACGGCGGCTACGCCGCTCATCATTATGTTTTAATTCGCTATCCCTCCGGGATGCACGGCTCATTCATTTAACTTTTGCATTGTTTGGCAAATACTTGAATAAGGCGCATTTATCTAAGCTCAAACTTTGGAACAGATAAAAATTGCTGTGTTTGAATGGAATTGAGAATCGCTTTTAACCGCCTACCACTCACGAATATTTACAATTCAAAGCATTTTTAAATGAAAGAGCTGTGTCCGGAATGATTAATTTTGATTAAAAATACCACGATAATTATACTATCGCCATGAGATTCTGCCTGACGCTATTGACTGTTGTCTTTTTCATAATCTTTACCGCACCGCGGGCATCTGCCCAGCGGGGAAGGCTGTTCACACCCGACAACGAGCTTTCCTCATCCCTCATCAACCACATCATGCAGGACAGCGAGGGATATGTGTGGGTCGCTACCGAATACGGCCTAAACCGCACTGACGGTACCGGGTTCACAATTTACCATCACGACCCCGACGACCCGGAATCGGTCAAAAGCAACTATGTGCGCACCGTTTACGAGGACCGGAGCCACTCGCTGCGCGTCGGGTGCATAAACGGACTGATGGAATTTGACCGGGCCAACGATTCCTTCGTGGAAATCCCCATGTTCAACCGGGGAGAGAGGGTCTACCCCCACGTCGCATCCATGATTGAGCTGTCAAACGGAGAACTGTGGATCGCAACCCTCGGCAACGGTGTTTTCAGGCTCGACCCTGACGGCAGACAGGCCGTGCGGCTCGACGATGTGACCCGCGCCATCGGAAGCGACTATATTACATGCATGCACGAGGACACCTACCACTGCCTGTGGATAGGCACTGAAAATTCGGGGCTGTGCCGTTATTTTCCGGCAAGCGGCACAGCGCGCGCATATCACGCCGACGAGCTGCCGGGGAATAAGATTTCGGCCATCACCGAGGATGCACAGGGGAATATATATGCAGGAATCCTTGACCACGGCGGAGTCGTGGCCTACAACCGCGCCGCCGACACGTTTGCTCCCGCATGTGACCATGCGACCGGCTACCCGGTGCAGGATGTGGCAATCGATTCAGACGGCAGCAGCATCCTGATGGCGGTCGACGGCAGCGGACTGAAGATAATACGCAACAACACCATCGCCGACTACCCCCTCGACACACCCAATATCGACATAGCCAATTCCAAGGTCCACCACATCCTCATTGACCGCGACGAAAACCTGTGGCTCGGGATATTTCAGCGCGGGGTCTACCTGTCGCCGTGCAGCCGATTCAGGTTCAACTACATGGGACAGCACCAGACAATCAACCCGATCGGGAAAGGATGCGTGATGATGGTGGAAGTCGACTCGCGCAGCGACGTGTGGGTGTCGTGTGACAACGACGGCCTTTACCGTGTCTACAGCGTCACCGGGCAGTGCATGGCCCACATCCCCATGACTGCCACAGTCCTGTCAATGGTCGAGGACGGCATGGGGCGAATGTGGGCCGGAACCTACGGCGGCGGCCTCGCCCTCGTCGACCCGGCTACTTCCCGTGTCACCTACATCCCTTCACTTGCCGGCACGAGAATCTACGGCCTCGCTATTGACGGTGATGGCAACATCCTCGCCGCAACCCTCGGCGACGGCGTTTTCAGCTATAACCCGGCTACAGGGGAGACGCGCCGGTTCCGCGCGGTAACCGGCGGAGGGTCCGCTGGTCCCGATGTCGTCACCCGCGACTGGGTCAACGGCATAATGATTGACCGGGGCGGCAACGTGTGGCTCGCCACCTTCTCGGGAGTCTGCCGCCTTGACCCCTCGTCGGGCGCAATCATCCCAGTCTCCCCGCTGACAGGCACAATCGCATATACCCTCGCCGAAAGCCACAACGGAACCATCTGTGTCGGAACCGTCGAGGGCATGATGCGCTATAATCCGCTGACAGGGGAAAACACAGTCATTTCCGTGGCCGACGGGATGCCCAACGATGTCATCTGCGGCATCGTAGAGGATGCTGCCAACAATCTGTGGGTCAGCACCTATCACGGCATAGCGAGATACACCCCCTCAACCGGTGCTGTGACGACCTATGATGCCGGAGACGGTCTTCAGGGAAACGAGTTTACCCACGGCGCCTACTGTACCACCCCCAACGGCACGGTGTATTTCGGCGGCACACACGGGGTGACATCATTCCACCCCTATGACATTGAGGAAAACGTGCGCGACGTGATGCAGCCGTTCGAGCTTTTCGCGCAAGAAAACGACATCACCCTGTCGTTCCTCCCGAGCGGGGAACATATCCCGGCATGGATCGACCTCAACAACTTTGACAAGGTGCTGATGAACCTGCTTAGCAACGCGTTCAAGTACACCCCGGCGGGCGGCACCATCACCGTCTCGCTCTCCACAGGCAATGACCCGGCGGCCCGTCCCCCGCTCGACGACTATGTCCAGATTGTTGTGTCTGACTCGGGCATCGGCATCCCTCCCGAGGAAATCGACCGCATCTTCGAGCGTTTCTACCGTGTCGAAAACACCGTGACGCAGTCGAGTTTCGGTACCGGCATCGGCCTCCACCTTGCCAAGTCGCTCGTCATGCTCCATCACGGCACAATCAATGTACACAACCGCCACGACGGCCCGGGATGCGAGTTTGTCGTGAGAATCCCCCGAGGGTCCGACCATCTGACCGCCGCCGAGCTTGCCGCGCCCGACAGCAAGCAGCCGGTTATTACCAATATCGAGCGTTCATTGACGTCATCCGGCATCAATGAACGCCCGGGAGAGCCTCTCCCGTCCGCCGGCCAGCGTCCACGCGGGCGCATCATGGTCGCGGAAGACAATCCCGAAATCCGCGCCTACATCAGCCGCGAGCTGGGCGACACTTACACTATCGTGGTGTTCACCAACGGCCGCGAGGCCCTCGACGCTGTATTGACCGAGACCCCCGTGCCCGACCTTATCATCAGCGACATAATGATGCCCGGAATGGACGGCATAACCCTCACACGCAAGATTAAGAAGGGGATAAACACTAACCATATCCCCGTCATACTCCTCTCGGCCCGGTCGAGTGCCGAGGAGATGAAGGAAGGACTCGAAAGCGGTGCCGACAACTACATGGTCAAGCCGTTCAACACCGAGGTGCTGAAAATGACCATCGCCAACCTCCTTGCCACCCGACATCTGTTGAAAGTCAAGTACAGCGGCTCACAGGAACAGGAAGACAAGGTCGAAAAAATCGAAATTAAGTCACAGGACGAGATACTGATGCGCAAAATCATGGCCGTGGTCAACGCCCGCATCTCGTCGCCCGACCTCAGCGTCGAGAGTCTTGCCGCCGAGGTCGGTATCTCGCGCGTACACCTCAACCGCCGCCTGAAAGAGATTACCAACCAGAGTGCCCGCGACTTCATCAGGAATATACGCATGCGGCAGGCCGCCCGGCTGCTACGCGAGAAGAAACTGAGCATAACCGAGGTCGCCTACGCCACCGGTTTCGCCAACCCGTCCCACTTCTCGGTCGCTTTCAAAGAAATCTTCGGCATCACCCCGCGTGCCTACGCCGCCGGCGACGACCGTTTACAGCAAGATTAGGTGGCGACCCCTCGCCCGGCGTATTATGCCTAAAAAACAATGACACCGCGCCGGGGTTTTCGGCGCGGTGTCACATTTTCTTAACGATAGAATATCCCTACCTCAAGATTACTTCTTGAAATAGCGGTTGTAAAGACCTTGGAAACCCTGACCGTGACGGGCCTCGTCCTTTGCCATCTCGTGAACGGTGTCATGGATAGCATCAAGGTTCAGTTCCTTGGCACGGCGGGCGATGCGCATCTTGTCGGCATTGGCACCGGCCTCGGCTGCCATGCGCTTCTCAAGATTCTCGCGTGTCGACCACACGCATTCGCCAAGGAGCTCGGCAAACTTGGCGGCATGCTCGGCTTCCTCTAATGCGTAACGCTTGAAAGCCTCGGCGATTTCGGGATAACCCTCGCGGTCGGCCTGACGCGACATGGCGAGATACATGCCCACTTCGCCGCATTCGCCTTCAAAGTGAGCGCGGAGGTCAGCCTTCATCTGGTCATCGGTATCTTTTGCCACACCGATTTCATGCTCGGTAACAAATTCCAGAACAGCATTCTCGTCCATTTCCTTGAACGCGCTTGCGGGAGCCTTGCAGATAGGGCACTTTTCAGGAGCACAGTCACCTTCATGTACATAGCCACACACGGTGCAGATAAATTTCTTCTTCATGATGTAATCGTAGTTTAAATTGATAATTACTATTGTTTGTTCAATTGTGATTGGAAAAACAGTTATTTATTTTTACACTTTTTACAGAGACCGTAAACCGTGACATCAATTTCAGCCGCCTCAAAACCGGCCGGAATAGCAGGCATCTGCATCTCACCCCGGATATCGTAGACCATGCCGCACTTACGGCACACGAAATGAGCGTGTGCCTGCTCGGAATAATCAAACCGCGCCACGTCGCCCCCTATGTCCAACCGCCTCACAAGACCTGCGCCTGCGAGCGCGTCAAGGGCATTATAGACAGTCGCAAGTGCCAGCGACGGCATCCCGTCTCGCAATCCGTTATAGATTTCGTCGACCGACGGATGAGTGCGGTGATCCACAAGATAACGCATGACCGCCACACGCTGGACCGAGGAACGAAGTCCCCGCTCAGCCATCATTTTTCCGATATGTTGTGCTGTCAATGTCATTTCAACGTTCTCTTACAAAATTTAGAACAATTCCAACTTTAGAATGATTCTAAATTTTTCACACCGCAAATTTAATTCAATCCCCACACCTCCGCAACCCAAAAAATGTTAATTGACTAAAAATATTTTTTCAAGCTCCGGTTTCAAACCAAACGTAGTGGCCACAGCAGGAAATTGCCGGGCCGATGTTCAATCACTTCCAAGCGCTAAAAGCACAATGGATTTTTGATAATTCTAAATATTTTTAATATTTTTGGCAAATGATAAAGGAGCATCCTGACTTGAACAAGGCTTTATGGGTGATATTCGCGCTTGCGTTTCTGCCCGTAAAAGCATACCGCGCCGTCGGCTCGTTGCCGATGTGGCTGGTGGCATGTTGCTATATTGTGATGGTGATTGCCCTTGCGGGAATATGTATATTGAATTTCCGCAAGTTATCACCGGTAATATTGCTGATACTTATAACCTTGGCAATCTGGATGGGATATGACATAGTGAATTATGCACTTCATCCCTACTGACAGAGCCAAAAGTCAATAACTCCTCAGCGGTGGAAAAAAGGCATCGGGGAAGTGCTCGATTTCATATTTTTCGGGGGAACCGACAACGGTGATGATGTCAAATTGCGGTTCGAGCCTGATGTTCATCGAGCGGATATACTCGTCAGCGGCACGGACGAGACGGGCGCGCTTGCGCGAATCGACCGCTTCGAGAGGGTCGACATAGTCGGTCGAGCGGGTTTTGACCTCGACAAAGACTATGCGGTCACCCTTCATCGCGATAAAGTCAATCTCGTAGTTGCCGATGCGGGTATTCTCGCCGCCGATGGCGTAACCCTGCGTCAGCAGATACTCCCGGGCGACTTTTTCACCCCACGCTCCCAGCTCGTTATGCCGCGCCATCAGTAGTCCTGCCTTATGTACTGCACTCCGCTGTCAGAACTACCCGACAGCAGCATCTCATACCCGTCGAGTTTTCCGGCCTGCTCGATTATCGAATCTAATGTATCGGAACCGAGAGTCAAGAACAGCGGCTCACCTATTTCGCCACGGCAGTCAGGGCCGACCGAAAGAATATAGGCCCCGTTTTCACTCTGATAAAGCGCGGAACCATTCTCGTCGGGCCGCTCGATTATATCGATTATCAAGCTGTAGGGACACACGAGGATTCCGTCGACCATACGGCCTACATAGCACTCGGCATAATCATCCATTTCGCTGTAACCCATATAGATGCCATACTGCGCACCGTCAACATCCATCACGAGCAGCTCGCCCTCGGCCTCCAGCGGTTTTATCGGCTCGATTTCGCAATATTTGGCCGACACCCAGCCGTTGACACCATTCGCGCCTATTCCGGAGATTTCAAGCCATCCGTCCTTCTCGCTGACAACCGCTTCGGGACCTGAAAAAGTGCCGGCCTTGACTGTTCCGGCCGGCCGCTCGGTCGACCAATAGCCGCAAACAGACAGCGGGGTCTCGAAATCTTCGATTTTGGCCTCGTCATAGAGCATACGCGGCGCAGTGGCCGAGGGGAACTGCTGGATATTGATGCCTCCCATAGCCTTGGTATAGGCTATTTTGCTAAATTTAGGCGCAACAACCTCAAATGGAAATTCCGCAGCCGCGGCAGCCATAGCTGTCACACCTGCAGCAACAAATAATAAATGTCGAATCATCGTTTAAAGAGCGTTTCCGTTAAGGAATATCTGAGAAATCAAAGGCGTAGTATAGGAATAAGGGATGAACGCGAGCGACGGAACCGGTTTGGTGATGAAGAACGACGCCCGTTTACCGACGGCTATCGACCCCATTTCGCCGCTCACCCCCATCGCGGCCGCGCCGTTGAGGGTTGTGGCGGTCAGGGCCTGCTGCGGTGTCAGGCGCATCTTGATGCATCCGAGCGCCATCACCATGCGCATGTCGCCGCTCGGCGACGATCCGGGATTGTAGTCGCTGGCAAGCGCGACGGGGAGTCCGGCGGCGATAACGTCGCGGGCAGGCGCATAGGGCATCCCGAGGAAGAACGACGCTCCGGGGAGCATCGTGGGAATCGTATCGCTGTGGCGCAATGCCTCGATTTCGTCGGCCCCCATCCTTTCGAGATGGTCAACCGAGAGTGCACCGTGCCTGATACCCACCTGCACACCCCCGGAGTTGGCAAGCTCGTTGGCATGGATTTTCGGAGCGATACCGTAGCGGGCGGCGGCGGCAAGGATACGGTCGGTGTCCTCGACGGTGAAAAATCCCTCGTCACAGAACACGTCAACGTAGTCAGCCAACCCCTCGGCAGCCACCCTCGGCAGCATCTCGTCGACAATCAGGCCGACATACTCACCCTGCCGCCCGGCGTAAGCGCGGCCGACGGCATGGGCCCCGAGGAAAGTCGATTTCACCACAGCCGGTGTCGATTCCTTGATGCGGGCAATGATGCGCAGCATCTTCAGCTCGTCGTCGGTGGTCAGCCCGTAGCCGCTCTTTATCTCGATGGCACCCGTCCCCTTGGCGATAACCTCGTTGACACGCTCCATCGCCTGACGGTAAAGCTCATCCTCACCCGTGTCGTGCAATCGGTCGGCCGAGTTAAGGATACCGCCGCCACGGCGGGCAATTTCCTCGTAGCTCAGACCGTTGATTTTGTCAAGAAATTCACCGTCGCGGCTTCCGGCATAGACGACGTGGGTGTGGGAGTCGCAGAACGACGGCAGCAGCATCCCGCCGCGGGCATCCACGACCTCCTGACATTCCATGTCGCGCCCGGCAAGCGACGACATCGGGCCGAAACCGGCTATGCGGCCATCCTCGACACGCAGCCATGCGTCGGCCATCACTTCGGGAACCGACTCCATGTCGGCTCCCGCAAGACGGTTATGCTTAGAGGGCACGATTCCCTGAATCGCGGCAATATTTACAATCAGCATTGCGACAGGAACTGGATGGATTTTTCAATCAAGGGGTACATGACGGTGTCGTTGTCGATAAACGGCACCACGCGGCGATAGGCTTCGTGCATCGCCTCGATGGGCCGCGACGAGCGGGCCGGACGACGGAAATCGAGGGCCTGCGCGGCGTTGAAAAGCTCGATAGCGAGGACGCGCTCGGTATTGTCGGCCACGCGGCACAGTTTTGTGGCCGAGTTGGAACCCATCGACACATGGTCTTCCTGACCCTGCGACGAGGGAATCGAGTCGCAGCTTGCGGGCCAGCACAACCCCTTGGACTGGCTGACAATCGACGCGGCGGCATATTGAGGAATCATAAATCCGCTGTTGAGTCCCGGCTTGGCGACGAGGAACGAGGGAAGTCCGCGAGTGCCTGAAATCAGCTTGTAGGTGCGGCGTTCCGATATGTTGCCGAGCTCGGCGAGGGCGACGGCAAGGAAATCCATCGGCAGTGCGATGGGCTGTCCGTGGAAATTGCCTGCCGAGACAATAATGTCGTCGTCGGGGAAGACGGTCGGGTTGTCGGTCGGACTGTTTATCTCATCTTCCATCACTCGGGTGACATAGGCGATAGTGTCCTTGGTCGCGCCGTGAACCTGCGGGATGCAGCGGAAGGAATACGGGTCCTGCACATGGGTCTTGGGACGGGCGATAAGCTCGCTGCCCGCGAGAAGTTCGCGGAAACGGGCGGCAGTCTCGATCTGCCCTCTGTGGTGGCGCACCTCGTTGACCTGCGGGCCGAAAGGCTCGATGCGGCCGTCAAACGCCTCAAGCGACATCGCGCCGATTTCGTCGGCAAGGCGGCTCAGACGGAATGCCTTGAGCAACGCCCACACACCGTGGGCGCTCATGAACTGCGTGCCGTTGAGCAGAGCCAGACCCTCTTTCGACATCAGCGTGACAGGCTCCCACCCCATTTCGGCAAGAACTTCGGCCGAGGGGCGGGTCTCTCCTTTGTATTCCACCTCGCCAAGGCCGAGCAGCGGGAGCGACATATTGGCAAGCGGAGCGAGGTCGCCCGATGCACCGAGCGATCCCTGCTGAAAAACGACGGGCAAGATGTCGTTGTTGAAGAAATCGACAAGACGCTCCACGGTCACGAGCTGGACGCCGGAGTTGCCGTAGGAAAGCGACTGTATTTTCAACAGCAGCATCAGTTTCACAATCTCGGCGGGGACGCGCTCGCCGGTGCCGCACGAATGTGACATGACGAGGTTCTTCTGCAACTGTGACAAGTCATCCTTGCCGATAGAGATGTTGCACAGCGACCCGAAACCGGTCGTGATACCATAGATGGGCTCTTTCTGAGTCTCCATCTTGTTGTCAAGATACTCGCGGCAGGCGATGATGCGTTTTTTCGCATCGTCGCTGAGCGCAATTTTCATGTTCTCGTTGAGAATGCGGCCCACGCGGTCAATAGTCAACCACTCGGCCGATATATGGTGAGTTTCCATTGCTTCTTTTTATTGGTTTAGGGGGATGACGGTTTAAGGTTTTGAGTTTAAGGTTTAGACAATAGAGCATTCTTATAACCCTCAAACCTGAACCATAAACCGGTATTTTACTGATTCAAGACGCTGTCGATAAGATCGTCGGAGGCGATGTTGGGGAGTGTCACACGGAGTCCGGGAGTGCGTTCCATTTCGCGCTTTATGGCCGAAATCGCGCCCTCGTTGCGGGCCCACGAGCGACGGGCGATGCCGTTGTTGACATCCCAGAGGAGCATTTCGCGGATGTGACGGGCCGAATCATCCGAGCCGTCAATCACCATGCCGAAACCGCCGTTGATGACTTCGCCCCAGCCTACGCCGCCGCCGTTGTGGATTGACACCCAAGTAGCGCCGCGGAACGAGTCACCGATGACGTTGTGCACAGCCATGTCGGCGGTGTACTGCGACCCGTCATAGATATTGGAGGTCTCACGGTAGGGAGAGTCGGTTCCCGACACGTCGTGATGGTCGCGGCCAAGCACTACGGGAGCCGAAATCTCGCCGCGGGCGATAGCGTCGTTGAATGCAAGCGCGATTTTTGTGCGCCCCTCGGCATCGGCATAGAGGATGCGAGCCTGAGAACCGACAACCAGCCGGTTTTTACCCGCCTCCTTAATCCAGTGGATATTGTCGTCGAGCTGGCCGCATATCTCCTCGGGAGCGGTCTCGCGGATTTCTTCAAGAACTCGGGCCGCGATGCGGTCGGTAGCCTCAAGGTCGGCAGGATTGCACGACGTGCACACCCAGCGGAACGGCCCGAAACCGTAGTCAAAGAACAGCGGGCCCATAATATCCTGAACATAGGATGGATAGCGGAATTTGCCGTCGGCATCAATCACGTCGGCCCCGGCGCGCGACGATTCGAGAAGGAAGGCATTGCCGTAGTCGAAGAAATACATCCCCCGGGCAGCCAGCTTGTTGATAGCGGCCACCTGACGGCGCAACGACTCTTGCACCTTCTCCTTGAACAGGGCGGGATTATCGGCCATCATAGCCTTGGATTCCTCAAAAGTCAGCCCGACGGGGTAATAACCGCCCGCCCACGGGTTGTGGAGCGATGTCTGGTCTGACCCGAGTTCCACATCTATCCCCTCCTCGGCAAGACGCTCCCACAGGTCGACAACGTTGCCGAGATAGGCCAGCGAGACAGCCTCGCGTTTCTCGCGGGCAGCCGCGGCGCGTGCGATCAGCTCGTCAAGCGAGGTATAGACTTCGTCGACCCATCCCTGAGAGTGGCGTGTCTCCACTGCCTTGGGGTTGATTTCGGCAGTGATTGACACCACGCCCGAGATATTTCCGGCCTTGGGCTGCGCACCCGACATGCCGCCGAGTCCGGCAGTCACAAAGAGCATGCCGCCGAGGTCTTTCCGGCCATCCTTCATGTGGCGGCGGCCTGCATTAAGCACGGTGATGGTTGTGCCGTGGACAATGCCCTGCGGGCCTATATACATATAGGAACCGGCTGTCATCTGGCCATACTGCGACACCCCCATAGCGTTGAACCGTTCCCAGTCGTCGGGCCGGGAGTAATTGGGGATGACCATGCCGTTGGTGACGATGACGCGCGGCGCGTCGCGGTGAGAGGGGAAAAGCCCGAGGGGATGACCCGAGTACATGACGAGGGTCTGCTCGTCGGTCATCTCGCTCAGGTATTTCATGGCGAGAAGATACTGCGCCCAGTTCTGGAACACCGCCCCGTTGCCGCCGTAGGTGATAAGCTCGTGGGGATGCTGTGCCACGGCGCGGTCGAGGTTGTTCTGAATCATCATCATGATTGCGGCAGCCTGACGCGAGCGCGCCGGGTAGTCCTCGATGGGACGCGCATACATCTCGTAGACGGGACGGAAACGGTACATGTAGATGCGGCCATAGTCGCGCAGCTCCTTGGCAAACTCGGGAGCAAGCACGGCGTGGTGACGCTCGGGGAAATAGCGCAGGGCGTTTTTCAGCGCGAGGCGTTCCTGCTCGGGGGTGAGAATCTTCTTGCGGCGGGGCGCATGATTCACCGTGGTATCATATTCGCGCGGCTGAGGCAGTTCCTCGGGAATACCGGCGCGTATCAGCGATTGAAATTCTTCTTTTTCCATTGATATATGTGTATCCTTTCAGATTTTGTTTTCGACAATTGCGATTATTTCATTTTCAGCCTCGGCTGCCGCAGCGGCGATTTCCTCGCCACGCGCGACAAGACGGTCGGCCTCGGCACGGTCTTTCAGTCCGGCGGCGTTGATTTTGACATTTAGCAATGCCCCGCGCACTGCTGCGCGGGCGGCAAGCGCGCCTACCCCCGCGTCGCTGACCGATGCCGGATTTCCAAGCTCGGCCATCGCCTTGAGCAGCGGGAAAGTCTCGGCCGCGGTCTCCATCGTCGTCAGCGGAACCTGAGTCGCATAAAGAGTAGCGGCTTCGAGAGCTGCCGCGCGTGCGGCTTTCTCCTCATCGGTGCCCTTGGGCATGGCAAAGACGGCCATGATGCGGTTGAACGCTGCTGTGTCTTCGTCGACAAGGTGCAGCAACCGTGTCACGAGAGCCTGACCTTGGTCGGCATAATCGGAAAATTCCTTCCAGCGGTCATCCCATCCCGCCTTGTGGGCCGAAAGGTTGGCGACCATTGTGCCGAGAGCGGCGGCCAGCGTTCCCATATAGGCAGCTATCGAGCCTCCGCCGGGCGCGGGCGATTCGCTCGCGGTCTCGATGGCAAAGTCACGGCAAGTGAGGTCCATCAGTTTCTTTTCCCCCTTCTTGTCGGCCTCAAGCATGTATTCGATGACCTTTTCCTCGGGAACAAACGGTTTCAGTTCGTCGAGTCCCATCGACTTGACGGCAATTCTCACGATTTCCTCCTCGGCGATACCCGTGGAACGCTGCTGCTTTTTCAGGAAATAGCGTCCGGCCTCGATGAGGGCGCGCTTGGGGATGAGGCCGACGATTTCAGTGCCGGTCACACGCACACCGCGCGCGTCGGCGGCGCGACACACCTCGTCAAATGCTTTGTGGAGCGGGGTGACGGCGATGTCGGTTATGTTCATTGACACCTGAGCGATGCCATATTCGTCGATATACCACCCGATGGCCTTGGTGCCTTTCAGCGTGCCCGGCTGCATGATGGTGTTTCCGTTTTCGTCTTTCAGCGGCTTGCCGGTGACTTTCCCTCCCTCGCGCACTGGACGGCCCTTCTCGCGCACGTCAAATGCAATCGCGTTGGCGCGGCGCGTAGAGGTCGTGTTGAGGTTATAGTTGACAGCAATGAGGAAGTCGCGGGCACCGATGGTGGTGGCTCCCGTTCGGGCCACACCCTCGTCATAGGGACGGTCGCCAAAGTCGGGACCTTTGCCCGGAACGTTCATTTTTTCGGGAAGTGCCTCATACTCTCCGGCGCGGCACACGGCCAGATTCTTGCGCTCGGGGGTGAATGCCGCCGCCTCGTAGCAGTAGGTGGGGATGTGCAGTTCCCCGGCCACGCGCTCGGCGAGCTTGCGGGCCATCGCGGCACACTCGTCAAGAGCCACACCCGAGATGGGGATGAGCGGGCACACATCGGTGGCGCCCATGCGCGGGTGAGCGCCGTGGTGGCGGCTCATGTCGATAAGCTCGGCGGCACGCTTGATGCCTCGGAAAGCAGCCTCGACAACCGCCTCGGGATTGCCGACAAATGTCACAACCGTGCGGTTGGTAGCCTCTCCGGGATCCACGTCAAGCAACTTTATGCCCTCAACCGTTTCAATGGCATCGGTGATAGATTTGATTACACTCTTGTCACGTCCCTCGCTGAAATTGGGGACACACTCGATGATACGCTTTTCCATCGCTTACATGTCTGATTTTTAAGGTAAATTACGCGCAACCGAGACGCTACTGATTGCGACATCACAAAGATAACGAAAAAATCGGGAATCGGTATCGTTTCTCAACATATTATTGCATGTTTCACATTGTATAACTATGTATAACTATGCTTTGTGTTTTAGGGGTCGTTACAAAACTCGATAATTGCATAGAGAAGTTTAGTCGACAAGCCTACATTTTGAGGTAGATATTGCATCGGTATCGGTGTCCGAAAGTAAAAGTAAAAGTTTTATGTGGCGCAATAGCAATCTGACAAGATTGCCTCCTTGAATAGCCGTAGGTTGCCTTGCGCAACCTACGGTAGATTAACGAATTAAAAAATAAATCTGTAAAGATTTTTCATGATGCGACGTGATTGAAAAATCTTTACAGATTTTATTTGTTGGATGATATGTTTCCGGGGGTTGCGGTTTCGCAACCCTCGGCTATTCAAAGAATAATCCTTACGGATTAAGATATGGAATCCCCTTCACCTTTCACCTTTCACCCTTCACTTTTCACAATGTTCACCCTACTTCATCGACTGCATCTCGACCAGTCGGGTGTAGTAACCGTTGAGGCCGAGGAGCTGGTCATGGGTGCCGCGCTCGACGATGTGTCCCTCGTGGAGCACACAGATGAGCGAGGCATTTTTGATGGTCGAGAGACGGTGGGCGATAACGAGGGTCGTGCGGTCTTTCATCAGGCGTTCAAGAGCCTCCTGCACCAATTTCTCACTTTCGCTGTCGAGAGCCGAGGTCGCCTCGTCGAGAATCAGGACGGGCGGGTTCTTCAAGATGGCGCGGGCAATGGAGAGTCGCTGGCGCTGACCGCCGGAGAGACGGCAGCCGCGGTCACCTATATTGGTGTCGTAACCATCTTCCATCGCCTCGATAAACTCGTGGGCGTTGGCTATCTTGGCGGCCATGATTACCTGTTCCATCGTGGCGTTCTTCACACCGAAAGTTATGTTGTTGTAGACTGTGTCGTTAAACAGTATCGCCTCTTGGTTGACGTTGCCCATGAGGTCGCGGAGGTCGTGCACTTTCATGTCGCGGATGTCAACGCCGTCGATTGTGAGCGACCCGTGCTGAACGTCGTAGAAACGCGGGAGAAGGTCGGCGAGAGTCGATTTTCCGCTGCCGCTCTGCCCGACGAGGGCGACAGTCTCTCCCGGCTTGATGTCAAGACAGATGTCGCTCACCACGGGGTGGGCTGGGTCATAGCCGAATGTCACGCCGTCATACTTGATTTCGCCCTTGAAGTCGTTGATCCTACGGGGTGATTCAGGGTCTTTGATAGGATTCTCGGCATCAAGGATGGCATCGACACGCTGCATCGACGCGAGACCTTTCTGAATGGAATAGACTGCCTTGGACAGGTCTTTGGCCGGGTTGATTATACTGTAGAATATAATCATGTAGTAAATAAAGTCGCTGGCCTTGAGCGAGGCGTTGCCCCCGAGGATGAGCGAGCCTCCAAACCACAGGACGATGGCGATTGTCAACGTACCGAGGAACTCGCTCATGGGATGAGCGAGAGCCTGACGGCGGGCGACCGAGTTGGAGATGTGATAAAAACGCAGGTTGCCGTCATGGAATCGCGCCTTGACTTTTTCCTCGGCGTTGAAAGCCTTGATGATGCGCAGTCCGCCGAGTGTTTCCTCGATATAACTCATCAGGAGCCCCCACTGCTGCTGCCCTTCGAGCGACTTGCGTTTCAGGCGTTTGCCGACGCGCCCCATCACCATGCCGGCCAGCGGCAGGAGGATGAAGACAAAGATGGTCAGCTGCCAGCTGACGATAATCATCATGGTCAGGCAGACGATAATCATGATGGGGTTTTTGAAAAGCATGTCGAGCGACGACATGATGGAGTTCTCGATTTCGGCCACGTCGCCGCTCATGCGCGACATCACGTCGCCCTTGCGCTCGGTGGTGAAAAATGAGATGGGGAGTGTCACGATTTTGTCATAGACATAGTTGCGGATGTCGCGCACGATGCCCGATCGGAGAGGGATGACAAAGTAGGAACTGAGATAGGTCGCGCCTGTCTTTAGGGCGGTCATCACCACGAGCATTCCCGCAAGCATGGCAAGCGTGAGCGAGGGACCGAATGTCGTGATGGCCTCCTGAGTGTAATAGTAGAAATTGTTCATCGCCACCTCTTTGATGCTGTGGCCGCTGTCAAGCGTCATGTAACCGTAGACATCCTCCCTGACCTTGAAAAGCATTTCAAGAATGGGGATGACGAGCATGAACGAGAAAAGGGTCAGCACCGCTGCCAGAACATTGAACAGGATGTTGAGAAACAGATATTTCTTATAGGGCGGGACAAACCGCAGAAGTATGCTCCAGAAATCTTTCATGAACAGGGGATAAAAGGGTACAATAAAGCAACCCGCCACGGCAGGTCAAGGCCGGGACAGGTTGCAATAAGTTATTGCTCCGAGGGGGGAAGGGAGGTTATTCTCCTTCGGCGGGAGCTGCGGACGCGGGAGCCGGCGCAGGAGCTGCTGCAGGTGCAGGTGCAGGTGCAGGTGCGGGAGTTGCGGTGCCGAAGTCAGTACCGGTGGTCTGCTCGGTGGGAACGGCGTTCACGCGCGATGAAGTCGAGTTGATGGCCTTGGGCATGAAGAATGTCGAAAGTACTGCGAGAAGGCAGATTATTCCGGCAAGGCTCCAAGTTACATTTTCAATAAAATTGTTGGTGCGGCGCACACCCATAATCTGGTTTGAGCCGGCGAATGAGGACGACAGACCGCCGCCCTTGGACTTCTGAATTAACACTACGCAGATGAGAAGCACGGCGCAGATGAGAGTCAGAACAATCAGGAGAACGTACATAGCTTATTACGAGTTTTTGATTTGTTTTTAAGTGAGTGTCGGAATTTATTTAATTTAAGCGAGCGCAATGAAGTTGCTGTCATCCCTGCTCATCAGTTACAGAGCTATGGCTATGCGCCTTCGTCGCAAGTCCGAAACCATTATACATATCACCCACTTGAATACATTAAATAATCTCGGACATTCACTTATTCACGATTTTATTGCATTTCATTCCTTGGCATACCTGCTGTTTAGCATAAGTTTTTGGAGGAAACGCAATTGGTCTGCAAAGTAAACACTTTTTTTTGGATTATTCAAACTTAGGGAGCTTATAATTTCGTAAGCCTTGTCATAACGACGCTGTTTTATGTAAATTTTAGCCAGACTTTCGCTAAGAGAAGTATCTTTTACATGCTCGCGCGGCTCGACGGGGTGCTCGTCGGCCGACGGGGTTGTCTTGGGTAACTCGCAAGCCTCGGGTTCATCTTCGGCAGGAGGAAGCGACGACGGGAAATGCCCTTCGTGGCGGCTCTTTATAATAAAGGAGTTGATGAGCGCGTCCTGCGTCCCCTCGGCGGCGTCACCGGGGTCAGGCTCACTGCCTTCCTCCTCGCGGGCAAGCATGGTGGAGTAATCGGGTGTGGGGTTGAAGATGAGCCGTTCAAGCAGGCGGTCCTCCTCGGGGGTCGAGTGTCCATAATTGTCAAGGAAGGTCGTGATGGCATCTACCGTGGTGACCTCGGCGGCCTTTTCGGGCGGATAAAACTGTGACCACACATCCGAGTCGCGGTCGACCAGCTGCATGAACCCGGCGGGATCCGACGCATTGAGCGCGACAGCCGCCATCAGGTCACGTCGGCGCGGCTCGTCGACAGTGCCGCAACGCCCCTGAAGTGCCAAGACGGCCGGGAGGGTGAAAAACGGGTATTCTTCAAGCAACGAGTCGACCGTGGCGGCATCAAGCAGCGCACCGGGGTCGCGCAAAGCGTCAAGCAGTTGTTTCAGTCGGTCATCCATAATGTGTTACCAGTCGCCGAGAGTGGCGTTGAATATGAGGTCGACAAGTTCTTTGGAAATCTGCTGGCACAGCTCGTCCTGCACGTCGGTCAGCATCTCGGAGCTGTCAAAGTCGCGATAGGCGCTGAAAGTCTGGTCGATATCCTTTCCTTCGGCCTTGTTGTCTATATACTTGACACGCACCTGAATGGTCAGGCGGGTCTTGGAGGCGTAGGCGTTTTCGGTGACAGCCTGCGGAGAGAGGCTGTAGCCGGTTATCTCGCCTTCGAGCTGAAGGTCGCTCGCGCCGTCGATTGTGCGCAGGCGGGTGTTGCGGGTAATGTAGTCGAGCAGTTCGTTTTCAAACATCTGCTGCAACGGAGGATACACAAGCGCGGCACGAATCGGGAACTGCGACACATGGATGGTTTTATATACGTTGTAGTCGATAGCCGCGCCGTTGAACTTATAGCTGATGCGGCAGCCGCCTGTAATCATCACAAGCAGGGCGACAAGCGCGACACGGGTAAATATCTGTTTCAAATGTTTCATCACCGCAAAGTTACGGAGTTTTTTCTCAAAAAAGGCAAAAAACCGGGAGCCAATCTGTCAAAAAATTTTACAATCGCGACACGGATTGATATTATTGCCTATTTTTGCATAAGTAAGACCAAAAAACTTCTCGATTTATGAAAAAGTCAGGCCACATTGTGATTGTCGATGACAACACGGGGGTGCTGGTCGCGATGAACCTGCTGCTGCGCCGCCACTTTGAGCGCGTGACGCTGCTGACGTCGCCCGACCGCCTCCCCGAGATGCTGCGTCGCGAAAATGTGTCAACAGTCATTCTCGACATGAATTTCACTGACATGACCAATTCGGGCCGCGAAGGGATTTACTGGCTTGACGAAATCACGCGCACAGCACCGGATGTGGCAGTCGTGCTGCTAACCGCCTATGCCGACATCTCCCTTGCGGTCGAGGGTCTGAAACACGGTGCGCGGGATTTCATAGTGAAACCGTGGGACAATGACGACCTCGTCGCAAAAGTGTCGGCCACGCTGTCGGGCGGTTCTGCCCCGCAACCGGCCCGCGACAAAGAGCCTGTGACGCTCGCGGCATTGGAACGTCGCGCAATTGCCGAGGCAATCGAAGTCTGTGGCGGAAATCTCTCGGCTGTTGCCTCGGCACTCGGAATCACACGTCAGACTCTGTATAACAAGATGAAACGCATGGGATTATGACGGTGATTGCAATAATCGCATCCGTGCTTGTCGCGGCATGGGCCGCGTGGAGGCTTTACGTCAGGTCAAGACGCAGCGACCGATGCCTCAGGCTGCTGCTCGACGCGTTGCGCAACGGCGACACGTCGGTAAAGTTTCCCGAATATGGTTCCCGGGCGCAGGCCAACGCCATGCTCAACGAAATCCGCGACATCGTAGCCGCTGCCGCCGCCGACACCGCTGCCCGGGAGAGATATTACGAGGTGATTCTCGACCGCATCGACACGGGTGTCGTGGTGGTTGACGGGCGCGGGCATGTGTACCGCCACAACCCGGCGGCATTGAGGCTGCTCGGTCTCGACGTTCTGACCCATGTCTCTCAGATTGCCCGTGTCAACCGAAATCTCGCTCAGGTCATGACCGGATCGGCCACCGGCCGCGACCACACGGCCAAGACCGGCAATGCCGGCGTGATTCTCGCCGTCAGGGGGACTGATGTCACACTCAAAGGGGAGCCGTTGCGCATATTCACTTTCAGCGAAGTGGGGCGCGCTGTCGAGAGGGCCGAGGTCGAGGCATGGCAGCGGCTGACCCGGGTGCTGACCCATGAGATTATGAATTCCGTCGCACCCATCACCTCGCTTAGCGCGATTCTCGCCGACGAAGACGACCCGGCATCCGTGGCCGAGGGCCTCGACGTGATACGCTCGACCGGGGAGGGGCTGATGCGGTTCGTGACCGATTACCGCAGCCTCTCGTCAGCCCCGCCGCTACAGTTGAAACCGCTGCCGCTGTCTCGCCTCGTCAGGATGGCTGTCGCGTCTTCTCGCGGAGGATGCGAGGCCGAAATCATTGACAACGGCGACGTTCAGGTCATGGCCGACGAGGGAATGACCGTGCGCGCTCTCGCCAACATCATCAACAACGCAGCCGAGGCAGGGGCATCCCGCGTGACCCTTACCACATGCGCCGAGGAGGGGTGCGGGGTGATATTCATTTCCAACGACGGCCCTGCGATACCCGCCGACCGAATCGAGCAGATATTCACCCCGTTTTACAGCACCCGCCGCAACGGCAGCGGCATCGGCCTCAGCCTCGCCCGACAGATAATCACGGCCTCAGGCGGTTCGCTCACCCTCCACTCCCCCTCCCCGGTCACATTCAAGGCTGTTTTGTAAAGAACCTGAATGGACTTTCAATCGCGATAAATCGCGATGCCGGGACAAACCATAGTATCCATAATGTTTTAAGCCTCTACGGGAAGTGTAATGAAAAATTGTCGGTGCCGGGTGGTTATATTGGGTTTTTATTGTAACTTTGCAACCATAAATATGGTAGAATCTCCTTACCGCCGCGGTGCCGACGACGGATTTAAATTCGGACTATACCTGACGACGATGTTTTTCACGTCGATTTTTTCAGAAAAGATTGCGCTGCTTTCACTCGTGTCACTCGTGATGATTGCGGCTGTGCCTGTCATCGTGTGGCAGATGCAGCGGCGTTATTGCCGTGATTGCCGTGGGGCGGCAACGTTCCCGATGCTGTGGATGCAGGGCGTGATGATTTTCACATGCGGCATGGCAATAGCGGGTGTCGCGCTGGCAATATACATGAGATGGATTAATCCCGACTTCATCCTGAACCAGTGGGAGCTGATGGCCGCGACAGGCGCGCATAGCGACAGCCGGTTCATGCAGGAAACCGGGCGCGTGGCGCAAGGGATGATTGACAACGGGCTCCTCCCCACACCGATGGCCGTTGTCGTGCAACTCATATTGCTTGCCATTACCACCGGCTCGATATTATCGTTGACGATGGGCGCGATTCTCATTGCGATGCACCGCCGCCGTGACCGCCGTGACATCGATTCAATAATCAAGAACATGTAGCAACAAGTGCCCTGAAAGGGTGTCAAAAGATTATGGATATATCAGTTGTAGTGCCACTTTACAACGAGGCCGAGTCACTTCCCGAGCTTGCCGGCTGGATTGAGCGGGTTATGAAGGAGGGTGACTTTTCCTACGAAGTGCTGTTTGTCGATGACGGAAGCACAGACAATTCGTGGGCTGTCATCAAGCAGCTTTCAGCCGGGAACCCGGCAATCAAAGGAGTGTCTTTCCGTCGCAACTATGGCAAGTCGCCCGCGCTGAACACGGGATTTGAACGTGCCGAGGGGGACGTGGTCATCACTATGGACGCGGACCTTCAGGACAGCCCCGACGAGATTCCGGAATTGTACCGCATGATTATGCGCGACGGCTATGACCTCGTGTCGGGATGGAAACAGAAACGTTATGACCCTCTGTCCAAGACCATTCCCACCAAGCTGTTCAACGCTACGGCGCGCAAGGTCAGCGGCATCAAGAACCTTCATGATTTCAACTGCGGCCTCAAAGCCTACCGCCGCGAGGTTGTGAAACATATAGAAGTCTATGGCGACATGCACCGCTATATCCCTTATCTTGCCAAGAATGCGGGATTCACCCGTATCGGGGAGAAAGTCGTGCATCATCAGGCGAGAAAATACGGTGTGACAAAATTTGGTCTCGACCGTTTTATCAACGGTTATCTCGACCTCGCGACGCTGTGGTTCACGGGAAAATTCGGAGCGAAACCGATGCATTTCTTCGGCCTTCTCGGGTCGCTGATGTTCATCATCGGCTTTATAGCCGTGGTCGTTGTCGGCGCCATGAAACTCTACCACATGCACACCGGTGCACAATACTCGCTGGTGACCTCGTCGCCCTATTTCTATATCGCGCTGACCACGATGATACTGGGCACGCAACTGTTTCTCACGGGATTCGTCGGCGAGCTTATTGTCAGAAACTCGTCGGGCCGCAATCATTATGAGATAAAAGAGGAATTTTAAAACAGTGAAAGGCGAAGGGTGAAAAGTGAAGACAATAGATATTTCACCGTTCCCTCCTAAAATAGCATTATGAACAAGAACAACGCATATCCTGAATTTTACAATCTTGCCGAGACTCGGTATTCGTGTCGCGATTATAGCGACGCGCCCGTGTCGCAGGAGATGATTCTCGCCGTTATCGACGGTGCTCGTCTCGCCCCGTCGGCCTGCAACCGCCAGCCGTGGAAGTTTCTCGTTGCCGACAGCGAGGAGCTGCGCCAAGCGGTCGTCGACAGCTATTCGCGTGACTGGATCAAGAGCGCGCCTGTCTACATCATTGCCTGTGGCATTCACGAGGAGGCATGGCACCGTCAGCATGACGGGAAAGACCACACTGACGTGGATGTTTCAATAGCCGTGGAGCATCTGTGCCTCTCGGCCGCCTCACTTGGACTGGGGACATGCTGGGTGTGCAACTTTGACCCCGAGGTCATCATCCGCGCATTCGCCCTCCCCGAAGGGGTCGAGCCTGTCGCCATAATCCCGATGGGGTATCCCGCGCCCGGCTCGGTTGTGCCGGCCAAAAAGCGCAAGCCTATTGACGAAATTCTGAAATGGGGAAAATATTAGAGGCCGTTTTTGCGTCGGCAGTGGTGGCAACAGCTTTCACCGGGTGCAACACGACCGGCTGTACCGACAATCAGAACTCACTCCCGCTTGCCGGATTCTACTCGATGTCGACCAAGACGGCTATCACGGTGGACTCGATCGGTATCGGCGGCGTGGGGCGCGATTCGTTGTTTTACGGTCCTGACTCGCGGTTGTCACAGGTATATCTGCCGTTCAGGTCACAACAAGACGAGACCGCCTACTATATCCGCTACATGAGCAAGGCACTCGACTATCCCGAGCTTATAGACACGCTGCGGTTTCACTACACGTCGCAGCCCTATTTTGCGTCGGAAGAATGCGGGGCGATGTACCGTTACACGATAACGCGCCTCGATTATACGCGGCACTTGATTGACTCGGTGGGAATAGTCGACTCGCTGATAACCAATGCCGAGCTGGAACGCATCCACATCTATTTCCGCACGGCCGACCCTGAGAAGCCGGGAGAGGAGGTTGCGCCATGAGCAGAATAGCAAAAATGCTCAGTCCCGTGGCGGCTGTGCTGCTGTTGCTGCTGACGGCAATGACCGTTTCGGCCCAGCGGCGCGTCACCCCCGTGACCCCGTCGGGCGGCGGCGTGCAGAATACCGAAAAGACAGAGATTGACCGCTCCCGGCTGGCCGAAAAGCATGATGCCAACGGCAATATCATCCTCGTCGACACTGTGACCGGCAAGGAATTTGTCGACACGACGGCAATGATTCCGATGACCAAGATGATTTACCCGCTGATGGATGCCGTCACGGTCGGGGTCAATATCTGGGATCCGGCGATGAGGCTTTTCGGCCAAAAATACGGACTGGGGGATGTGTGGGCCGAGTTGAGCCTCCACAACCGCTACAAGCCGGTGTTTGAAGCCGGTATCGGAATGATTGACGACACTCCGAGCGGCAACAACTACACGTTCAAGTCGGGCGCGGCCCCCTATTTCAAAATAGGCATGAACTACAATTTCCTCTACAACTCGACTCCTGACTATCAGGTCTATGCGGGTATAAGATACGGTTTTACATCGTTCAAATGGAAAGTGGAGAACGTTACCGTGACCGACCAGTACTGGGACGATGTCTCCCACATCACCATCGACCCGGGCAAGCGCAGCTCGGCCGGCTATTTCGAGCTGGTCGCCGGAATCAAGGTTAAAATCGGTGGGCCGTGGTCACTCGGGTGGGCCTTGCGCTACCACTCGATACTCCATGAGAGCGACACACCGTTCGGCAAATCGATGTATATACCCGGTTACGGCAAGCGCAACGGCGCGATAACCGGAAGTTTTTCAATAATGTACACACTCCCGTTAAACAAACCTGCGGTTCCCGAGGTTGATATTTCAGATACCTGAATCTTGGTTTAAGGTTTAGGTTTAATGTTTAAACAACTGAACAAATGAAAAGGATACTGATTATGGGAGCCACGTCGGGCATGGGCCGTCGCGTGGCCGAAGATTTCGCCCGGATGGGGTGGACCGTCGGAGCTGCGGGACGCAATACCGCCGCGCTCAAAGAACTTGCAACTGCATTTCCCGACAATATAGTGACCGAGTCAATTGATGTCACATCGAAAGACGCGGTCAAGAAAATGTTTGTCCTCGTCGGTAAGATGGGCGGCATGGATGTGCTGCTGTTCAACAGCGGGGTGGGATATGAAAACGAGTCACTGGACCTCGGGAAAGAAATCCACACTGTCGAGGTCGACGTAGTGGGGTTCACCCGTATCGTCAGTGCAGCCTACCGCTATTTCCGCGACCTTGAACGCGCTACCGGCGAGACCGGCGGACGCATCGCGGCAGTAACGTCGGTAGCATCGACACGGGGCATCGCCCAGATGGCAAGCTACAGCGCGTCGAAACGTTTCCAGCGCACCTATCTCGAAGCACTCGAACAACTGTCGCGCCGACAGGAGGCCGGGGTGAAATTTACCGAAATCCGTCCGGGATGGGTCGACACGCCGTTGCTTAATCCCAAGCGCGTGTATCCGCTCACGATGTCGGTCGACTATGTGGCGCCGATGATTGAGGCAGCGATTCTGAAAGGCAAGCGCGTCGCCACCATCGACTGGCGATGGAAAGCTATCTGCGCCGTGTGGCAGCTCATCCCGCGCTCGTGGTGGGTCAATATGGATGTGGAGCTTTCCAAGGAAAAGACAGTTTAAGGTTTAATACTTAATATTTCTTAATGATTGAAAGGATTGTAATCATCGACAGCGTTGACCCGGTGTCGTTTTACGGAGTAAACAACAGCAATATGCAACTCATCCGCAACCTGTTTCCCAAGTTGCGGATGGCGGCTCGCGGAAGTGTCATCAAGGTTATCGGCGACGAAAAGGAGACGGCCGAATTTGAGAAACGCATCAAGGAGCTGGAGGAATATTGCGTGAAATACAACTCGCTCAACGAGGAGGTCATCCTTGACATAATCAAAGGGAAAGAACCGGCCAAACCGAAACATGACGATGTCATCATCTATGGCATCAACGGCAAACCTATCACCGGGCGCACAGAGAATCAGGTAAAACTTGTCGAGGCATTCCACGACAATGACCTGACATTTGCCCTCGGCCCTGCCGGCACGGGTAAGACATACATAGCCATCGCGCTTGCCGTCAAGGCGTTGAAAAACCGCGAGGCGCGCAAAATCATACTGTCGCGCCCGGCGGTTGAAGCGGGTGAAAAGCTCGGTTTCCTCCCGGGGGACATGAAAGACAAAATCGACCCGTATCTACAGCCGCTTTATGACGCGCTTGAAGACATGATTCCCGCAGTCAAGCTCAAGGAATACATGGAGACGAATGTCATTCAGATCGCACCGCTGGCATTTATGCGCGGACGCACTCTCAACGACGCAGTCATCGTGCTCGACGAGGCGCAGAACACCACCGTTCACCAGATCAAGATGTTCCTGACCCGACTGGGCATGAACGCCAAGATGATAATCACGGGCGATGCTACACAGATTGATCTTCCCCGCTCGACGACATCGGGTCTGATGCAGGCACTGAGGGTGCTGAAGGATGTGCCGGGAATCGGGCGTGTTGAATTCGGTAAAAAGGACATCGTGCGCCACGCGCTTGTCCAAAGAATCGTGGAGGCTTATGAGCGGTTTGACAAGGAGAATGAGGAGAAAAGAGTGAAAGGTGAAGATTTTTAGATTTATCGCGATAAATCGCGATGTTTAAACAAACCCAGAGGAATCCTCTGTCCTGCCTGAGGACAGAGGATTCTATAAAACGCCAAACGAGAAGATGTTGTCACAACGTCTTCTCGCTTAGATAATAAACCAATCATTATCACATTTCTTGCAATGGAAAAAGTAATTTTGCTATGTACTAATAAAACGCGCGGCGGCAGGAATGGTTCACAAGGGGCAGGAAATTTTTATCTTTTTCGGCGATTTTTTGTCAATCTCCCTGAAAATGGCTAACTTAGCGGTTGCGAATGTATGAATATGCATTTTCGCTGCGGGCGTGATATATCGCGCCCGCAGCAAGTGTGGAATAAATTCACGACAGAATAACGCAACAGGGGGACGGAGGGTTTTAACCGTTTTTTGTCACGGTGTGCAAGATTGTTGCACACTACCGTCGCTAACTTTGCGTTATAATTGATAATATAATAAGAAAATAACAACATAAATACCTGATATGGAAAAGAAGAAACCGGCCGGGAAGAAGGACAAGGAACTGGATCCCGCCAAATCAAAGCTCAACGCCCTCGCGCAGGCTATGGGACAGATTGAGAAAAACTTCGGCCGAGGCGCAATCATGAAACTCGGTGACGAGGTAGTGGAGGATGTGGAAGTTATCCCCACCGGCTCGATAGGTCTTAACTTCGCGCTCGGGGTGGGCGGTTTTCCCCGCGGACGTGTCATCGAGATTTTCGGGCCGGAATCGTCGGGTAAAACCACTCTTGCCATCCACGCCATCGCCGAGGCTCAGAAAGCAGGAGGCATCGCCGCAATTATCGATGCCGAGCACGCGTTTGACCGTTTCTATGCCGAAAAGTTAGGCGTTGATGTCAACAACCTGCTCATGGCGCAGCCCGACAACGGCGAACAGGCGCTCGAAATCGCCGAGCAGCTAATCCGCTCGTCGGCCATCGACATCCTCGTCATCGACTCGGTTGCCGCGCTGACCCCCAAGAGCGAAATCGACGGCGTGATGGGCGACAAGAACGTCGGCCTTCAGGCACGCCTCATGTCGCAGGCAATGCGCAAGCTGACCGGAGCTATCTCGCGCACCAATACCTGCTGCATCTTCATCAACCAGCTGCGTGAAAAAATCGGCGGCTCGATGTTTGGCCCGTCAGAGACAACCACGGGCGGCAACGCGCTGAAATTTTACGCCTCGGTGCGTATCGACATCCGCCCCAGCACCCAGATCAAGGACGGCGAGGAGGTGCTTGGACGACTGACCAAGGTGCGCGTCGTCAAGAACAAGGTAGCGCCTCCGTTCAAACGCGCGGAATTTGACATCATGTTTGGCGAAGGTGTGTCACGCACCGGCGAAATCATCGACCTCGGTGTCGAACTGGGCATCATCAACAAGAGCGGCTCGTGGTTCAGCTACAACGGCACCAAGATTGCCCAAGGCCGCGACGCAGCCAAGCGGATGCTTGCCGACAACCCCGAACTCGCCGAGGAACTCGAAGCAAAAATCATGGCCGCGCTCAAAGACGACGCAGCCAACGGGGGCAAGAAGAAAAAAGCCGCCGCTTCCAAGAAGGCAGCCAAGAATGCCGACGCGTCCAAGGATGCCGAAGGGGATAATGTCGAAAACGTCGACGATGAGGATATTGACGACTCGGAATTTGACGCAGACCTTCCCGATGATTTCTCAATCGAGGAAGATATTGAATAAGGCGAAAAGTGAAGGGTGACGACAGCATCGTTTATCTTTCCCTTTTTCAGATAATACAGCGAAAGGCGGCAAGGTTTTTCTTTGCCGCCTTTCGCTATCAGAGGATAATTATTCAGTTACCGTCTCTGCCGGGGACGATGATTTTTTGGTAACGCGCATGTGGGCGTCAGGGTAGCGGAGAACAAGACATGAAGCCTCGGTCATTACCACCGCCTCGGAATTGCGCACACCGCTCGACTTGAGACTCAGACGCTCGGCCGAGAAGGGGATATGGGTATACTTGGTGATATACTCGGGATCGACAATGATACCGTCGTCGGGGCGGCCGCAGAGGTCAAATACCTCGGAGTGCACCACATAGAGGGTTCCGAATTTCGATGTCATTATGTGGAAGTCGACACCCCAGACAGTTTCTTTCTCCGATGCTTTGACGACACGGTCAAAGCTCAGGTTGTTCAGTGTAGTAATGAGTCCCGAGCCACCGATAAGAATCTTGCGGGTAGAACCGGCATTCTTGGTAAAAGCCTCACGCATCAGGCCGATGAGTGCGGAGTTGTCGAATGTTTCGGCATCATAGACAAAGTCCTTTCCTGCCTGAGTCCAGATGCCGCCGGTGAGCCACACATCCTCGTTCTTTTCGACCGACTTTGCGCGTGAGCGGGCACCAAAGAGGAAATTCTTTTCCATGCACAGTCTCATGTCGATTATAGCGACTTCCTCCTGATCGGAAAATGTCCATCCCACCTCTTTGTCGGCGATTTTCTGAAGTGTCGACTGCTCGACCTGAGTCTTGAAAATCTGACAATAGTTGAAGTTTTTGCGAGGAAGGGCGTTATACTGGGAGGTCTGCACGTCAAGCTCGCCCGCAGCGCGTCCCATGCGCACGACAAGGGCGCCGGAAGGAATCTCGGGCACAACAATATTGCCATTGACAGCAGCAACGTTGGCCGGAATGAGCTGCAACCTGTTGTTGACAGCATCGACGTAGCACACGAGAGGCACCTCCATCCCGTTTTCATCGGTCACCATTACCGAGGGGAACAGAACCGTCTCGGTGGGAGCGAAAACATTGATATTCTGCACGGGAACCATAAGGGGAGAGTCTTCCTCATAGGTATGCTGCTTCACCACGGATGTAACCGTGCTTTCGCCGGGTTTTATGTCGACCGAATAGTATTCCACTTTCATCGAACCGGCTTTCCGGGAACCTCCCACGCGTGAAATCTGGTCGAGCGGCGTGGCCGAAGGACGGATTTTGGCGATGCGGCTGTCAATCTCGCTGCGGAGCAACGACGGGGAGACCGACTCGGTATCAGACGTGGTCAGCGGCGACCCCGAAAGGTGAACGCCATTATCGGTTGTCACTAATCCGGCCACTGCAAGAGATGCCGTCGAAAGGCAGTCAATAGCCTCGGCGCTGAGCGACCAAAGCAGAAAAGCGATAATCACGAGGATAATTTTCACGATGTTTTCCGAAGAAAAAAGGCTGTTGAAGAATTTTGTGTTGTTCATTGTTGTTCAGGATATTAAAATCGATGGATAAATAGGATTGTCATGAACCGGGGAGTTGTTTCAGCGGCGGTTCCACACGCTGTCGCGGGGCGAGGAGAGAACGCGGGTCGTGTCTTCGTCGGCGGGGTGACCCGGACCATCGGGGAGACCGTAGCGCACAAGCTCGTAGATTCCCAGCTCGGGTTGCGGCTCTACCGCTTTCGGAGCGGCCTCGCTGACCAGACTGTCTATAGCCTCCTGCGGTGTCTGGCCATTAAGCAGCGAGGTAATCAGCCGGCCTATGCGCCGGTCACACTCAATCAGTCGGAGGAGCCGGTCGGCGGAGTTCCCGTTGTCGTGGTCGTCTCCCCGGGAGGCGGGTCGGACGCATCGGTCTCGGGACTCACCGCCATTTTCAGTATTTTCATCAGCGGGTCTTTCATCCACGGCGGCATCGTCGCAAGAAACGCCTTGAAGCGGTTGAGAATCATCCGGGCCGACATCGCAGCCGACGACAGCGTCACCAGCGCCCTGCCCGCCGCAGCAACAAGCCTCGCCCACTTGGTCGATCTCAGCGACACGGGTTTCATCATCTTGATTTCCGAGAGGAAGTTGGTCAGTTTTTTCTTCATTGTTTTCCATTTTTTTGATGTGATTAAAAAGTGAATGATTAATGTTGACACTGCAAAATTACAATGGGAAACAGGGGGGTGTAATGCGATAATGTCGCTTTCTTCAGAAAAATATACACGAGGCCGGAGACGCGTTGCTAAAACGCGTCTCCGGCCTCGTATTTCGTATATATATGTAACTATGACTCCCGGCTCTCGCGGATAGAGGCGATGTCCCATCCCGATGGAGACTGGAACACACGCAATCCGAAGCGAGGAATGGCAGCAAGAATGTGGTCAGTGATGGTTGCCTGAACCGCCTCGTAGGACACCCAGTCGGTAACACGGGCAAAGAGATAGATTTCCACAGGCAGACCTTTGTCGGTGGGTTGCAGCTCGCGCACCATGACAAACATGTTGTCATCAGGCCGCTCAAGGGCATAGCTGCCGATATAATGTTCAAGATAACGGCGCAACAACGTCACGTTGACCTGCGGGGAATCAGGGGAGATTCCGGCCGCCCACGGCTCGTCGAGGAGCGGCGCAAGCTCAGCGGCTGACAGGTGTCGGATTGTGTTGATGTCGATATTGAACGACCGCATGATGCGCCGTCCGCCGCTCTCGCGCATCCCGCGCCAGTTCTGGAACGACTCGCTGACAAGAGTATAGGGCGGAATCGTGACGGTGGTCATGTCATAGTTCTGCACCTTTACAGTGGTCAGCAGCACCTCGGTCACGATGCCGTTTATCCCGTGGCTCGGCATCGAAATCCAGTCGCCGGGACGCAGCATGTCGTTGAACGTAAGCTGTACACCAGCCACCACGCCGAGTATCGAGTCGCGGAACACGAGCATCAGCACTGCGGCCGAGGCTCCGAGTCCCGAGATGATAATCATGGGGTTGCGGTTGGCCAGAGTCGCAACGACAAGGATTGCGCCACATCCCAAGAATCCAATCTGAACCATCAGGAACAATCCCTTCAATGAAGACACACGCAGGGATGTGTGGTTCTCACACACGTCATATACCGATGAAAGCAGACGGTTGATGACCGTCACTGAAGCGCCGATTATCAAAATGCGGCACACGACGCTTGCAATGCTGCGCATCAGGGGATAGGCAGTCAGCGCGGCGGGGAGGGTGACATTGAGCATAATGATGACCAAGAGCGCACTGACGGCATGTAGCAGCCGGTCGTTAAACAGGTCATCGTCCCATTTGGCCGGTGTTCTGGCGACAAACAGCCTTACGGCAGGGTGTCCTATCCTTGAAAGAACAGCGTAGAGCACCCACGAGGCAATCAGCACAAGCAGTACAACCGACACGGTGGAAAGCAGGGTGATGAGACCCTCGTCGACCCCCGTGCGGCCATAAAAATCGGCCATCCAGCGAAACCACACATTTGTGTCGTTTAATTCATCATGCATAATGCATTGTGCATTATGGATTATTTCGAGAGACTCCACTCGGCACCGTCCTTGGTATCCTTGACGGTGAATCCGATGGCGGCCATGCGGTCGCGGATAAGGTCACTGGTAGCCCAGTCTTTCGACGCCTTAGCCTTGGCACGGATTTCAAGCACGAGGTCGACAGCGTCCTCAAACGGTTTCAGAGCCTCAGCGTTGTCGCCGGCACCCTCGATTGTGTCAGGGCGGATACCGAGCACCTCGACCATAAATGTGTCAAACACGCGGCGCAACTCGTCGATGTCGGCCTGAGTGGCAGAGGCGTGACCGTCCTTGACCTGATTGACCAGACGCAGAGCATCAAAGAGGCGCGCGATTACCATCGGTGTGTTCATATCGTCGTCGAGGGCCTCGTAGCAGTCACGGGCAATGGTGCTGACATCGATTGTGGATGTATCGGAGGGTGCCAGCTCCTGAAGACGGCGATATCCTTCAAGCATGCGGTTGAGAGCCTTTTCCGATGCCTTCAAAGCCTCGTTGCTGAAATCGACGGTTCCGCGATAGTGGGCCTGAAGGATGAAAAAGCGGATTGTCATCGGACTGTAAGGCTGGTCGAGCAACGGGTGTGAACCGGTGAAAAACTCGTCGAGCGTGATGAAGTTGCCCAGCGACTTGCCCATCTTCTTGCCGTTGATGGTAATCATGTTGTTGTGCATCCAGTAGCGCACGGCATCGTGGCCGTTATGAGCCACCGACTGGGCGATTTCACATTCATGATGGGGGAACATGAGATCCATTCCGCCACCGTGGATGTCAAACGTCTCGCCGAGATACTTCTCTCCCATCGTCGAGCATTCGAGATGCCACCCGGGGAATCCTTCGCTCCACGGCGAGGGCCAGTGCATGATGTGCTCGGGCGAGGCTTTTTTCCACAGCGCGAAGTCGGCAGGATTGTGCTTTTCTTCCTGCCCGTCAAGCGCGCGGGTAGTGGCAAGAAGCTCGTCGATGTTGCGTCCCGACAATTTGCCGTAGGGATGATCCTGATTGTATTTCGGCACGTCAAAGTAGACCGAGCCGTTGCTGACGTAGGCATATCCGGAATCGAGAATTTTCTTGACATATTCGATCTGCTCGATTACATGGCCCGAGGCATGGGGCTCGATTGACGGCGGCAACACATTCAGCGCCTCCATCGCCTTGTGATAGCGGGTGAGGTAATACTGCACCACTTCCATCGGCTCAAGCTGTTCGAGACGCGCCTTCTTGGCTATCTTGTCCTCGCCGTTGTCAGCATCATGTTCGAGGTGACCCACGTCGGTAATGTTGCGCACATAACGCACCTTGTAACCGAGATGGCGCAGATAGCGGAAAAGCACGTCAAATGTGATAGCCGGACGCGCATGGCCCAGATGACCGTCGCCATAGACGGTGGGGCCGCACACATACATCCCCACTCGCCCCTCGTGCAACGGAACAAACCGCTGCTTGGTGCGGGTCAGCGTATTATAAATGCAAAAATTCGATTCCATAGTTACTGACTAATGTAGAATTGAGAATTGACAATGCATAATTGTCAATTCTCAATCCTCAATTCTCAATTGTTTCAGGCTTTGCCACCCATGATGAAGGGGTTGGGAATCTCGCCGTTGCCACCGTTGTTGACGGGACGCTTGGGGCGGATTTCGCCAAACATTGCCTCATATTTCTTTACGTTTTCCATCAGCGCGCCGAGGAGGTTCTTGGCATTCTCGGGGGTCATGATGATGCGGGACTGCACCTTGGCCTGCGGCATATTGGGAGCAACGTTGATGAAGTCAAGGAAAAACTCGTTGGCACCGTGCGAGATTACGGCTAGATTGGAGTAGTGTCCTGCGGCAACTTCGGGAGTGAGTTCGATTTTTATTTCTTTCTGCTGATCAGCCATGATTTTAAAATTTTGATAAGGTTAATAAATTGGATATGGTACATTCGGCGGCATTTCACCGTCTCCTGTAATGCAAAGTTAGCAAAAAACTTTTATTTCGTAATATATTTATTGGACCAATTGGTCTAATTGGACTAATTAGACTTATAAACTTCACCCTTAATTTTTTTTAACTTGACAATCGGCAATCATCGTTGTATCTTTGCAATATTCAATATCCGCGTTACAACTTCAGCCACTATGGAATTCCTCAACAACATCGCCCCCGCCCCCTCAGTCGAGACTGTTGCCGACCGCATCCGTTACCTCATGTATATCTCTCACTTGTCGCAGGCACAGTTTGCCCGCCGCCTCGGCATGAATCCCGCCAATCTGTCCAAGGCCCTCAACGGCCGCACACCGGTCAGCGAATCCCTCATCAACAGAGTCGTGGTCGACATGGGAGTGTCAAAAAAATGGCTGCGCGACGGCACAGACGTGCCCTTTGCCAAGACCTCCGTCTCTCGCGAAATTATCATTGACGAGCCTCTCGCGCCGGTCGCCACCGCTGCCGCGGCTACAACCGGAACCCCAGTCTATGACATCGACGTTACAGCCGGACGCACTCCCCTGCCCCAGATGTTCACACCGGCCAATCTTGCCGGTTTCGTATCACTCCCCGGCATCCCCCGGGACACCCACATCGTGCGCGTCAACGGTGACAGCATGACACCGACGATATGTAACGGCGGATATGTGGCCATACGTCAGATTAATGACATGCGAAACATCTTTTGGGGGCAGATTTACGTTATACAGCTTGAAGACTACCGCATGGTGAAGTTTGTGCGCCGGCACCCCGATGCCACACGCGTCATTCTGCACAGCGACAACCCCGCCTACGACGACATGGAGGTCGACCGCGCCGACATCATCTCGCTTTACCTCGTCGAGTCCATAATAAACTATCAATTACGCTGCTGATGATGAAATCCTTCTTTGTCCTACTCGCAGTCCTGATGACCGCCCTGTCGTCATCGGCCGTCACCTACGACGAGCTTGCAGTCAAGGCCGACCGCTTTTACCGCCACGGCGAGTGGTTGTCGGCGCTTGCCATGATGCATCTGATGCTCGACGAACGTCCCGACGATGTCCCCGTACAGGCCCGGGCGATAGTAGCCGCCGGCATGACCGCCGACTCGGTAGCGCAGCTCCGCATCACCCGCCGGGCCATCGACCTTCATGTTCCTTTTGACTCGCTTTTCTACAGCGTCGAGAAAGCCGCCCTTGCTCAGGGCCGTCCCGCGATATATACCGGCTATCTGGAACGGGTGGCCGCCGCAGAACCGTGGCTCGCACGGTCAATCGACTCTTACCTGCTGGCGTTCTATACATTTCGGCGCAATGCGGAAGGTATGGTTCACTACAGCCTGAAAATGCTCGACGGAATGCCTGACAATCTTAAATTTTTGAAAATACTGGCCGACGGATATATGACCGGCGGACAGTGGGAAAACGCCGTTCAGGTCCTTGACCGCATACTGGAGCTGTCACCCGACGACACAGCGTCATTGCTGTCGCTCGGGAACTATTACCTCGCTATCGGGGAACGCGCCCGCGCCCTCCCCTACCTGCGCCGGGCCTGCGACATCCACCCGACACCCTATCTTGAAAAGATTCTTTCAGAAGCGGGATAGCTACTCGACGGGCAGCGTGGGATTCAGGTAATAAAGCCGCGAAGTAGCGCGCGAAGTAGCCGTGTAAAGCCAGCGGTAAAAGTCAAGACCGAGCGCGTCGGGGGCAATTCCCCCCATATCGATAATGACGTTGGCCCACTGCGCGCCCTGCGCTTTGTGACAGGTGACGGCATAGGCATATTTTACCTGCAAGGCGTTGAAATATTCGTCATCCTTGAGCCGTCTCACCCTTGCCTCCATCGGCATGGCGGGGTCAAATGCCTCGGGGTCCATCAACCGACCTTCGGCAAGCCGTTGATAACGCTCGGTTTCAAGCGACGCGCTTTCGCCGGTCAATGTGTCGAGAATGATTTTGCAGTCAATCGAGATTTCCCGGTCAGGAAGAGTCAGCGTCACGTCGGCGAAACGGCAGCCGTAACGGGTCTCAGTCCCTATAATCCGGTCAACGACGGCAACATCCCCGTTGGCGATAAAATCAAGACCCTCGACCTTGCGGGCCCACATGTAATTATTCTTAGCCACAAGCAGCCGTTCACCCTTGATTAGCTCCTCCTCGCAATCAAGGATTTCCTGACGTATGGCAAGATTGAACGCAGTCGCGCGACGGTTGGACCGGGTGATGATGATGGTATTGTCGGGCCCCGATGTGTCATCGTCGCCGTTATAAGCCTCATACACCACCTCAAGCACCCCGTCATTGTCAATGACATCGACATCACTGAACCGGCTTGCCATCAGCCGGGGCGCGGGAAGGGGATTGACAAGCATGGCGCGGCGCAGCCAAGTGGCGTTTCGCAATATCCCCGAGTTGCGCGCCTGACGGGCGGTGTCGGTCATCACTGCGCGGGACACCCTCAGGCCGTGCTGTTTCAGCGTGTTGACATCCATTGCCGGACTGACCGTGCTGCCGACCGGCGGAAGCTGTGCTATGTCGCCGATAAGTATCAGGCGGCAGTTGGTGCCGGTAAACACATACTGCAACAGGTCCTCAAGCAGCCCTGTCGTAGGGTTGCCGGCACTGTCGACATTGCTGTTGCCTATCATGGATGCCTCGTCGACGATAAAAACGGCGTTGGTCAGACGATTGTCCTGAAGCATCGCGCTCGCCCCGGTTATCGACATCGAGTCACCGCGATAAATCTTGCGGTGTATAGTAAAGGCGGGATGCCGGGCATGGATGCTGAAAACTTTCGCGGCACGGCCGGTAGGCGCAAGAAGCACCACAGGAACGCGCACCGCCGTCAGGGCCTTCACAAGCGCGCCGGTCAGCGACGTTTTGCCGGTTCCGGCATAGCCGTTGAGCAGAAACACCGAGTCGCTCGGTGTCTGCGACGAACAGAACCGGGCCAACGCCGCGATAACAAGCCGCTGTTGCTCGTTGGGTTTATAGGGCAGCGCATCGGTAACAATCTGTGCAAAGTCTCCGACAGTCATATTGTTTCAGTCAATCCTATATTTAATAACGCATAAAGGGACATAAAATATATGTCCCTTATATGATTTAGAGTTTGTTTCAGCATCGCGATAAAATCGCGACAGCTCATTTCTTGTGGGCGAGAATATACTGGGCGATCTGGACGGCATTGAGAGCCGCGCCCTTCTTGATCTGGTCGCCCACGAGCCAGAATGACAGGCCGTGGTCGCCTGCGAGGTCCTTGCGGATGCGTCCCACATAGACGGGATCACTGCCGGTCACGTCAAGAGGCATGGGATATTTCTTTTCAGCCGGATTGTCAATGACAACGAGTCCTTCGGCCTTTTCAAAGGCGGCACGGGCCTCCTCGACGCTGACGGGCCGCTCGGTTTCGACCCACACCGCCTCGGAATGGGCGCGCAATACAGGCACTCGCACACACATCGCACTGACATCCAGTCCCGGCGCATGCATGATTTTCTTTGTCTCGTTAAACATCTTCATTTCCTCCTTGGTGTATCCGTTGTCGAGGAATACGTCGATGTGGGGAATGAGGTTGTAGGCAAGCTGATAGGCAAATTTCTCGACCACAGGCTCTTTACCCGCCTGAATCTCGGCATACTGGCTGACAAGCTCGTCCATCGCGGTAGCACCGGCGCCGCTGGCTGCCTGATAGGTCGCGACATGGATGCGGCGAATGGAAGAAATGTCGTTTATCGGCTTGAGCGCCACGACCATGATGATGGTGGTGCAGTTGGGATTGGCGATGATATTGCGGGGGGCGTTGAACGCATCCTCGCCGTTTACCTCGGGAACCACGAGGGGCACGTCGCTGTCCATGCGGAACGCGCTGGAGTTGTCAATCATCAGCGCGCCGTGGGCGGTGATGACATCGGCATATTCGCGTGACACACCCGCTCCTGCCGACACAAAGGCGAAATCCACGCCCTTGAAATCCTCGGGATTCCGGGTCAGCTCTTTGACGACATAATCTTTGCCTCGAAAGTTATAACTTTTACCGGCACTGCGTTTCGAGCCGAAAAGCAACAGCTCGTCAATGGGAAAATTCTGTTCTGCAAGGACACGGAGAAACTCCTGACCTACGGCACCACTGGCACCAACAATGGCTACTTTCATCAGTTGTTATTATTTACTATCTGCTATTTGGTATTTGTTATCTGCAATATGTTATCTGTTATTTTGTCATATGTACATCGCCTCTATCTCGCGGGCAAAGTGGTCGTTGATGACCGGGCGGCGGATTTTGAGCGTATTGGTCAGCTCGCCTGACTCCATCGTGAACTCGCGCGGGAGCAACGTGAATTTCTTGATTTTTTCAAATCCGGCCAATCCTTTTTGCAACTGCTCCAGCCGGTTCTGAATAAGGCGAACAATCTCGCTGTTGGAAACGAGGTCCTCGAGCGATTTATAAGAAATACCCTTCTGACCGGCATACTCTTTCAGTGCGGCAAAAGCGGGTACGATGATGGCGGTAACATATTTGCGGCGGTCGCCTATTACAGCAACTTGGTCTATATACTTGTCCTCACCGAGGCGGCTCTCTATCGCCTGCGGAGCGATATACTTGCCGTTGGATGTCTTGAATAGGTCTTTGATTCGGTCGGTCAGCACAATCGCGCCCGACGCGTCGATGCGGCCGGCATCACCTGTACGGAACCATCCGTCAGGAGTAAAAGCCGCCTCTGTCGCCTCGGGTTTGTTATAATAGCCACGCATGACGGTGGGACCTTTGACCAGAATCTCGTTGTCAGGCCCGATTTTCACCTGAACACCGGGAATCGGAGCTCCTACTGACCCGATAGCATAATCCACGTCAGGATAGCAGCTCACCGTAGCAGTAGTCTCGGAAAGTCCGTAACCCTCGACGAGATTTATGCCGCATGAGCGGAAAAACTCCACAATCTTGGACGAAATGGGCGCGCCTGCGACAGGAAACAGCAATCCGCGCTCGATTCCGATTGTGCGCCGGAGCAGAGAGAAAACATATTTGTCAAAAAAGCCATAGCGCGCCTCAAGCCACCACGGCACTTTCTTGCCAAGTCTCAGATAGTCGAGGTTACGCCGGCGACCCGTTTTCAGTGCGCTCATCGTCATCCACTTGGTAAAGCCGTTCATCGACCCGATTTTCTCTTGCACGGCAGCATATACCTTTTCCCAAAAACGGGGCACGCTGCACATATAGTTGGGCCGCACCGTGGCAATTGCGTTCTGAATATCCTGAGGATGGCGGTTGATATAGTTCTTGATTCCGGCAAACAGGCAGAAGTAGCTCCATCCTTTTTCAAAGATGTGGCTCAGCGGCAGAAATGCAAGCGACGTTTGACCTGCGGCAATCCACGGAAACCGGTCGCGGTGGCCCTGCATACAGGCATTGAAGTTGCTGTGGGTGAGAACTGCCCCTTTCGGCTCCCCGGTAGTCCCCGAGGTGTAGACAAGCGTCGCAATATCGTCGGGGAGGGCACGGGACGTGCGCAGCTCGACCTCCTTTATGCATTCAGCCGTGGCCGAGCCGCCCAGTTTCAACAGATCGCACCACTTAACCGTGGTCTTGTCATCAGCGTCAAGCTCTATATCCTTTATAACCACAATCTGCCGCAGACACCCGCACACGGCCTGAGCCTCGCGGGCGATTTTATACTGGGTGTAATTACCGGCAAAAAGAATCTCGCTCTTGCTGTCGTTGACTATATATATTACCTGTTCAAGACTCGAAGTCGCATAGATTGAAATCGACACGGCGCGGTTAAGGTAGGCGGCCATGTCGGTGACGAGGTTCTCGGGGCGGTTGGCCGAGAATGTAGCTATATTGTCCCCCTCTTTGACTCCGATAATCTCCATCGCCCGCGCTACGGTGTCGACATCGCGTGAAAGAGTGTTCCACGAAATATCGGCCCAACTGCCGTCGGCGCAAGGAGCGGCAAGCGCGGCGGCATCGCCATATTTCGCTGCCTGTCGGCGTACTAAATCGGTCAGTATATTTGTCATTTCTCTAACAATAGTGAATGTGATATATGTAACGGACAAGTATGTCAAGTCTGTTACAACAAAATTTAAGGCACAAAGTTAGGCACAAAAAATTGCTTAACTCGTCTAATCGGTCCAAAAATCGCTCTTTTCTTAATAAATCTTGCCGAATTGCACACCAACTGTTAACCCGTGTTAACATTTATCCGTTATAATTGACAAAAAAGACAGCAATGCTGCGGTATTTCACCGGCAGCATTGCTGTCTTTCCTCATTTCGTTAAAAATCTTTAGAGGTTTTTAATAACAACCTCTTATTTCGCAATCAGCAGGAAGTAATTCTTTTTACCGCGCTGAACGAGAATGTATTTGTCGTTAAGGAGCATTGACAGGTCGGCTGGAGCGTAGGCATCGGCCACTTTCTCCTTGTTGATGGAGACACCGCCTCCCTGCACCATCTTGCGCATCTCCCCCTTGGATGGAAACACGGGGGCGGCATCGGTCAGAAGGTCGGCAAGCTTTATGCCATCTGCAATCGCCTGACGCGAAACCTCGAAAGTGGGCACCCCTTCCATCACGGCAAGCAGGGTGGGCTCGTCAATCTTGTGAAGAATCTCGCCGGCCTTGTTGCTGAAAAGAATCTGCGATGCCTCTACGGCAGCCTCGTAATCCTCGGCCGAGTGTACCATCGTGGTGATTTCCTTGGCCAGTCGGTGCTGGAGGGGACGGCGGCCGGGATCCTGTGCCTGCTCGGCCACGAGTGACTCGATTTCCTCACGCGACAGGAATGTGAAAATTTTGATATATTTCTCGGCATCGGCATCGCTCACATTGAGCCAGAACTGGTAAAACTTGTAAGGCGAGGTATAACGCGGGTCAAGCCACACGTTGCCGCTCTCTGTCTTGCCGAATTTTCCACCGTCGGCCTTGGTGATAAGGGGACAGGTGAGGGCGTAAGCCTCGCCTCCGACAGTGCGGCGGATAAGCTCGGTGCCGGTTGTGATGTTGCCCCACTGGTCTGAACCGCCAAGCTGCAGCTTGCAGCCTTTCTCGCGATAGAGGTTGAGGAAGTCATACCCCTGCACAAGCTGATAGGAGAACTCGGTGAACGACATTCCCTGCTGAGACTCGCCGCTGAGACGCTTTTTAACCGAGTCCTTGGCCATCATGTAGTTGACGGTGATGTGCTTGCCCACGTCGCGGATGAAGTCCAAGAACGAGAAGTTTTTCATCCAGTCATAGTTGTTGACAAGCTCGGCGGCGTTGGGCGCGTCAGAATCAAAATCGAGGAATTTGGCAAGCTGACGCTTGATTGCCTCCTGATTGTGGCGCAGGGTTTCCTCGTCAAGGAGCTTGCGTTCCTGACTTTTCATCGAGGGGTCGCCGATCATGCCGGTCGCGCCGCCGACAAGGGCGATGGGCTTGTGTCCCGACCGCTGGAAGTGCTTCAGAATCATCACACCCACGAGGTGCCCTATATGGAGCGAGTCGGCCGTCGGGTCAATGCCCAGATAGGCCGTCGTCATTTCCTTCTTTAATTGTTCGTCGGTTCCCGGCATCATCTGGTGGATCATGCCTCGCCATGTCAGTTCTTCAATAAAGTCCATTTTATGTCGTTTTTGTTATTTCAGTTTAGATAGCGCGTCGGCTATGCGGCGCATCGCCTCGCGGATGTTGTCATCGCTGGTGGCATAGCTCAGCCTTATGTAGCCTTCGACACCGAATGCAGCACCGTCGACGGTTGCGACGTGACCGGTTTCGAGCAGATACATTGCCAAGTCGCCCGACGAGGTGATAGCCTTGCCGTCGGGCGTAGTCTTGCCGATGTAGGCACTGACCTCGGGGAACAGGTAGAACGCGCCCTGCGGGTAGTTGACCTGCAATCTGGGAATCTGACGGGCAAGCTCCACGACGAGGTCACGGCGGCGCTCAAAGGCAAGCCTCATCTCCTCGACACACTCCTGCGAGCCGGTATAGGCGGCCTCGGCTGCCTTTTGGGCGATTGACGAGCAGTTGGACGAATACTGTCCCTGAAGTTTTGTCACAGCCTTGGCAAGCCACAGCGGGGCGGCGCAGTAACCCACGCGCCAGCCGGTCATCGCGTATGCCTTTGACACGCCGTTGATGACGATGGTGCGGTCGGCTATCTCGGGGAAAGAGGCCATCGATGTAAACGAGCCGGTAAAGAGTATGTGTTCATATATCTCGTCGGCAAGCACGAGGATGTCGGGATACTTGGCCAGCACGTCGGCAAGCGCCTTCAGCTCGTCGCGGGAATAAACACTGCCGGTCGGGTTAGAGGGCGAGCAGAGCATCACCATGCGGGTCTTCGGGGTAATAGCCCCTTCAAGCATCTCGGGAGTTACTTTGAAATCCTGCTCGATAGTGGCGACAACCGGCACGGGGACTCCTTCGGCAAGTTTCACCATCTCGACATAGCTCACCCACGCGGGCATCGGGATAATGACCTCGTCGCCCGGGTTGACGGTGGCAAGGATGACGTTGCACAGAGCCTGCTTGGCACCGTTGGAAACAACAATCTGCTCGGGCGCGTAGTCAAGACCGTTCTCATCTTTCAGCTTGGCGGCGATAGCCTTGCGGAGCGACATGTATCCCGCCACAGGCGTATAGAACGAATAGTTCTCGTCAATAGCGCGCTTGGCTGCCTCCTTGATATGTTCAGGCGTATTGAAATCAGGCTCGCCGACCGAGAGGTTGATCACATCGACACCCCGGGCCTTCAGCTCGGCCGAGCGCTGCGACATGGCGAGAGTCGCTGACACTGCCAGCGACTGTACACGTTGTGAAATATGAGTCATCATCTTCCCTTATTCTATTGGTTATTAATTTCTATGCAAAAGTACATAAAAAACAGCGTATTTTTATCGCATTGCCGCAAAATCATCTTATTTGTGCCGCAATAGCGTCGATTTCCTTCAGCTCGTCGGGCGTAAACGCGGGCGATTCAAGCGATTTCAGATTGGAAAGCAACTGATTGACCGATGACGCGCCGATGATTACCGACGTGACCCTCTTGTCGGCAAGCAGCCATGCTATCGACATCGAGGCAAGCGACTCGCCGCGCCTTGCGGCAATCTCGCCTAATCTGCGGGCGGCCTCGACCTTCCCGGGGGTAACGTCGCTGCGTTTCAGATACCCGTCGGGGTTGGCGGCACGGCTGTGCGCCGGGATACCATTGAGATATTTGTCGGTCAGCAAGCCCTGCGCGAGTGGTGAAAAACACACGATTCCGCTGCCGTTGGCCGCGGCGACCGGGAAATTCCCACGGATAGCATCAGTGTCAAAAATCGACGCGCGATACTGGCCGACAAGACACGGCACCCGCGCCTCACGCAGGATGTCGCAGGCAATCTGCTGCTCGCGCGGGGGATACTTCGAAATACCTGCATAAAGGGCCTTGCCGCTGCGCACGATGTCAATCAATGCCTGCATCGTTTCCTCGACCGGGGTCACCCCGTCGTAACGGTGACTGTAGAACACGTCGAAATATTCAAGACCGGTCCGGCGCAGGCTCGCGTTACACGACGCTATCAGGTTTTTGCGCGAAGACCCGTCGCCATACACGCCGGGCCACATCTCGTGCCCCGCCTTGGACGACACAAACATCTCGTCGCGGTGGGAGGCGAGGTCGCTTTTCAAGACTCGACCAAAAGTCTCCTCGGCACTGCCGGGTGATGGTCCGTAATTGTTGGCGAGGTCAAAGTGGCAGATGCCGTTATCCCAAGCCGCGAGAATCATGTCCCGCGCCACAGCAGCATCATCCCTGTCACCGAAATTATGCCACATTCCCAGCGAGATTTCGGGCAGAAACACCCCGCTCTCGCCACATTTTCTGTATTTCATAACGGTAATGGTGTTTTTCTTGCAAAAATAATGAAAACCGATATTACCCGCAACCGTCCCGACATAAAAAAACGCCCCTTAACAATAAGGAACGCATCTGGTTTTTAACTGCTTTTAATTTCAAGCCGCCTTATTTACGGTTGGCCTCGTGAAGGTAAACCTCGGCGCTTGCAAGGCAATAGCTGGTAGTCTTATACCACTTTGCCGCTTTTTTCAATAAATCATGCATAACACAAAAATTTTAATAAACCTAAAACATTAATATAGTAAAACCTAAAACTGTGTATCTACTCTTACTTACCCTAATAACGCTGCAAAGCTACGAAATGTTTTTGAATTATGTTATAAAACATATCAAAAAATTTTGCCCGTATTGTTTTCAGACATTGAAACGGAAAAAATTTGAGATGAACATTATACATATATAACCGTTTTTTCTGTACATTTGTACCATTGAAACATTTTAATCATTTTAAAGTAACAACAACAATGTTAAGCAACAGACTGCAAGACGCGCTTAATCAACAGATTAACGCCGAGTTATGGAGTGCCTACCTTTATCTGTCGATGGGCATGCACTTTGAGGCCGAAGGTCTCTCGGGAATAGCCAACTGGTTTAAAATCCAGTTCAAGGAAGAACAGGACCACGCTAATATTTTCATGAACTACATCAATCAGCGCGGAGGCCGCGTCGAGCTCAAAGCCATCGACGCTGTCGACACTTCATGGGAATCTCCCTTGGCGGCATTTGAAGCCACTCTCGCCCACGAGCAGAAAGTAACGGCTATGATAAACAACCTCTACGCCTTGGCCGAGGAGGAACACGACTACGCCACCCGCGACCGCCTCAACTGGTTCGTCACTGAACAGGTCGAGGAAGAAGACAACGCCCGCACCCTCATCGACAAGTTCAAAATGATTCAAGGCAACGGCATGGGGCTCTACATGCTGAACCAAGAACTCGGCGCACGCGTCTACAACGCACCCTCGGTTCTGTCAGAAGAATAACCCGGCCAACACGACATTACTCATTGATTGTTCACAGCGGAACCATCCTGATACCGCTGTGAACTTTTCATTAAGAGGGCGTTTCATAACAAATGTTAATCCAAAGTGGTAGCATCTTTCAGTTAACTCGTTATTACACAGAGGGAGCATAGCTGTA
>DLAR01000009.1 GCA_002494015.1 Porphyromonadaceae bacterium UBA7042 | reverse complement strand
ACCGCTATAAAATAACACATTTTCCGGGAATGAGATCAAATCTTAAATGAAAGAGCCGTGGGCTCAACCGTAAATATTTTACGACAGTTTTGCCGATGTGGCATTTATTGGTTATTTTTGTATTCATAACCAAATTCAATATTACTACTATTGTCATGAAATTAAAATCTATCGGCGCAGCAATGTTGGCCATAGCGTTTTTTTCGGGATGTAATACCGGTGGCTCGATGCAGAACACGTTTTATTCCGAAGTAAAATCGGTCAACAAGCTCGTCCTCGCTCAAATGACCATCTCCAAGATGGCGACAATCGACGACCTCTCTCTTTCCGAAGCCAAGGGTCTTAAACAGTCAGTGGCAGCAATCGGTGACGCGATGAAAATAGGCAACCGGAAGGCGGCCTATTCCTACGACACATACATGCGCGCATTCATCGACCTTACCAACCTCCAGCCGACCGACGTGCACGTTGACGAATCGACCAAGACCATCACACTGACCCTTCCGGCGATTCAGACCGAATACCTCGGCCGGGATGCCGAAATCCGCGAAGACCATTACCGCGTGACGGGACTGCGCTCTGAAATCGATGCCGAGGAACGGGCCAATATAAAGGAACAGATGAATACAGCACTTAAAACCGAGGTGGAACAGAATCCCGTATTCCGCGACAAACTCTCCCTGCAAGCCCGCGGAAAAGCCAATACTTACTTCAGCTCACTTGCCGCGCGCGACGGCTATAATGTAATCGTAAAATTTAAAGAATCATGAAAACAATACGCCTGATTATAATTTTTGCCATCGTTATCGCCATCGCCGGAGTAGTCGTGTGGTGGCAGATGTCGCCCGAAGTATCCCGTGTCACCATGCACAAGGCTGAAATCAAGGATGTCAAGGCTATGGCACAATTGTGCACTGTCGACATCACCGAGGATGTCCCCGTCAAGGGGAGCGTGGGCCCGCGCCACATTTTTGCCCGACAGACGATTAACGGGAGTATATCCTTTGACCTCGACAATCTGACGATGGAAGAAATTGGCGACAGCGTCATCAAAGTCACACTGCCGCCTGAAATCGTCGAAATCTATGAATCGACAGAGCCTAACTCCTATGTCGTAATCGACCAGTGGACCGATGACTTTTTCGACAGTCCCAATCTCACAACGGCACAGGAAAACGCCATCAAGTCAAAGGTACGCGACAATTTCCGCAAAAAGATTTATGCGAAAGGATATGTGAAACGCGCCCGTGCCGAGGCAGTCGTGAATCTCACCTCCATGCTGGGCGCAATGACCGGGAAACAGGTCACCGTGACCGACCCCTCCCCCGCAGGCTATCCCTGATAAAGCGATGAAAACCATTATTGATTTTGAGAAATGGAACCGGCGGGAAAACTGGATGTTTTTCAGTGATTTCGCCAATCCGATGGCATCGATTACATGCCCGGTGAAATGCGGGGAGGCTTATCGGCGCGCCAAGGCTGGAAACAAGTCGTTTTTCCTTGTCTACCTCCATGCCATTCTTTCGGCGATAAACGAAATCGAGGCATGGCGTTACCGCGTGGACCCCGAGGGGCGCATCGTGCTTTATGACCGCGTCGACGTGCTGTCGCCCGTAAAAGTCAAGGGTCGGGAAGGTTTCGTCACCATGCGTTTCCCTTATATCCCCGACCTTGACGACTTTATCGCCGTGGCCCGGGAGATGATTGACAATCCGGGGGATGCATCGGCCTATTCGACCGAGGACGCGCAGACCGAGAATGACCTCGTCCTCGTCAGTGCCGTCCCTTATCTTCCATTTACAGGAGCAGAGTTCACGCTGCGCAGCAGCAAGGGGAATCCATACCCCTTGATCGTTGTGGGAAAAATGAGCGATGAAGGCTCAATGCCGGTCGCAATATCGTTTCACCACGGATTTATCGACGGTGAGCATGTCGGGACGTTTTTCAGCCTATTGCAGCAGAAATTAGCCTGAGCCACCTAAAAACAGAGCGGCCGCCTCGTTTCTCGAGGCGGCCGCTCTGTTTTATGTCATTTCAGATGATTCTTACTTCACACCGAGACGGGTTTTAACGCTTTCAGTAATGTCGGTAACATCCTTGCCGGTAAAAACAGGCATCATGTTTTCAAAGATGAAAGTGAAACCGCCTTCGTCGCCAACACTCTGAATTGCCTTCATGACTTTTTCCTGAATGGGAGCCATGAGCTGCTGCTGCTGACGCTGCTGATCCTGAAGAGCTGTTTCGCGGAACTGCTGAATTTTGGCATCAAGTTCCTGCATTTCCTGCATACGGCGGTCTTTGATAGTCTGAGGGGTAGATTCCTCAAGAGCCTGAAATTCTGTAAACTTTTTATCAAATTCCTCTTTCAGCTTGTCAAATTCAGCCTGATACTTCTTGGCAGATGCCTCCATCTGTTCCTGAACGGTTTTCATTTCAGGCATGGTTTCCATAAGGGCCTGAGTGTTGATGACACCGAATTTCTGAGCGAAAACACTCATGGGGAGCGCAATCATGATTGCGAGCAATAATCTTTTAATCATTGTAAGGTATGCTTAGCTTATTATTAAATTTAACTTAATTTTATGCGGCCTGAGGCCGAGTGCAAAGATAAGATATTTATTTGGAATAACCTAACTTTTCAAGCACTTCGTTTGAGACATCGATGCGCGGTGAGGCAAAAATAATGTCGGCACTCGACGCCCGGTCAAAGATGCACTGATAGCCGCGTTCCTCGGCCACTTTCTTGACAGCGTTGTACACATCGTCCTGAATGGGTTTCATGAGGCTCTGACGCTTTTTGTAAAGCTCGCCGTCAGGACCGAAGTATTTCTGACGCAACTCGGCTGCCTCTTTCTCTTTCGCCACAATTTCTTCCTCTTTTTTCTTCTTCTGGTCATCGGTCAGGAACACCATGTCGCCCTGATAGTTTTTGTACATAGTTTCGGCTTCCTTGGCGACAGCCTCGACTTCTTTCTGCCATCGCTGCGAAATCTGGTTCAACTGCTCGTTGGCCATCTCATAGGCAGGCACGTTACCGAGGACATATTCCATGTCGACAAGGGCAAACTTCTGAGCGGCAGCCCCGAAAGCGGTGGCGGCGAATATCGCGATAAGCAATGCTAATTTTTTCATCGTAATTAAATTATGTTTTTAATGTTACATCCTATATTAATATAGACACCCGAGAGACGAAAAGGTTTAAATTAATGCATAATGCATAATTCATAATCAGATGACTATTATGAATTATGCATTATGAACTATTAATTTGTTATTTTAGAATTCCTGACCGAGGATGAAGTGGAAGTGACTGCCGCCTCGCTCGCCGAATACCCGGTCAAAACCATAGGCCCAGTCAATACCCATCATGCCGACCATCGGGAGGAAGATGCGGATACCGGCACCGGCACTGCGCTTGAGGTCAAACGGAGAGAACTTCCCGACCGAAGTCCATGCATTACCGCCTTCAATAAATGTCAGACCGTAGATAGTGGTCGTCGGCTGCAACATGAAGGGGAAGTGAAGCTCGACTCCGAAACGAGTATATGCGTAACCTTCGCTGCGGAACGGAGTCAGTGCGCCGTTGTCATAACCGCGCAGGGCTATAGTCTCCTGTGCATAGGTATAGGAACCTGACATACCGTCACCACCGACATAGAATGTTTCAAACGGTGACTTGAGATACTTGTTGTAGCTGCCGAGGAGACCGATGTCGGCACGGGTCATGAGCACGAGCGTATACTGTCCGTCGGGATTGGTAAGCGGGGTATATGTGCGCGATTTGAAACGCAGCTTCCAGTATTCAACCCAGCGGTACATCTCTTTTTTGGACTCGGTCGTGTTCTCCTCTGAGAGTTTTTTCCAGTCTTTCTTGCCGAAAAGCGATGCGGGAGGGGTCAGTTGCAGGTCAAGAGAGATATTTGAGCCTCGACGGGTGTAGAGGGGATTGTCGATACTGTTTCGGCCGAGGGTGAGACCGAGAACAAGCGCGTTGGAAGTACCGTTCTGCATGTAATACAGGTATTCCCAGTTTTTAAGGTAATACCAGTTGTATCCGAGGGTGGCTTGGAATGTGAAGTAGTCATCGGGCCAGCTCAGACGCTTTCCGAATCCGACCGATACGCCCACCATCTGCAAGAGCTTATTGGGGTCATAGGCGTTTTCGATTGAGTTCTGGTAATAATCGTTATAGCCATATCCCAAACCGCCGGTTGAATACATATAGGGGTTGTACATGTAACGGCTGTTGTAGAACGAGGAGTTCACACCGGTCTGGCGGCTGTAATAGGCTGATACCGACAGCGAGTTGGGGCGTTTTCCGCCAAACCACGGGTCGAGGAAAGAAATGCTGTAGGCCTGATAGTAACGGGCATTGGTCTGTGCCGAAATTGTCAACTGCTGTCCTTCGCCCTGCGGGATGATACCTTTATATGTGTTGGGGTAGAACAAATTCTTGATCGAGAAGTTGGAGAACTTGATGGCGACCTTTCCGATAACGCCTGTCTGTCCCCAGCCAAGCGAAAACTCAAACTGGTCATTTGACTTCGATTCAAGATTCAGGGCAACGTCGACCGTGCCGTCTTCCTTGTTGGGAGACACGTCGGGGTTCATGTTCTCGGGGTTGAAATGGCCTGTCTGCGCGATTTCACGCAAAGAACGTATAAGGTCGCTTTTGCTGAACAGCTCGCCGGGACGGATATAGAGTTCTCGACGGATTACCTTCTCATACAAGCGGTCGTTACCGTTGATGATAACGTTGTTTATACGGGCCTGAGGACCTTCGACAATTCGCATTTCAAGATCGACCGAGTCACCGACTATGTTCTTTTCTATCGGTATGAGGCGGAAAAACAGGTAACCGTTGTTCATATAGTAATTGGCGACCGCATCCTCATCCTCATTGGTGCGTTTGTCAAGCTGTTTCTGATTATACACGTCACCCTTGTTAAACCCGAGAATGGCATCGAGGACTTCAGTATTCAGCACAGTGTTGCCGACCCAAGTTATATTATTGATGTAGTATTTTTTGCCTTCTTCAAGAGTGATATAGACATCGACACTCTTGTCATCGTAGGGCACGACTGAATCGGCGAGAATCTTTGCGTCACGATATCCTTTCTCGTTATACTTCTGAAGGATGCGGTTAAGGTCGTCTTCATAGTCGCTCTCGACAAATTTCTTTTGACGGAACAGGTTTATAAGCTTGCCTTTTTCGTTGGTTTTCTTCATGGTGCGCTGAATGGCGTTGTCGCTCAGCACTTCGTTACCGTCAATATAGATTTTGTGAACCTTTACTTTGTCGTTTTTCTTCACGCGGATGTTGACAATCGCCTCGTTGGGATGCGAAAGGTCATCCACGAGGTCAATCTTTACAATCGCGTTGCCAAAACCCTTGTTGGAATAATATTTCTTTATAATCTGCTCGGCTCGGTTCACGATGTTCTGCGTTATCTGGTTGCCCTTCATGAGCTGCAACGCATTCTGAAGGTCCTCGCGTTCACCTTTCTTTATTCCGATATAGTTGATTTCCGATATTCGTGGTTGCTGGCGGAGGTTTATCGAGAGCCAAGCCTTGTCTCCGGCAACTTTGTCAACCGAAATCTGGACTTTGGAAAACAACCCCTGTCGCCACAGGCGTTTCGAGGCATCGCTGATATCGCTGCCGGGGATTTCAATCTGGTCGCCTTGTTTCAGACCCGAATATCCGATAACGATATAGTCTTCATAATTATCCGCACCGTTGACAACAATGTCGGCAATTTCATAAGTCTTTGGCAGACCGGTAAATAGGACGGTGGGATTATAAATCGTGTCGGCTGCTGCAGGAGTCTGTGCCCTGAGACCGGTAACAGATCCGACCGTCAAAGAGAGCGATAGCAGAATGTAAAGAATGTTATGACGCATAATGGAAACGTAGAATCTATTTTTACTTTATCTGAGCGGAGGTCAAACCGAATCGACGCTCGCGGTTCTGATATTGGATTATAGCCCTGAAGAAGTCTTCCATGGAGAAATCGGGCCAATAGGTATCGGTCACATATATCTCGCTGTAAGCAATCTGCCACAAGAGGAAGTTGCTGACACGGAGGTCGCCGCCGGTGCGTATCAGCAGGTCGGGGTCAGGCATTCCGGCAGTGGCGAGATGAGAGGAAATCATGGAATCGTCGATTGTTGAAGGGTCGATGTTGCCGACGGCAACCTGCTCGGCAATCAAGCGGCATGCACGGGTGATTTCCCAACGCGACGAGTAGCTCAAAGCGAGGTTAAGCACCAGACCGGTACACGACGCCGTGTCTTTGATACAAGCCTGAAGGCGGTCGTAGGCCTCGCGGGGCATCCGCTCGAAGTCGCCAATCATCGTCAACCTGACATTGTTTTTTATCAAGTCGGGAGTCTCGCGCTCGATTGCGATGACGATGAGATGCATCAAAGCATCGACCTCGGCCTGCGGACGATTCCAGTTCTCGGTCGAGAACGTGTAGAGCGTCAGAAACTTGACCCCCACCTCCGATGCCGTCTCGGTGATGCGGCGCACAGTGTTAACCCCCTCTACATGCCCCTCGCTGCGGTCAAGACCTCGCGCAGTGGCCCAACGTCCGTTGCCATCCATGATGACAGCGACGTGGCTTGGAAGACGGGTATAGTCAATCTGTTCTTTCAGTGACATGATGCTCTATTATTTTAAAGCGCAATGCTCAATGCATTATGCTGGATTATTCTTAGTTTCTTAATGTGGCACGATACTCCTCGGGGAGCGTCGTGACTGGGTTTAATCAATGCGGTGGCACACCACACACCGTTGGCCGAATTCGTAGCTTATCGAGATAGCCAACGAACCATACCAATCGGTATTTTTCAGCATGGAACTTTCAATTCCATAAGGGTCTTTCAGCCCGTCAAGACGGTCCCCGAGAACCTTGGTCATTGTAAATTCAAGTCCGAGGTTGAGCCTTGGCCGCAGTTTAAACTTCAACCCGACGGCTATAGGAAGGTTTACGGCCACATAAGTGCCGCCGTCGACACCTGAGATAGACATACCTGCACCGAGAGCGGCATAAGGAGTCAACCGCTTCATCTGCTTATAACTCTCTCCTATCCCATAATTGAAAAAATTAAACTCGGCACGGACTCCGAAATCTGAAACCCATGCTTTGAAGTCATACGCGGCCCCTCCGGGCATCACGTTTTCCCAGTCGGCACTGTTGCCGCTGAGAGAAGCCGCAGAAATTATTCCGCGAATCGCCCACCGGGTATTGGCGAGATAACGGAAAGAGCCGTTCACCGCCACTCCGGGGTGCTTGAACAAGTTACTCTCGTTCATATCGCCGAGATACCCGGCCATGCCGAGCCCCACGCCGATGTCAAACTTGTAACTTTCCTCCTGTGCCTGTGCCTGAGCTGCCATGCGGGGGGCAGACACTATGGCGGCAAGCACCATTATAATTGTCAGTAGCGTCTTTTTCATAATGCCTAATGTCACCATTTAAAGAAAACGCGACTGCAGGGGGCAAAATTGTGTCAACCAACCTCCTTTTCAATAAAGAGGACGGAAGGTCAGACGGTTAATAACTCCGCGCCACACTGTGTTGCTTGTTGCCCCGAGTGAATTTACTCCGCCAAAAAGGTAGATGTAGGGACATTCCCACTCGGTAACAGGCCGGCTGACGCGTGAATCTTCAGCCATAGCGTCGACAATGCGATACCATGCCGGAATCTTTGCAGCGGGGCATGATGTCCACTCATTGTCAAGCGACCGGGAGCCGATTGCCGATTTCATCTCGGGAACCACGACTGCCTGCGCGTCATAGAATGCAGGGATATACGGGGGGAGACACATCAGCGTGTCAGACAGGCTCCAATTCAGGCCGCGGTCATAGGAGACATAGAGGCTTGTGCGAGGAAAACCGTTCTGAGAACGACCGCCCATAGCTATGAGGGCCGTGCGTTTTGTAATTTTCCAGTTGGCAGTATTGGTGCGATAGGCGAAATAGGGAACAAGCGTCATCCCGCTTGCCGGGGACATCGCCTTTTTGGAAATCAACGCCCACACCCCGTTGTCATAGGCCCAGACATCCCCTGTCAGCCGTCCTAACGCATCGGAACCACCGGCCATTATGGACATCGGAGTGGTGCTCCACTCTGTGGTGTAGCTCAACAGCTGGCTTGTACCTGCGACAGGGCATCCGTCGGGGACATCTTTTTCTGTTGTTGCAGGCCAAGTAACGTGCTTCCATCCGTCGGCATCGCGACGAGCGCCCAAAAGGATGTCGCCATAGGCTCCATAGAGATGGTTCATTACCGCACCTGTCGCGCTCCACGTCTTGGCTTTGTCAGTCGACTTGTAAAGCTGCCCTGAGCGGGTTGTCATATATAACGTGGTGCCTACGGCCTGCATACTCGAAACAGCGGCATCGGCAGGAAGGTCGGCGGCCTCGATTGTCCAGTTTTCGACATCGGCATCAAGCACGGCGACCGATGCTGCACCGGCATAAGTGGTAAGGCACAGGGGCCTGCCGTCAAAGTCAACGGTCTTTTGCTCGTCAATGCGGTCAAAAAGGCTGGGCAGAGTGCGCCATGCCACGCGTCCCCAAGTCAATGAGTCGGGCTCGCACTCGTGGACATTGACACGCAATGTGTATTCCTGAGTATTTTGTCCGTTATAGGACACGACTTTAATCTTGGCGGGCCCGGCCGAGAAGTCTATTGAGTCGTTGGGGTTGGTCAGATAGTTGATCGTGGTGTCTTTGTCGGCTCCGGCAGGACGGAATGTGATTTCACAACCGCTGATGGTCGGAGTGCCTATCGTCAGTTGCAGCCGGTTGATTTTAGTGTTTATAGGGAGGGAGTCGGCATTAAAAATCTCGCGACTGTCCAAGTCGATAGAGAAAAATACCGAGTCAAGATTGGCGAGAATTTTGGAATTAGCCTTCAACCTCAGCGAGGTGATTGAGGCATTCTGATAGTCGCTTTCAATTATACTGTCGCTTTCTTTAGAGTTACACCCGGCCATGACAGCACTCATCACGGCCACGAACAACAGATATATAGGGAGTTTTTTTGTCATATCCGTATTATTTTTCAAGATGCAAAGTTAACAACATTTTCATTAACTTTTAGCTACCAAGGGTTAAAAATAGCAATAAAATTCCGCCAAGCGTTATCAATTATCGACATTCGCCCTTATTTTAAGGCCGTTAACATGTTAATATTCAACAGAAAGGGGTGGACAGTTACGGCACTGCCCACCCCGGTCAAAAATCAACGTCAAAACTATTGTTATTTAGCGCCGTATTTCTTTTGATAAGATAGTGCTGAATAGATTTGGGTACAGTCTTGTTCAAGTTCAGGCTGGAGTATTCCGACCTCACGGGGGTCGGTCATCTTTAGATCGGCATATCGGTCTTCACCGTCGATATAGGATTGCAACGTGCCGTCGGGGGCGGGAGCATCAACGGTCAGTGCCGTTTCTCCCCGGGCGTATCTCTGAGGGTCAAACCGATAAAGCGGCCAGTAGCCGCACTCGACCGCACGACGTTCCTCAATTATCGAGTGTCCAAGTCCGGCCTTGATTCCGTGTGCGATACACGGACAGTAGGCAATCACGATGGCCGGGCCGGGATAACGCTCGGCCTCTGCAAGCGCGTTGACTGCCTGCTGATAGTTGGCTCCAAGCGCAATCGATGCCACATAAACGTTGCCATAGGTCATCATCATGCGTCCGAGGTCTTTCTTGGCGGTACGCTTGCCGTCGGGCGAATATTTTGCCACGGCACTGCGAGGTGTCGCTTTTGATGTCTGACCACCGGTATTGGAATAGCACTCGGTATCCATGACGAGAATTTTCACAGGCTCTCCCGACGCGAGTACATGGTCAAGCCCGGCAAAACCGATGTCGTAGGCCCATCCGTCGCCCCCTATCGCCCATACTGTCTTAGAGGGAAACAGGTCAGCGGCTTCATAAAGCTCCTTGAAGCGAGGATCGGCATTCTGCAAGGGAGCAAGAATTCCGGCAAGCATTTTCCCGGTCTCAGCCGACCGTTCAGGATCGTCCTTCGCATCCAGCCATGCCTCCAAGGGATTTTTCAGGTAAGAAGGCACGGTCTCGTCGGCGATAAGGGCCGAAACCATGTCAGCCACCCTTGCGCGACGGTGTTTCATCGCGACAAGCATACCGTAGCCATATTCGCCATTGTCTTCAAAAAGCGAGTTGCCCCATGCCGGGCCGCGACCGTCGGGAGTCGCACAGTAGGCGTTGGACGGGAAGTTTGCACCCCAGATTGAACTGCAGCCGGTGGCATTGGCGATGAGCAGGCGTTTGCCTAAAAGCTGTGTCAACAACTTTACATACGGTGTTTCGCCGCAGCCGGCACACGCGCCCGAAAACTGGAGGCAAGGCGTCTGCAACTGCGAGCCGCTGACGGTCTCGACGGGGACGAGGTTGTCTTTAACGGTCACATGTTTCTGCAACCAGTCGAGATTGGGAATCTGCGCCGAAAGCTCCTCTCCTATCGGCACCATCGTCAAAGCATGTCCGGGGCATATAAGCGCACATGAGCCGCAGCCGAGGCAGTCTTCGACGAAAACCTGTATGCGGAACTGATTCCCTTTGAGTGCCGGGGCGCCGTGTGCTTCTTTGGTTATAATCCCGTCGGGAGCTGATGCCCGTTCTCCGGGAGTCAGAATGAAAGGACGAATCGCGGCATGGGGGCACACGAGTGAACATTCGGCGCACTCGACACACTTTTCGACATCCCATCGCGGCACATTGGTTGCAATACGCCGCTTTTCATAAGCGGTCGTTCCCATCGGAATAACCCCGTCAGGCGAAAATTTCGACACTGGAATCATGTTGCCCAGACGCGCCATGCAAGGGCGGTGTATATCGCGGATAAACGAGGGAAGACCTGCAAGCGCGGCGGCATCGGCCTGACTGTCTTCGGCCGTAATCCATGAATCGGGATAGTTGATTTCCACAAGGCTGTCAACAGCCATGTCGACAGCTTTAAGATTCTTTTCTACCACTGAGTTGCCCTCGTGGCGGTATGTCTCGCGAATCTGCTCTTTCAGTCCGTCCATGCCGGTGCCGAAAGGAATTATTCCGGACAGATATAGGAATACTGTCTCCATCGGCATGTTGATGCGGGTCCCGAGACCTACTGTCGCGGCAATCTTGTCGGCATCAATATTGTAAAAACGGATTTTTTTAGATGCAATCTGACGGCGCAGACGAGCCGGGAGTTTAACCGACATCTCATCAACACTCCACGGGGAGTTTAGCACGAATATCGCACCGTCCTTGGCATTGTCAAGCAGATGGAAACGGTTGACATAGGTGTTTTTGTGGCACCCCACATAGTCAGCGTCCTGAATCCCGTAGGCCGAAGTTACAGGCTTGCGGCCTATGCGCAGCTGCGAGACGGTGTAGCCGCCCGACTTCTTGGCTGAGTAGCTGAAATAAGCCTGAGCGTAAAACTCGGCCGAGTTTCCGATTATGCTTGCCACCTGCTTGGTTCCTCCGACGGTACCGTCGGCCCCGATGCCGTAGAATATGCTCTGATAAGTGGTGTCGGCGGCAGTCGTGCGCACTTGCCCGGTGACATCGAGCGACAGATGCGTGACATCGTCGTCTATGCCGACTGTGAACACTTTCCGCGGCGACTCTTTCCGTGCCTCGTCGAAAACGGCTTTGACCATCGAAGGATCAAACTCCTTACTTGACAAACCGAAACGCCCGCCGATTACGCGGAGGTCGCGCCCCGACCCGTAAAGCGCGGACATCACATCCTGACACAACGGTTCATGCTGCGCCCCGGGTTCCTTGGTGCGGTCAAGAACGACGACAGTTTTTACAGTAGACGGAAGCGATTTCACGAATTCTTCAGCCGGGAAAGGCCGATAGAGGCGTATCTTGACGACACCGGTCTTGGCTCCGGCAGTCTCGTTGAGGTATTCGACAGTTTCCTCGACAACAGCCGCGCCTGACCCCATGATTACAATCACCTCCTCGGCATCGGGAGCCCCGGCATAGTCGACAAGGTGATACTGACGGCCGGTCACGGCTGCCACGCGATTCATCGCCGACCGGACAATTGACGGGAATGCGTCATAATATTTGTTCTGCGCCTCGCGGTTCTGAAAATAGACATCGGAATTCTGAGCCGAGCCTCTGAGGTCAGGATGCTCGGGATTCATGGCACGACGGCGGAACTCTGCAACCTTGTCCCAGTTGACAAGCGGGCGCATGGACTCGTAGTCAATCACCTCGATGGTATCCATCTCTCCCGAAGTGCGCCATCCGTCAAAGAAATGGAGAACCGGGAGCGAACTGTCAATCGCGGCAAGATGGGCGACGAGTGCAAGATCCATTGTCTCTTGCACCGAGGCCGAAACGAGTATGGTAAAACCGGTGGCGCGGCATGCCATCACATCCTGATGGTCTCCGAATATCGACAGTGCCTGAGTCGCTATCGACCGGCATCCCACATGGAAAACCCCGGGGAGCAACTCGCCGGCAATCTTGTACATGTTGGGAATCATCAGCAATAATCCTTGAGAGGCTGTGAATGTCGTGGCCAGCGCGCCGGCGGCCAGCGCGCCGTGAACGGCGCCGGCCGCACCCAGCTCGCTTTCCATCTCCTTGACCTCAAGAGCCTGCCCCATGAGATTGCGACGACCGGCCATAGCCCATTTCTGAGCCGTTTCCCCCATCGAGGCAATCGGGGTTATCGGGTAAATCGTGGCCACGTCACTCAGTGCAAACGCCACATGTGCGGCGGCCGTACATCCGTCAAGTATAAGTTTTTGCGCCATAGCTCCAAGTGATTCTGAGAGTTCACGACGCACTGTCCAGACAGAGACAGCGCATCGTGAACCATGTGTTTATATTACAATGCGGCTGAGTGCACACACAGGTCGGTAATCCAAATCCACAACGGGAGTGTTCCGACAAACAGTATTACGGAGAGGGTCAGCGACGATGTGCCTGTTGCGACATAAGTGTTATACTCGTCGGCGATAATGATGCCTGAAAATGCCGGGGGAAGGGCGCAAGCCACGACGAGCATTTTAAGATTCAGGGGGTCCATGTGGAACAGCAGACCGAGAAGGAGCACGAATGCCGGCATGACAAACATCTTGAGAATCGAGCCGAGAACAGCCTGCCAGTTAATCTGCACCTTGATGGCTGAAAGAGTGATACCCGCCGAGAACACGGCCATAGAGGCATTCGCGCCCTTTATAAGGTCAAAAGAGGGGCTTGCCCATGCGGGCCACGGGATTCCGACCACAACCCAAACCACAGCGAGAATCGGCGCCCACGCCACAGGCTGTTCAAGTGCGTGAATGACGGGTTTCCACGCGCTTTCCTTCTTTGTGGAACCCGGCTGCTGCTTTTCAAGCGACGCGTTCATCAGCGACAACCCCACGGGGATGCCGATGGCATTGACCACGATGCCTACTATCGCCACGACAAGCGCGACAGTCGGGGTGGTTCCGAAGATTGGCTCCAGAACAGCAAAACCGAGGAACCCGATAGTAGGCGAACCGCTGATCAAAGCCGAGACAGCTGCATCAGCGCCGGTATTGCTCTTGAACATTCTGAAAACGAAGTACACGAGCATGAAGATGACCATGATACCGACAGCCGAGATAATCGACAGCTTGATATCCTTGACAAGCATCTCACGACTTGCATCGGCAATCGACACAAACAACGCGGCAGGAAGGGCGTAATCAAGAACGACCTTGTTGAATTTCTTGGCATCGTCGCCTGTGAATATTCCCTTTTTACCTGAGATATACCCGGCAAGCATTACCACGATAATCGGGACGATGGCATATAAAATAATGTGTTCCATAAATAGCTGAATTTATGTTGGTTTTGTAATTGATAACGGGATACACGACCTTGACAGGACGTGTATCCATGATAAGATATCGCGGTTATACCGTAATCTGCTGAAGGGGTGCCGGGTTCAGATAGCCGATGTGACCGCTCTCTTTGCCGGAATCAGCGGCAAGCTGCACATCGATGAGACACGGTTTCTTGGAAGCGATTGACTCGGTAAGAGCCTTTGACAGCTCGTCGGGGGTCTGAACATAATAGGTCTGTGCACCGAAAGCATCGCCCAGCTTGTCATAACGGGCATGGATGTCAAGCGTTGTCGGTGCGGGGTCTGAAGTCTTGTCCATCGGGACTCCGATACCGTTATAGATGCCTCCGTTGTTGAAAATCACGACGGTGACGGGAAGATTGAAACGGCACGCGGTCGAGAAATCCATTCCCGAGAAGCCGAAAGCCGAGTCTCCCTCGATTGCCACGACCGACTTGCCGGTAGCGACAGCGGCACCGATCACTGACCCCATTCCCATACCCATGATTGCCCATGTGGCGCAGTCGACACGGTGACGAGGGAGCGACATGCTGATTGCATCGCGGGTGTCGTCGAGCGTATTGGCTCCCTCGTTGACGAGAATCACATCGGGGTTGGCAGCGAGAATCGGTTTGATTGCGCCAAGGGCAGTCCAGTGGGTCATCGGCATCGCCGACTTGGCGTCATCGATGCGGGCCGCAAACTTCACTCCCTTGGCTTTGGTTTCAGCCTGAAGTGCAGGGAGCCATGCAGCGTCAGTACTCATTGTTTTCCCCTCCATGCCGGCAAGGATAGCGTCAAGCGACAGGCCGAGGTCGCCGATAACAGGTGCCGCGATGGGACGGTTCACATCTATTTCCTGTGGCTCTACATCGAGTTGGACAAACTTGATGTCAGGGTTCCACTTGCCCTTTCCAAAAGACAGCATCCAGTTGAGGCGGGCGCCCATCACAATGACCACATCGGCCTTCTCCATGATGGTGCTGCGACATGAAAGCGCGCTCAGAGGGCCATCATCGGGCATAAGGCCCTTGGCCATCGACATCGGGAGATAAGGGATATTGTATTTTTCAACGAGAGTCTTTATCTTGTCATCTGCCTGTGCGTAGGCCGCGCCTTTTCCAAAAAGTATAGCGGGACGCTTGGCCGATGTGATAATCTCAACAGCCCGGTCAACCGCCTCGGGAGACGGAGCGGTAGGAGTATAGAGGTCCACGGGGGTATAGAACAATTTTTCGGCATCCTCCCGGTTCATAACCTGCCCCAAGGCAGGGGTTGTCATGTCGATATACACTCCGCCGGGGCGGCCTGACACAGCCGCACGGTAGGCACGGTTGACAGCCGCCGGTATATCCTCGGCCTTGCTACAGCGGAACGCTGCCTTTACAAGAGGTTTGGCAGTATTGAACTGGTCGAGCTGTTCATAAGTGCCCACGTTCATATCGACCATTGTGGGATCCGAGGCTCCGGAAATCTGAATCATCGGGTAACAGTTGACTGTCGCATTGGCCGTTGCTGTAAGGCCATTAAGGAATCCGAGCGACGAAACAGTCATCAGTACACCCGGCTTTTTAGTAAGGAATCCTTCGGTGGCTGCTGCCATACCGGCCTGCTGCTCGTGACGGAAGCCGACAAAACGTATTCCTTGTCCTTGAATCAGATACGCGGCCTCGGTGACGGGGATGCCCACAAGGCCATAGACATTTTCAATACCGACATTTTTAAGTGCACGCGCCAAAACATACATGCCGGTCACCTGTTCGGGGAAATAAGGTGCAGCCTTTGAATCGGCAGAAGGTGTGATAGGTGTTGTTGCCATAACAATTTATAATAGTTTTGATTTTGATTTTTTCAATAAAAAAACTTGTGGTGTGACTCCCGTGGAGTCGAGTCGGCCTTCGGGGTAGTCACATCCACAAGTCGGATCACGTTTCTGAACTATAGACTATGTTTTACAAAGCTGTGGTTTTCTATGGAAGTCGATTATATGCATGACAAGTAACTATAAACCTGATTTAGACATCTGTAACAGCTATTGGGTTGTATGTTGCTTGCCTCCACAGGACACAGTCATTTCATTACAGAAAACATGCTTGTCTGTTTTTCTTACATTTGGCCGTCGGCAAGAGGGGCTGTAGTGCCGTTCTTTGCAAAAGCAGCGATTTGGTCAGGTGTATAACCAAGCGATTTGAGAACTTCTTCGGTGTTCCCGCCCAGTTCAGGACACGGGCCATAGGTCGGCTGATAGTTGGAGATGGTGAACGGGACACCAACGGTGACAAATTCGCCGATTTTACCGCCCTGATTAATCTTGACGAGAGTATTTCCGTCATAGAGGGTCTGGTCATCCATAATCTCCTTAGTTGAAAGAACGGGGGCGACAGGCACTCCGGCCTTTGAGAGGATGTCGGTCACTTCATACTTGGTTTTACCGATTGCCCAGTCGCCGATACGCTTATAAATGTCTTGTTTATGACGGTCACGGGCATCAGCGGTATTAAAATCGGGGTTGGTCAGCCAGTCTTCAAATCCGAAAGCTTTACATGCCAGTTCAAAATCTTTGGCCCCGCGCTGGAGGATGATATAGGCATAGGCATTGGGGTCTGTCTCCCATCCTTTACACTTATAAGTCCATCCAAGCACGCCGGAGCCTTCCTGATTACCTGAACGGGGGACAAAGTCACCGAATTTTTCATTAGGATACTGGGGGAACTGGGTCAGATAGCCAATTTTATCAAGTGTCAGCTGGTCACGAGTCTTGATACGGCACAAGTTCAAGCAGGCATTGTGCATAGACTGATAGACAAACGATCCCTCCCCGGTCTTTTCACGCTGCATCAACGCGGCAAGGATACCGATTGTACAGTGCATGCCTGTATTGGAATCGCCAAGGGCGGCACCACTCTGGGTCGGGACATTATCAGGGCCTTCCCACCATCCGGTAGTCGAAGCCGCACCGGCGGTAACCTGAGCGACCGGCTCATAGGCTTTCAGATTTTTATATTGTGACGACACCGGGAAACCCTTGATGGTAGCATAGACACAGCGGGGGTTGATTTTGTGCACATCTTCCCAGCCGAATCCGAGCTTGTCCATTGCTCCGGGGTGCAGATTCTCGATAAACACGTCGGCACCCTGAATCAGCTTGGTCAGAATAGCCTTGCCGTCAGGAGTCGCAGCATCGAGCGTCAGAGACTTTTTGTCGCTGTTCAGCTGAAGGAAATAATAGCTGGGCTCTCCCTCCATAAACTGGAGTTCGTTACGAGTCGCGTCGCCTGTTCCGGGACGCTCGATTTTAACAACTTCGGCGCCAAGCCATGCAAGCAGCTGGGTACATGACGGCCCGGACTGTACATTGGTAAAATCCACGACTTTTATTCCTTGTAATGGGGCAGTGTTCATAATTATTACCTCCTTATTTTTTTGTTTTTATATTAGTTTTTGAAATGAAATATCACAAATCTTGAATAATCAGAAGTTTGAATTTCCTTACCGTTCACTATTAAAAACAACAGGAAATAGAAAAAGTTGAGGCACAATAATAAAAACAACGTTTCGCCACACAGCTAATTTCATAAATTTTCACTACCTTTGCAGTCCATTAACACTCGCGAGAGCATATTACATATATATAATATATAATATGTATAATATAGGTAACTAAAAAAGATTGTAATGAATTTTTCAGGTCCAATTGATTTCAAGCCGAAATTGTTTTCGACTTTGCGCCACTACTCGCTCGACAAGTTCAAGAGCGACCTTGTGGCAGGTATCGTGGTAGGCATAGTCGCCCTGCCTCTTGCCATCGCATTCGGCATTGCCAGCGGAGTAAGTCCTTCGGTAGGTCTAATCACCGCCATTATCGGCGGATTTATCGTCTCGGCTGCGGGAGGCTGCTCAGTACAGATTGGCGGTCCGACAGGGGCATTCATCATCATCGTATACAACATTATCGCAACATTCGGACTTCAGGGACTCGCAATCGCGACCCTCATGGCCGGTCTGATTCTCGTCGCGCTCGGACTGTTCCACTTGGGTACGGTCATAAAATTCATCCCCTACCCCATCATTGTCGGGTTTACAGCCGGTATCGCGCTGACTATATTCTCGACACAGATTAACGACTTTTTCGGGCTGGGGCTCAAAGACATCCCGGGCGAATTTATCCCTAAATGGGGAACTTATTTCCGAAACTTCGGCAATATCGACTGGACGACTTTGGCCGTAGGAGTCTTATCGTTGATAATAATTATAGCCACTCCTAAAATTTCCCGCAAACTCCCGGGCGCACTGATTGCCATCATCGTCGTTACAACAGTAATGTATTTCATCAGTGCCGCTTTCCCCGACTTTCATGTCGAGACAATCGGTGACCGTTTCGGCAACCTTCCCACCGACATCCCGCAGCCTCATGGTTTTGAGCTCAGCATGGCCACAATCAACAGCCTGCTGCCCTCGGCATTTACAATAGCCATGCTCGGCGCAATCGAATCGTTGCTTTCGGCAACAGTCGCCGACGGCATAACCGGGTCACGCACTAACAGCAATACCGAGCTGATCGGTCAGGGAATCGCCAATATCGTTGTTCCGTTTTTCGGCGGCATACCCGTCACAGGAGCCATCGCCCGCACCATGACCAATATAACCAACGGAGGTCGCACCCCTGTGGCCGGAATCATACACGCGGTAGTTCTTCTGCTGATTTTCATATTTCTGATGCCGCTTATAAACCATGTCCCGATGGCTTGTCTGGCCGCCGTATTGATAATGGTCAGCTATAACATGAGCGGATGGCGCACGATACGCAGCATCCTTCACAATCCCAAGAGCGATATAACCGTTCTGGCTGTCACGTTCCTGCTCACAGTCATTTTCGACCTCACAATAGCAATCGAGATGGGACTGCTGCTGGCCATCATCCTTTTCCTGCGACGAGTCATGGAGAATACACAGATCAAGGTCTATTCCTCGCAACTCGATATCGCTGAAGGATCTGAAACGACCATGCACGAAGTGCTCGATGTCGCCCCGGGCGTGGAAGTCTATGAAATTGACGGTCCGTTCTTTTTCGGTGTCGCGACAAAATTTGACGAACTCATGCGCCAGTCAATGGCCAATAAACCGACAGTGCGCATATTGCGCATGCGCAAAGTCCCCTTCATCGACTCGACAGGCATCCACAACTTGGAAATTCTGATCAATTCATCCCATGCAGCCGGTATCGAAGTGGTACTTTCAGGAGTCAATCCCACCGTGCGCGATGTTCTTGACCATGCAGGCATCGACAAGATTCTGGGACGCGATTGCATCTGTGACCACATCACCAAGGCGGTCAAGATGGCCAATGAAATTGTAGACGCTAAAAACAAGTCGGACAATTGACAAGAAAATTACATCGTCGGGCACAACGCCGGCCGTTGAACTTTACTATTTCTCGATTTATTATCTAACAAAAGACCTATATGTTAAACAGTCACTGAATGGCGATACAAAAATTAACACCGTTTAACCACCTCAAAAATATGTGGCAAAAAAAACCTAAAAAAAGTTTGATATTTAATATTTTTGTATTACCTTTGTGGCGTTTTTGAAGCTAAAGAAAATTGTTTTATTATTTAATCAAAAAGAAAATGAAAAAGTTAGTTTTATTACTCGCTGTTGTCTTCAGCGCATCACTTTTCTCTTGCGGTTCTTCTGACAAAGCTGCTGAAGCTGCTGACACTGCTGCTGTTGTTGAAGAAGTTGTAGCTGTTAAAGAAGCTGTTGTTGACAGCGCTGCTGCTCCCGTTGACAGCGCCGCTGCTGCTGTTGACTCTGTTGCCGCTGCTCTCTAATCAAGCATCACAACAAAGAAATTAAATCAAGCTGATTACTCGCTTAGCGGGTGACCAGCTTCTTTTTTATTGTTACGCATATTGAGGGTGAGTTTTTTCCCGAGTAATATTTAATCCGTAAGGATTATTCTTTGAATAGCCGGGGGTTGCGAAACCGCAACCCCCGGAAACATATCATCGAATCTTATCAGATTGCTATTGCGCTGCATTAGACCTCCACTTTCCGACACCGATTCCGACGCAATATCTACCTCAAAATACAGGCTTTCGACTAAACATATCGATGCAATTATCGAGTTTCGCAACACCCCCCCTCATCATCCACCCTTCTGATGCGAATCAAGGCTCAATACGAAAACCGGTTTGACTCAATATCTCCCCACAGGCTCGGTGAGCAAGCAATCCTACTAAACGTGACTGACCACTGACACGGGGTCAGTAGAAAAACCGTGGG
>DLAR01000075.1 GCA_002494015.1 Porphyromonadaceae bacterium UBA7042 | reverse complement strand
CCTTATCCTCATGGCAGCCTCTTTGGATTAACATTTGTTATGAAACGCCCTCTTATTAAATATTGAATCTGTATCGGGGAAGTGCTTTTTTTTTCGTAATTTTGCATCCTCAAAACGTTATAGCACTTATTTTTCATGTCGGATATCAAGAAAATAAAGACCGCGTTGATTTCGGTCTTCCATAAGGACGGGCTTGACAACATCCTGTCACTTCTGAACAAGAACGGTGTAAAATTTCTCTCGACAGGCGGCACCCGCACGTTTATCGAGAGTCTCGGATATGAATGCGAGGCAGTCGAAGACCTGACCGGCTACCCGTCGATTTTGGGCGGTCGCGTAAAGACACTGCATCCCAAAGTTTTCGGCGGCATTCTCAACCGTCGTGAAAACGACGGGGACCGCGAGCAGATTACACAATATGAGATTCCCGAAATCGACCTTGTAATCGTCGACCTCTACCCCTTCAGCGCGACAGTCGCATCAGGCGCGCCCGAAGCCGACATTATTGAAAAAATCGACATCGGCGGCATCTCCCTCATCCGTGCCGCTGCAAAGAATTACAACGATGTTATCATCGTTGCATCCAAGGGGCAGTATGCCCCCCTCGCCGAGCTGCTTGAGCGTCAAGGCGCCGAGTCGACACTTGCCGAGCGTCGCTGGTTTGCGGCACAGGCGTTTGCCGTTTCATCGGGCTACGACAGCGACATCTACAACTACTTTGCATCGACCCAGTCCAATCTTTCGGAGCCGGAACTCCGCATCGCCATCGATGGAGCCAAGACCATGCGCTACGGTGAGAACCCCCACCAGAGCGGCACATTCTTCGGCGACTTCAACGCCATGTTCACCCAGCTCCACGGCAAAGAAATTTCCTATAACAACCTTCTCGACATCGACGCGGCCGTCAATCTGATAGCCGAGTTTGAGGAACCGACATTCGCCATCCTCAAGCACAACAACGCCTGCGGCGTGGCATCGCGCGAGACAATCGCCGAGGCTTGGAAAGACGCGCTTGCCGGCGACCCGGTCAGCGCATTCGGAGGCGTGCTCATCACCAACGGCACTGTCGACGAGGAGACTGCCGAGGAAATCAACAAGATTTTCTTTGAAGTCATCATCGCCCCCGCTTATACCGACAACGCGCTCGAAGTGCTCAAGAGCAAGAAAAACCGCATCATCCTGATTCAGAACAAGCCGGTTGAGACCAAAAAGCAGTTCCGCTCCATCCTCAACGGCGCGCTCGTTCAGGACCGCGACCTCAAGGTCGAGACTCCCGAGGACCTGACTCAGGTAACAACCCTCGCTGTCAAACCCGAACAGGTTGCCGACCTTCTGTTTGCCAACAAGATTGTCAAGCACTCCAAGAGCAACGCCATCGTGCTTGCCAAGAACCGCAGCCTCTGCGCCAGCGGCATCGGGCAGACATCGCGTGTCGACGCGCTGAAACAGGCTATCGAGAAGGCTCGCTCTTTCGGCCACGACCTCAACGGCTCGGTAATGGCTTCAGACGCATTCTTCCCCTTCGGTGACTGCGTGGAAATTGCCGGAAACGCCGGTGTGACCGCCGTCATCCAACCCGGCGGCTCAATCCGCGACCATGAATCAGTCGACTACTGCAACGCCCATGACATCGCTATGGTAGTGACCGGCATCCGTCACTTCAAGCACTAAAAACATATCGGCCGGGGGAAACTCCCCCGGCCGCATACGAAACTCTTTCTTAAAATTATTTAATCTTTCAACTCCAAAGATGGGACTATTCTCTCTTACACAAGAAATTGCCATTGACCTTGGAACGGCCAATACCATCATAATCCACAATGACAAGATTGTCATTGACGAGCCGTCGATTGTGGCCATCCACAAGCGCACAGGCAAGCTCATGGCCGTGGGTCACGAGGCCCAGCGCATGCTCGGCCGCGAGAACCCCGACATCGAGACTATCCGCCCTCTCCGCAAAGGTGTGATTGCCAACTTCAACGCTGCCGAAATGATGATTCGCGGCCTCGTTGCCAAGGCCCGCACCAAAAGCTCGTGGTTCTCGACACCTTCGATGAAAATGGTCATCGGCATCCCCTCGGGCTCGACCGAGGTTGAAATACGCGCCGTGCGCGACTCGTCGGAACACGCCGGAGGCCGCGACGTATATATGATTTACGAACCGATGGCAGCCGCCCTCGGCATCGGCATCGACGTTCTCGCCCCGCAGGGCAACATGGTTGTCGACATAGGCGGTGGTACGACCGAAATCGCCGTTATCTCGCTCGGAGGCATCGTCAGCAACAAGAGCATTCAGGTTGCGGGCGACGACCTGACCGAGGACATAAAGGAACACATGAGCCGAGTGCATAATATAAAGGTGGGCGAACGCACCGCCGAGCAGATAAAAATCAACGTCGGGTCAGCCCTCACCGAGCTTGAAAACCCGCCGGAAGACTTTATCGTCCACGGCCCCAACAAGATGACCGCCCTCCCCATGGAGGTGCCTGTCTCCTATCAGGAGGTTTCGCACTGCATTGAGAAATCAATTTCCAAAATCGAGGCCGCCGTCCTCAGCGCGCTTGACCAGACTCCCCCCGAGCTGTATGCCGACATCGTTATGAACGGCATCTACCTCGCCGGTGGCGGCGCGATGCTGCGCGGACTTGACAAGCGACTGACCGACAAAATCGGCATTCAGTTCCACATCGCCGAAGACCCGCTCCTTGCGGTGGCCAAGGGCACAGGTGTCGCGTTGAAAAACATCGACGCGTTCTCGTTCCTTATCCGATAACATCCCCGACCCATATAGCAGCAGGGGCGCGAATCTTCGCGCCCCGACGCTGTTAACACAGGTCGTATCGTGGCCAAAACGGGGCTCCCTTACAACCGACTTTATATGCGCGAGTTACTAAAGTTCTTCATCAAGTACAGTTCTTGGCTGGTGTTCACGGTCTACATGGTCGTGAGCTGCGTCCTGCTGTTCACGTCCAACCCCTACCAGCACCACCTCTACTTGACTTCGGCAAACGCCGTGTCGGCAAGCGTATACAGCGCGGTCAGCAACGTGACCTCCTACTTCTCGCTGCGCGACATCAACGAAGACCTCCAGCGTCGCAACGCCGATCTGGAACTCGAAGTGTACAAACTGAAAAACGTAATCCGCGACTATCACGAAAAGGAATATGCCGACTCGATGGTGGTCGACTCGGCCCTCTCGCGCTACCACTTCATCATCGCCCACGTCATCAACAACTCCATCAACCGTTCCCACAACTACATCACCATCGGAAAAGGCAGCCTCGACGGCATCGAGCCTGAGATGGGTGTCGTTGACCAAAACGGCGTGGTAGGCATCGTCAATGTGACAGGCCCCCACACAGCACGGCTCATATCGCTGCTCAACCCCCACCTGCGCCTGTCGTGCAAGGTCAAGGGACAGGACCATGTGGGGTCACTCGCGTGGGACGGGCGCGACCCGGGGGAGGCCATTCTTGAAGAACTTCCACGCCACGCCGTGTTCCACAAAGGGGACACCATCGTGACAAGCGGTTTCTCGTCAGTGTTCCCCGAAGGCGTCCTCGTCGGGACCGTGGTCGATGCCGAGAAGGAGCATGACGACAATTTCTTCGCCCTGCGTGTCAAGCTCTTTACCGATTTCTCCACCCTGTCGACCGTGCGTGTCATCCGCGACAAGATGAAAGACGAGCTGCGCGAGGTCGAGCAAGACATCGAAGTAAAATCCACATTCTGATTCCTGTCATTCACCATCCCCATGAGCAAGACTGTAATCCAGTTCACAATTCTCACTATCCTGCTGGTGATGGCACAGGTACTTGTGCTCAACCACATCTGCCTGTTCAATGTCGCCGTGCCGATGGTGTTCATCTATATCATCATCAGGCTCCCTATCACCTTGGGGGCCAACTGGGCCATGACTGTAGGTTTTATTCTCGGTCTCGTGGTCGACATATTTTCTGACACCTATGGCATGAACGCGCTTGCCTGCACTATTCTCGCCGTGCTGCGCCGCCCCGTGCTGCACCTTTATGTGTCACGAGAGGAGGAACTGCCCCGACCCGAGCCGTCAATTTACTCGCTCGGGACAACGGCCTGTCTGAAATATCTCCTGACAATGACACTCGTCTACTGCACGCTGATATTCCTAATCGAAAGTTTCACATTCTTCAATCCTCTCAGGCTCGTCCTGCTCATCGTGTGCAGCACACTCCTCTCTGTCCTGCTCATGGCCGGTATCGACAGCCTGCTTACACCACGAAGTGAGAAAAGACTATAATCTCGAAAAACGCCGATGGGTCATCGGCGGATTCATCCTCGTCATAGCCGTCATCTACCTCGTGCGCCTGTTCAATCTTCAGGTGCTCGATGACAAATACAAGGCATACGCCGACTCCAACGCCTTCCTCCGCAAGGCCGTCTACCCGTCGCGCGGCATCATATATGACCGCGACAACCGGCTCGTGGTCTACAACCAGCCGGCCTATGATGTCATGATTATCCCACGCGATGTCCACGAGTTTGACTCCATCGACTTCTGCTCGACAATCAACATCACCCCCGCGCAACTCAAAAAGCGGTTTGCCGACATGCGCAACTCCCCGGGCTACTCATCCTATTCCCCGCAGACACTCATTACCCATCTCTCGGCCGAGGACTACGGGCGACTTCAGGAAAAACTTTACCGTTACCCCGGTTTCTATGTTCAGAAACGCATCCTGCGACAATACAACTATGACTGCGCGGCCAACATCCTCGGAAACATCCGCGAGGTATCGGCCAAGGATGTCGAGCGCGACCCATACTACATGGCGGGCGACTACACCGGCGACCTCGGCGTAGAGAAAAGCTACGAGCAGTTCCTGCGCGGCGAAAAGGGTGCCGAAGTGCTCATACGCGATGCCCACGGGCAGATTCAGGGCCGATATGAAGACGGGGCCCACGACCGGGCAGCCGTCTCGGGACGCAACCTGCGCCTAAGCATCGACATCGAGCTACAGCAATATGCCGAGTCGCTGATGGTCAACAAGAAAGGAGCCGTTGTCGCCATCGAGCCGGAGACCGGCGAAATACTATGCATGGTCTCGGCCCCGACCTACAGTCCCTCACTTCTCGTGGGGCGTAACCGTGGCAACAATTACAGCAAGCTCGTCAAGGACCCCGACAAACCTCTCTTTGACCGCTCGATGCAGGCCGCCTATCCGCCCGGCTCGACTTTCAAGCCGGGACAGGGACTGATTCTGCTCGAAGAAGGAATCATAAACCTCTCGACCCCCTATCCTTGCAGCCACGGATTTATCTCGGGGGGGCTCCGGGTAGGCTGTCACGGCCACGGCTCGCCGCTGCCGCTGAAACCGGCGTTGCAGACATCGTGCAACGCCTTCTTCTGCTGGGGTTTCAAAAACATGATCGACCGCAGGTCGAAATACGGCTCCACGGCCCGCGCCTTCGAGGTGTGGAAAAACCACCTTGTCTCGATGGGTTACGGCTACAAGCTCGGAGTAGACCTTCCCGGCGAAAGCCGCGGATTCCTTCCCAATGCCAAATTCTATGACAAGATTTACGGCGAAAACCGCTGGAGCGCCAACACCATAATATCTGTCTCGATCGGTCAGGGCGAAATCCTCGCCACGCCGCTCCAGATTGCCAACCTCTGCGCGACAATCGCCAACCGAGGATGGTTTGTCACCCCCCATGTCGTAAAAGAGATACAGGACACCGTCATGCCCGCCGAATACACTGACAGGCGCACCCCGTCGATTCAAGCCTCCTTCTTTGACGACGTGGCCGAGGGTATGCGCATGGCTGTCACCGGCGGCACATGCCGACTGGCCAACCTCCCCGACATCGAAGTGTGCGGCAAGACCGGCACGGCACAAAACCCACACGGGCGCGACCACTCGGCCTTCATGGGGTTCGCGCCCTACCACAACCCCAAAATCGCCGTCGCCGTCTATGTCGAAAATGCCGGTTTCGGCGCGACTTTCGGCGTGCCCATCGGCTCGCTCGTCATCGAGCGGTACCTGCGCGGGCACATACCCGAGAACCGCAAATATTTAGAAACCCGAATGCTCGAATCTAACACAATCCAATTCAGTGGCACAAAAAAACACTAATCCATCGGTTTTCAGCTATGTCGACTGGACGACAATAGTTATCTACCTGCTGCTCGTAGCCGCAGGAGCCGTCAGCATCTATGCCGCGAGCTATGACTTTGACCACGCGAGCATCTTTGACTTCACCGAGTTTTCAGGCAAGCAGATCCGCTGGATCGGACTGTCGCTCGGCGTGGGCTTGGTGTTGCTGCTCATCGACGTGCGTGTGTATGAAAACTACGCCTACATCATCTATGCCGCCATTCTGCTCTTGCTGCTTGTCACCATTTTCATCGCTCCTGATACCAAAGGGTCGCGGTCGTGGCTCATTCTTGGCCCGATGAGTCTCCAGCCGGCCGAATTTGGAAAATTTGCCACTGCCCTCGCGCTTGCCAAGCTGTTCAGCAGCTACAACTTTGTCCTCAACGCCACGCGCAAGAACTATGTCAAGGCATTGCTGATTATCTTTCTCCCGGTCATCCTCATCCTCGGGCAGAACGAAACCGGCTCGGCACTGGTCTACATGTCGCTGTTCTTCGTCCTTTTCCGCGAGGGCATGAGCGGACTGGTACTCTTTGCCGCCATGTGTGCGGTAGTGATATTCGTGGTCGCCGTCAAGTTCACCGACTCGCTCCTGTTGGGCATACCCGTCGGCCAAGCCGCCGTGTTCATCATGATAATGACAATCATGGTGGGGATGCTCGCCATCTACTGCAAGCGCATCGACGCGGCCCGCAACGTGTTCCTGTGGTTTGCCGCCACAGGCATCCTCGTTTCCATCCTTGGGTTTTGCGGAATCGAAGTGCCGGGAACCTACTACTTTCTAAGCGCAATTACCGTGGCCTGTGTCTACTGCATCATCCTGATGCTCCACACCAAGGCCCACCGCATCATGATCACCACCGCCTCGGTCATGACCGCCGTGATGTTTCTATTTTCAGTAAACTATGCCTTCACCTCGGTGCTGCAACCCCACCAGCAGATGCGCATCAAGGTCGCGCTCGGCATCGAGGATGACCTGCGCGGAGCGGGTTACAACGTCAACCAGTCCAAAATCGCCATCGGCTCGGGCGGCCTGACAGGCAAAGGGTTTCTCAACGGCACACAGACCAAGCTCAAATATGTCCCCGAGCAGCACACTGACTTCATCTTCTGCACCATCGGCGAGGAGGAGGGTTTCATGGGCGCCGCAGCGGTGCTGATAATGTTTGTCGTGCTGATATTCCGCATCATCGCGATTGCCGAGCGGCAGCCGGGAGCATTCGGGCGCGTCTATGCCTACTGTGTCGCGTCCTACCTCATCTTCCACTTTGCCATCAACATCGGCATGGTAATCGGCCTCTGCCCCGTCATCGGCATCCCGCTCCCCTTCTTCAGCTATGGAGGCTCCTCGCTATGGGGATTCACATTCCTCCTTTTCATCCTCCTGCGCATCGATGCCGCCCGCCGCGAAAGACCCTCTTATTGACATTGCTGCTGGCGCGATACATCGCATGGCCACTGACTATGGGCGGCATTAAGCCGCGTAGCGGCGGGGCCATGCGAAACCCCACGCCTCGTGCGTTGAGAGAGTGAGGCTTCTGAGCTCCTGCAACGTCGGAGACTTGGGTCTTTGGTCGCTACCATAGACTCGCATCTACGATGCTTTTTCGCTTTGTTTTGCCTCCTACCCCACACCGAGGCGTGGGGTTTCGCATGGCCCCGCCGCTCCGCGGCTGCAATATATCGCGCCCGCAGACAATAACAGGAAAAACATCTAATCCACAACATATTATACATCTTCGCCGCAGGCACGATACAATGCTGTTCAAATAAGGTGAATGGCCTATGCAAATTAAGTGGGCCCATATCAAAGACGCTTAACAAGATTGCAACTGAGCCCGCAGGGCGATATCGTGTTAAACCCCGTATGGAGCGCAGCGGAATGCGGGGTATCGGCACTACCCAAATCAGCCCCGGGCGTGTTCTTTCCAGACACACTTACTTCGCAAACTCTGACCTGACACCCCCTCTCCTGAAACCGTCAAAGGGTATTAGGCGCATTCATTGTATTTAGAGGGCGTTTCATAACAAATGTTAAATACAAAGCCCGTTTTCACGCGTCGGATTTCGTCATGAA
>DLAR01000011.1 GCA_002494015.1 Porphyromonadaceae bacterium UBA7042 | reverse complement strand
TTGTTATTAAACAACCTCTAAATGCGTCGGAACGCAGCGAGAGTTATCGCGGTCGCCACCGCCGCGTTTAGCGATTCGGAAGTGACGCGCCCGGCCGGATAGGAGGGGATTGTGATGCGCCGGTTGACAAGGGAGGCTACCGCGTCGCTGATTCCGCGTCCTTCGTTGCCGATGACGATTATGCCCCGGTTTTCAAGCTGTGCCGTATTGATGTTTTCTCCGTTGAGAAAAGTTCCGTAAACGGCGGGGGCATTAATCTCGGCAATTAATTCGGGGAGATTGCCATAAATAAGGTTTATGCGCGAGATTGCCCCCATCGTGGCCTGTACGACTTTAGGAGAATATACATCCACAGTCTCGCGGGAGCATACGATTGTCTCTACGCCCATCCAGTCGGCCACTCTCATGATTGTGCCGAGATTGCCCGGGTCCTGAATCGTGTCAAGTGCAAGCACGAGGTTCTTGTCGGCTGCTCCGGCGAGCTTTGTGCAGGGCGAGGGTATGGAATATACTGCGATGACGGCCGGTGCGGTAGAAAGTGCCGTCATGCGTTCCATGTCTTTGGGTTTGGCACAATAAATACTGTCAGGCGGTACATGGCCCACTTCCGTTTGATGCTCGTCGAGCCATGACTGTGTCGCCATCAGGTAACGCAGCGGGAAATATCCGATTGTATCAAGGACGCATTTTGTGCCCTCGGCCTTGAATGCGTTTTCGGCACGGCGGTGCTTGGCTTCGGAAAGCGAATAGACAAGTTTGCGTAAATTGTTGGTCAGCTCTGGCATAGAAGAAGTATGGTGGAAAGAACAAAAGGGGTACATAAATGCAATATGTACCCCTTTTGTGTTAAGTGAGATTACAGTCCTTTCCCGTGGCAGTTTTTGTATTTTTTACCTGAACCGCAAGGACAAGGGTCGTTACGGTTGATGCGGGGGCCGGCTTTTGCCGGCTGGGCGGCCTGTCGGGCCTGCGAGCCGGCGGCAGCGGCACGTTGTGCGTTTTCGCCGGGGAGATTCTCGCGCGATGTGCGCAGGTTGGAGTAGTCCTGACGTTTTTCAGGCATTGCTCGCTCGACTTTCGGGGCCGGTTTGGGTGCGGGAGCCGGTTCGGCGGTGCTTTCTTCACCCTCGCTTGCCGGTGCGGGTGCCGACGCGGCAGGTGCCTGCTGGACATAAATCTGTCCGCGCATGAGTGTCGACATCGCTTTTACATTGAGCGAGTTAAGCATCTGCTCAAAGAGATGGAATGATTCTACCTTGTAGATTACAAGGGGGTCTTTCTGCTCGTAGGAGGCGTTCTGTACGCTCTGACGCAACTGGTCAAGCTCGCGAAGATGTTCTTTCCACAGTTCGTCGATGGTTACGAGGAGAACCGCTTTGTGCCATTCCTTTACGATGCTTTTGCACCCGCTGTCATAAGCCTCGTTGATGTCGACCACGAGGTTGAAGAAACGTTTGCCGTCGGTCATCGGGACAGCGATGCGACCCTTGAAACCACGGTTTTCAACACAGTCCTTGATGACAGGCTCGGCAACTTCGATGATGCGCTGCGATTTGCGGTCAAATGCCTCGCGGGCCGCTGTGTGGACGCGCTCGATGGCTTCCTCCTTGTCGAGATTGCGGTATTCCTCGCCGGTAAACGGTGCCTCGATGGTCAGAACTCGGTAAAGTTCAAGCGCAAGGTCGTCATAGTCGGCAGGGCCGTAGTTGTTGACAAAGTTTTCGATAACATCCCACATCATGTTGGCAATATCGATGCCGATGCGCTCGCCGAGAAGTGCGTGGTGGCGTCGGTTATAGATGTAGGTACGCTGTTTGTTCATCACGTCGTCATATTCGAGAAGACGCTTGCGGATGCCGAAATTGTTTTCCTCGACACGTTTCTGCGCGTTTCCGATTGCCTTGGTCACCATTCCGCTTTCGATGCGCTCGCCTTCTTCAAGTCCGAGGGTGTCAAGCATCTTCATGACGCGGTCGGTGGCAAAAAGACGCATGAGCTGGTCCTCAAACGACACATAGAACACCGACGAGCCCGGGTCGCCCTGACGGCCCGCACGACCGCGCAACTGACGGTCGACACGGCGTGACTCGTGGCGTTCGGTACCGATGATGGCGAGACCTCCGGCCTCTTTCACCTCGGGGGTGAGCTTGATGTCGGTACCGCGGCCTGCCATGTTGGTGGCGATTGTCACCATACCCTTTTTACCCGCATGGGCAACAATCTCGGCCTCTTTCTGGTGCAGCTTGGCATTGAGGACGTTGTGGGGGATATGGCGCATGGTGAGCATACGGCTGAGAAGCTCTGAAATCTCTACCGACGTGGTTCCGACAAGGACGGGGCGCCCGGCCTTGACAAGGTCTTGGATTTCCTCGATGACAGCCGCATATTTCTCTTTCTTGGTCTTGTAGACACGGTCGTTCATGTCAATACGGGCCACCGGCTTGTTGGTGGGAATCGTCACCACGTCAAGTTTATAGATGTCCCACAATTCACCAGCCTCGGTCTCGGCTGTACCTGTCATACCGGCCAGTTTGTGATACATGCGGAAGTAGTTCTGCAAGGTTATGGTGGCAAACGTCTGAGTGGCGGCCTCGACTTTGACTCCTTCCTTGGCCTCGATTGCCTGATGCAGGCCGTCGCTGTAACGTCGGCCCTCCATGATACGGCCTGTCTGCTCGTCGACAATTTTGATTTTTCCGTCGTCGATGACATATTCCACATCCTTTTCAAACAATGTGTAGGCTTTGAGAAGCTGGGTGACGGTGTGGACACGCTCGGCTTTCACGGCATAGTCCTGCATGAGCTCGTCCTTGCGGTTCTGTCGCTCGGCGACATCGGCGATTGTCTCAGCCTCGGAAAGCTGTGACGCTATGTCGGGAAGAACGAAGAAATTCGGGTCGTCGCTCTTGCCGGTCAGCTCGTCGATACCCTTGTCGGTCAACTCCACGCTGCGGTTTTTTTCGTCGATGACAAAGTAGAGGGGGTCGGTGACGACAGGCATCTCGCGCGAGTTGTCCTGAAGATAATAACCCTCGGTCTCAAGAAGGGTGTTCTTCATGCCATCCTGCGAGAGGAACTTGATGAGCGCGCCGTTCTTGGGCAAGCCTTTGTAGGCGCGGAAAAGCAGCAGCGCGCCTTCCTTTTTGGTCTCTTTGTCGTCGCTCGCGAGTTTGGTCTTAGCCTCGGCGAGAATCTTGGTCACGAGACGACGCTGGGCCTCGACAACCTTCTCGACATTGAATCGGTACTGGTCAAAAAGCTGGTCGTCTCCCTTCGGAACAGGGCCTGAGATAATGAGGGGGGTACGGGCATCGTCGATAAGCACCGAGTCGACCTCGTCGACGATAGCGTAATAGTGCTTGCGCTGAACCATGTCGCCCGGCGACATGGCCATGTTGTCACGCAGGTAGTCGAAACCAAATTCGTTGTTGGTGCCGAAAGTGATGTCACAGTTGTAGGCGGCACGGCGTTGAGGGGTGTTGGGCTGGTGCTTGTCGATGCAGTCAACGCTTGAACCGTGGAACATGTAGAGGGGCCCCATCCATTCCGAGTCTCGTTTTGAAAGATAGTCGTTGACGGTCACGACATGCACGCCGCGGCCCGAGAGGGAGCGGAGGAATACAGGGAGTGTGGCAACGAGGGTCTTGCCTTCACCTGTCGCCATTTCGGCGATTTTGCCTTGATGCAGCACAATACCGCCGATAAGCTGGACGCGGTAGTGAACCATATCCCACTTTATTTCATTACCGCCGGCCATCCAGTGGTTACGGTAAATCGCTTTGTCGCCGTCAATTGATACGAAGTCCTTGCCGGCTGCGGCCAAGTCGCGGTCCATCTGGGTCGCGGTGACTTCGATGGTCTCATTGGCGGCAAAACGGGCAGCGGTCTCGCGCACGGCTGCAAATACTATGGGGAGATTTTCATTGAGAAGATTCTCGATTGTGTCAAGGATTTTTTTCTCGTTCTGGTCGATTTTGTCCCACAGTGGCTGACGCTCGTCAAAGGGGAGTTCTTCAACCTTGACTTTCAGCTCGGCGATTTCGGTTTCGTAGGGAGAAACAGCCTCCTTGATTGAGGTGCGGACATCGGTGATGCGTTGACGCAGCTCATCATTGGAAAGCGCCTTCATCGCAGGCCCTTCGGCCTCGATTTTTTTCACGATGGGTTCGATTTCTTTCAAGTCACGGGTCGACTTGTCACCAAATACCTTGGTTAGAAATGATAGAAATGACATTGATTTATGTTGATTTTATTTTTTTCGTAATTTGATGTATAATCACAATGGAGAAAGGAGAAAAATATCGTTATTTGAGCCTCAGCGGGGCTACCGATGCTGCATTGGGAGAACGGATGCGCAGCAAGCGGGCGACTGTCGGGGCGATTGAGCGGGCATCGACAGGGGTGTCGATGGTGCGGGCATCGACCGAAGGGGATAGGATATATACGGGAGAGGTTGTAATCACGTTGCGCACGACCGGGCCTCTCGTCTGGTCTGCCTCGTCGTCGTCTTCACGGTCGGTGATTTCCCATCCCGGATTGACGAGAATGAGCAGGTCTCCGGCATGATTGAGGGAGGTGTTGCGGCGCAAGGCATACCCGTTGTCGCCGGCTCGGCTCGACAGGATGTCGTCAATGGTAAACACCTGTGACACGCCGCTCATGCGGGTTAGAAATTTAGCGGCCTCGGCACGAATGGCTGCCTGATCGAGGTCGCGGTCTTTCAGAAGGGTGTTGTTGAGGTAGAGATAGCCGTTATGGAACCCGGTCACATAGTCCCCGTTGCCGTGCAGGGCAATCAGATACATGTTGAGCAGCGAGATGGCGCGGCGTGGCGAGAATGTGCCGTAGGGTATGTGCCAGCGGTCTTCCTCGCGCTTGCTGTCAGTCGGGATGGGGGTTCCGGCTACGAATACAAGGGTGTTTTCCATTCCCGGGCCGCTCTCGATAGCCTTGAACAGGTTGGCAAGGTCGGCATCTAGGCGCAGATAGGCGTCCATTGTCTCAATCCGGGTGTCGGCATCGCGTCCGTAGGGGTAGGGCGCGACCGTGTAGCTGAGATTGAGCATGTCGGTCACGTCGCGCGTGCCGAGTCCCATCATCGAGATATAATCGGCCGCCATCGAGGTCACCTCGCGGTTGGCGGGAGCCGAAACCTTGAACGCGCGGTACCTGTTGGGGTCTTTGGACGGGAATGAATGACGGAATGGGTATATTTTTTTGTATTCGGGAAGGTCAGGATAACGGTCGAGCGGAATCGACGGCATCCATCCGAGGGTGTCAAGACGGTTGGGGAGAGTGTTGATGTGATTGCGCTTGGACACTGCTTGGGGCGTGTCTCGGTAAAATGTCGATGTCGACCACTTGCCGGTCACATCATTTATCCAGAATGCGCTGTTTCCGGCATGTCCGGCAAGAATGATGGCCATCTGCGCGTCAGGAGCGATGGCATGAACCGCCCCGAGTCCGCCGTCGGCTATTCTGACCTCGTCGCTCAGTGTGGAGACAAGAATCGGGTCAGGCGTATAGGTCGCGTCGGTAAAATTCCCGATATTGGCCGGGTTGAGCAGGATGGGATGGTCAATCTTTTTTTCAACGTTGTAAACGCGGGCGGCAGGAATGCCGTTGACCGACGGGGCCGCGCCCGAGATAAGCATTGCCGTGGCTGCCGTGGCATCGATTCCCGGACCGAAATCGACATTCTCGATAGTCACGCCCTTGTCCATGAGGCGTTTGAACCCGTCGTTGCCAAAACAGTCGCGCAGCAGGTCAAGATAGTCGCCTTGAAGACCCTCGACAAATATCCCTACTACGAGCGTGGGCCTCTTGGACAGATGTCCCGGGGCCGTTGTCGCGGCAGTAAGGCCTATCGATACCATCGAGGCAACGATGGCACAGGCGATGCGGGCGGTTATCGGCGATGTCTTTTTGACCATATCGTTACACAAATATTTGCTAATGAACGCAGAAGGTCGGCTGCAATAAGCGGGTAGAACGCCGTGTTAGGGGACTGCACACCGAAAATCAAAAGGTTCACCAGCACAATTAAAGTTGCAAAGTTAAGAAAATGATACCACAATAACAAGTCTTTCCCCCTTTTTACCCACGTCAGGATTGCGGGAAGAAAACACAAGGGGTTAAGCCACAGCAGCAGCAGGTTGGGGGACGTGGCCTCGTGAACCGAGACAAAGACAAGGAAAGCGACAACACACCCCGCCAGTCCAAAAACTGAAAAGAGCATGGTGTCAAACCATCGCGACAAGCGGTGGCGGCGAATATCCCGGAATGTCAGTGCCGCCGATACTGTCAGTATGTACAAAGCGGTCGCAAGCGGGGTCGCATACCACGGAGTGGGGCCTTCGACAGGACTTGAATTATGATTGTCGATGAGATACTCAGTCGAGGACACGATTTTGTCCCCTGAACCATCGGTCGCATTTTCAAGCATTTCGCACAAGGCCACCGGGGCAAACGATAATTCCCGATGGGTCAGCCGCTTGTCAATCCCGCTCCCGAGGGCGAGGTCGATGCCGAATTGGTACCACGGATAATTAGTGTGGAACCGGGCCATTACCTTGCGGAACGTGTCAGTGCCGGGCGGGAGAGAACTTTGCGCGAGCGCGAGAGTGTCCCCGATTGCTTTTTCAACAAATGACAAGGCCCGGGTGGAGCAGTTGTCATATAAATAGTTGTAACGGTACACGCGGTTTTCAGGGCGCACGCAGTCGTCCATCATCGCTATTAGCGTGTCGGTCTGGCCGGGCGTGAGTCTAAGCCGTTGTTCCGTCACGGTACGGCCTTGGCGGGCATACTGGGAGAGAAAATACCGGGTCGGGGCCGTCCCCGACATGTAGTCGGTCTCTCCTTTTACGAATCGGTAAACAAAATTAGGCGCGGCAAAGTCAAAGATGCCCCAGTTCACCACATAATCCGTTCCATTGACAGGGTCAACTACCCGGATGGCGGTGTGTCCCTCCAGCTCGTATATCTCGGGACCCTCGCTGCATGTCAGAAACGACACGACACGACGCAAGGCCGATGAATCGGCATTCTCTTGTGCCGAAACGACTGTCGGAAATAGAAGCAGGATAAAAAGAAACAAGCGTGTGAACGTCATCCTAATTAAGCATTTTTGCGATTTCGTCAATTGTCACAATGGTAAACACTGTGTGCCCGTCTGGAGTTCGCGCGGGCGACGACAGTTTGAATAAGTCGCTGAGAATCATGTCCATTTCGTCTGTAGTCAGAGCGCGTCCGCGCTTGATGGCCGCGCCGCGCGCCATTGACAGGGCTATGCGGTCACGCAGTCCCGCGTCAAGGTCTTCGCCGGTTTCCGTGACATTTTCCACCATTCCCAGCAATATCTCGCGCACATTGGCATCGGCAAGTACTGCCGGATACCCGTTTATGCTCCACGAATTGTCGCCGAGCGACGCGAGGTCAAAGCCAAGTGTCGTCAGCTCGTCGATAATTGCGGTCATGACGGCGTTTTGCGCCGGCGAGAGTTGTAAAATCTCAGGGAACATGCACCGCTGCGCCGCAAAAGCATTGAGATGGGACATCTCGATATAGCGGTCATAGAGGATTCTGACATGGGCGCGGTGCTGGTCCACTATCATGACACCGTCGTGGGACGGTGTGAGTATGTAAGCGTTTTTTACTTGCATCGCGCCCGCATTGTGCGCCTCGACGTTCAGCGTAAGGGCATTCTCGGAAGTATCGGCGGCCGAGGGCAGGGAAACGCGGTCGGCATTGTTCATGGCATTGATTGAGCTGCCGATGGTTTCTGAATAGGAACTGTCGCGCTTGCGGGTGAAATCATCATACAGTTTTTCCCAGTCTTGTGTCGCCTCGTTCAGCGCGCTGCGGTAACGGCCTGAATTTCCCGATGATAACCGGGACTCGATTCGGCCCGAGGGTGCGACCGGGGTGTCGGTCATCGCAAACGGGTTGTAGTCAGGGTCGAGCTCGATGTTGTGGGACGCGTTTTCGTCGGGGTTGAACACGGGTATGTCGGGCACGTCCACTGCGTCAAAGTCAATCCCGGGAACCGCGTTGAATCGCCCGAGCGATTCTTTTATCGTAGCGGTCAGAATCTGCCAGATGGCCTGCTCGTTCTCAAACTTGATTTCGTTCTTTGTCGGATGGATGTTGACATCAATCGACTCGGGATCCACCGCGAGATTGATAAAATAGTTGGGTTGCATGTCAGGAGCAATCAGTTGCTCGTAACATTGCAGGACGGCTTTATGGAAATAAGGGTGACGCATGTTGCGCCCGTTTACCATAAAGTATTGCAGGGGGTTGCGGCGACGGGCGTTCTCGGGAAGTCCTATAAAACCCGACACACGCACAATCGATGTGTCGGTCTCAATCGGTATGATCTGCCGGTCAAGGGATTTGCCGAAAAGGTCTACGATGCGCTGTTTCATCGATGCGCGGCGCAGCGAGTGGAGGGTGATGTCGTTGTGAATGAGCGTGAAATCGACCGTGGTGTTGACAAGTGCGAGACGCTCGAACTCTTTCATGATGTTGCTCATCTCAACGCTGTCTTTTTTGAGAAATTTGCGGCGGGCAGGATAATTGAAGAAAAGATTCTTGACCATCAGATTGGTCCCCGGGACACATGCCTCGGGCGACTGGCTCTCAAATTTTGAACCGGAAATCAGAATGCGGGTCCCGATTGGCTCATCCTTGAGCATCGTGCGCAAGTCGACCTGTGCGATAGAGGCAATCGACGGAAGTGCTTCGCCGCGGAATCCCATCGTGTGAAGCGAAAAAAGGTCGCTCGCAGTGGTGATTTTAGACGTGGCGTGACGCTCAAACGCAAGACGTGCGTCGGTATCGCTCATTCCCGAGCCGTTGTCGATGACCTGAATCAGAGTCTTTCCGGCATCTTTGAGCACTATCGTGATATTTTTAGCTCCCGCATCAATGGAGTTCTCGACAAGCTCCTTGATTACCGATGCCGGTCGCTGAATAACCTCGCCGGCTGCAATCTGATTGGCAACCGAGTCGGGGAGTAATCTGATTATATCGCTCATTACAGGTTGTTTTCAGTGTCGTTTTCTTCGTTTTCTTCGGTCGATGGGAGAGTGGCGGGTTCCTCGACAGGATTGTCAGCCGGGATGTCGGCCGGCGTTTCGGGATTGTCATCTCCTTCAGGCTCAAACCCGGGCCGTCCAAACTGTTGGGGCTCGCCATAATTGGGTATCGTGTCGTTGTAAACAGGTACAGTGTCAAGACTGAGTGAGTCAGGCAATGATATGGTCTGCGGCGCCGACTCGGGAATCTGCGGAACCTGCGGACGGGGCTTCCCTGTCGCTGTTCCCCTGACTTTCTTGGACTCCGGTTTGGGCACGCCCAGCAGTGTCGAGCTCATCAGGTCGGCCATCTGCTCGGGATATTCGAAAATATCGTCGGGTGCCAAGGGGCGCAGCGCTTCATACCATCGGAACTTGGGTAGGTAATAGGCCGAGCGTTTGGCCAGATAGAGTGGGGTGACCTTGCCGGTTGTCTCAGGCCACATTTTCACCTTTTCCATCTGCCCCTCGTTGAACCCGGCGTCAAGGTAGCTGCTCTCGACAAATGCAAACTTGTTGTAGGTCGAGTCATTTTCCATCGGGAACATGATGAGCTGCACATTTCCCTCGGCATACACGCGGTGCAGCGTAGTGTCGTTGAGCCATGCCGTCATGTCGCTGCCGGTTATCTGGTTATAGCAGTCTTCGGCGATATGCTCGGCCACCATGCCGGTTTCGGGGAGACGTGCCCAGTCGGCCGTGGAGTCGGTGAAGTGGACATAGACTACGTTTCCGGCAATCTGCCGCTCGCCGTTCCAGATAATGGGGTGGTCATACATGTATAGAATCGAATCCCGTTCAACGATGCTCATTGAGTCGCAGAGTCCCTGAATGTCGTTGCGGAAGAAACGCACCCGTCGGAAAGCGTTGGTCACGCGCGACGAGTCGGGGAGGGCATAGGCGTTGATGGTGTCGCCGTGGAGATAAAGGGTATCCGCCGACGAATACTCCATAGCCAAGGCGTTTCCTGTGACAAACGAGCTGTCGGTCAACTCGTTGTAGAATCCATAATCGCCCGATAGTGACGACTGGCGGGCTGAGTCGGTCAGGATCATGTTGCCGAAGGCTTCACCGTAACCGGCATTGCGGTCATAAAACAGCGTGTCCCCGATAAGGGTGTTTCCACGGCGAGTCTTCACCTCCGAGCGGTTATAAAGGTCGGCGATGCTTGTGCGAGTGTCATAATAGCCGCTTGACGAGCGGATTTCCCCGTCCTTGTTGACAATCAGGGTGGGGCATAACAGGCGGGCGATGCCGCTCTCGGTATTATAGGTCAGTGAGTCGGTGAACATGCGCAAGGTGTCATTGTCACGCGGCCCGGTGAGCCGGACATTCAGATAAAAAAACGCATCCTTTGTAGCGGGATAATAATATCCCTGAAGGGATTTCAGATTGTTGGTCTTGTCTGTGAGCATGCCGCCGGTCATGTAATATCCCACGTCCTCATACATGTCGTAGAAAAAAACGTCTGTCTCCAGCCTCACGTCCCGGTTGATGAGTTTTACCACTTTCCCCGGATGAGCCCGCAGTTCGGCAATCTCCTCCTGACCGTTGTAATACAATTCGTCGCCATAGACAAACAGGGTGTCGCCTTGCTCCATGTGGACGTTGTTGAACGCGTCGAGCGAGTTGGAAACCTCGTTGAAACGGGCACTGTCGCAAAACATGAACATGTCGCCTTTCCGGAACTGCACGTTGCCGACGAGAATCTGCACGTTGTCTGTGTCGCGCAGCGCGTCATGTTTCAGCGCGTCGGCGTGGACAAGGATGACTTTCCCGGGCTCGTGGGGGTTTGCATCGGGAACCGTGGGCCTGATGACCGGTGGTTTGGGTGCTTGCGGCTGAGTGACTTTGGGTGTTTGTGCCAACATTGCGGGGAGAGAGACGATGGCGGCAATCGTGATGGCACACAGTGCCGAGCGGCGCCTTTTCAGCCATCGGGAAAAAGAACCGAAGGCCGACAGATTCAGACTGTCGGCCACGGCGGGTATCGGTGAACCTTTTGAGTGCATTGAAATCACATCAGGTTAGTTACTTCGTTAGAGGTGCGTTTTCTTTAATCCATCCCTTGTGGCGGAATTCGCAGTTGCGCCATCCGTCCTCGATGCGGATATAGGTGTCTTGAATCTTTTTATCGAGCCATGATGCGAGAATCGCATTCTGTCGCGAGTTCTCATACATGTTTTTGATCAGCTGGTAATCTTCCGACAGATTGGCGCGGTGAGCCGGGATGCGGTCAGAGAGCTTGACGATTGCGACAACTTCGCGGTGGAGTTTGGGGTCAGTCATGACAAACGCGTCGGAAATCTCACCCGGTTCCATTGAATTAACCACCTTGGCCACTTCTTGGGGAAGCTGTGACATTTCAAACCTCACGGTGCCGGTTTCATCGTTGACCATCACGCCTCGGTTGTTGCGGGTGTCTTTGTCTTGTGACAGGGCGGCGACTGCTTCCCCAAATGTGAATTTTTCAGATACCATGTCGGCCTTTATCGAGTCAAGACGGTTGACAGCGTCGGTGAGGTCTTTGTCTGATACTCGCGGTTTCAACAGAATGTGGCGCACTTTGATGCGCTCGCCGCGTTTTTCGATAAGCTGGATGATGTGGAATCCGTATTCGGTCTCTACAATCTTGGAAACCTTTTTCGGGTCGTTGAGGTTAAAGGCGGCGGCTGAAAATTCGGGGACGAACTGGGCGCGGCCTGCAAAGTCCATTTCGCCGCCGCGGCTTGCGCTTTCAGGGTCTTGGCTGTACAGAATGGCCAGTGTCGAAAAATCGCTTTCGCCGCGCGTAATGCGGTCGCTGTAATCACGGAGCCGTGCCTTCACGTCTTCAATTTCCTGACGCGGAATCGAGGGCCGCAGGGTCAGAATCTGCACTTCGACCTGAGTGGGAACGTAGGGGATGCTGTCTTTAGGCAGCTGGTCGAAATAGCGTCTCACGTCGGCGGGGGTGATTTTTATTTTGCTTGTCAGGTTCTGCTGCACTTGTGTTACGCGCATTCTGTTTTTTACGGCCTCTATCTGCTGTTCCCGTAACGCGGGAAGCGATTTGTGGAACACCTGCTCGACTTTCTCCTTTGAGCCGAGATTGGCGATATAGTAATTCAGCATGGCATCAACCTGAGACATCACCATGTTGTCCGAAACCTCTACGGTGTCTATGTCGGCCTGATGAAGGTACAGCTTTTCAATCGCGAGCTGCTCGGGTATGATGCAGTAAGGGTCGCCATTGACGGGGACGCGTTCATAGAGCATCTGCTGATATGCCTCCTCTATTTCCGATTTCCAGATGGGTTGGTCTCCGACCACCCATGCCACTTCTTCAGCGACATTGTCTGTGGCTGCTGTGACGTAGGCCGCCCCAAGGATAACGAGGCCGGCGAGTGTTGTAATTGATTTGGCTTTCACTGATGGGTCTATTATTTCTTTAATTTCTTGATGGCTTTCTTGTTGATTTTAACAGGATACTTCTTGTGCAGGCGCTCGATCCAGCGGCGTTCAAGTTCTTGTTGAAAATCGGCACTGACCGCGCCTCTCACGTCGGCGGCTTCCTCGGGGGCGTCAATAATGCGGCCCTTGTAGCCGAACCACGCTTTCCAGTTGCCGGGCGCCGAGGCTTTTTCTCCGTTAAAAGCTACGTTGTCAACGATAGCGTTGTCGCCCTTTGCCGCGATTACGCGCTCGATTTTCACCGTGCGGCCAAATTCTTTGCGCAGCGTCTTGACAAGAGAGTCTTTCTCGATTTCATGGGAGGCAAGGTACCGGTGGGCGGCTCCTGCAACGGAGTCATTGGTCGCGAACACGATGTATCCTTTGTATTTCGGGGCATCCCACTTGTAGTTGTCGCGATTGGCTCGGAAAAATTCTTCAAGGCCCTCTGTGTCGCGGGTAGAGCGGTCCCACACGTTGCGGTTGCTGATCTCGAAAAGAAGAATCCCGTCGCGATATTCGTTGACGAGGTTGCGGTAGTCTGGCTGGTCGACGATGAGCCGCTCACGGGCATAGTCAAGTGTCTTGTCGTTGAGAAGCTGCCCCACCGCGTCGTAGAATGCCGTATAGCTGTCGCCGGCGCTTTTGCGCACGTTGGGTTTCATCGAGGCCATCACGTCAGATGCGGTAAACTTGCGGTCACCGATGGATGCGACAACCGTCTTGTCGGTGTCAAGGAGTGAGAATCCTGATTCAGTGTCGGCTGCCGTTGTCAGTACTGACTTGACATGGTCGAGTCCTTTGGGAAGGATGACGGCATGATAGTCTTTTTTCAACTGGTTGAGGCGCTCGGTCTCGGGATAGTTGGCACGGGCATCGCGGCCGATGGCTTTCAAAATCTTCGGGCGTTCCTCGTCGAGGGTCCCAATGCCCTTATGCTCGATTACCTGTACAATGTGGTAGCCGAATGGCGAGGCGAATGGCTTGGAAATCTCTCCGTCGCTGAGCGAGAAAGCGACTTCCTCAAATTCGGGAACCATTTGTCCCATACCGAAAAAGCCGAGGTCGCCGCCGTTACGCGCCGATCCGGGGTCTTCGCTCTCGGCACGGGCGATAGATTCAAAGTCGGCGTTACCCGATGCGAGAATGCTGTAAATCGAGTCTATCTGGACTTTCTTTGCCTGAGCCTGTTCGGGACTCAGGTCGCGGGTGAGCTTGAGGATGTGGCGGGCGTGTACCGACCCGGGGTTGGGCTTTTCACCGTTGACTTTGACGATGTGATAACCGTATGGCGCATCGTCGATTACCTCTGAAATCTGACCGACCGGGGTTGAGAATGCCGCGAGTTCAAAAGGGTAGGGGTACATGTTGGCATAAATGTACCCCATGTGGCCTCCGTTGCGCACGGCAGAACGGTCTGATGAAAATTTCTTGGCCATCTCGGCAAAGTCGGCGCCGTTCAGGATGGCGGTTCTGATCGAGTCAAGGCGCGCTTTGTTGTCGAGGCGCTCCTGATGGGTCGTCCCGACAGGCAGCATTATGTGGCTCACGTCAACCATGCGGTCCATGCGGTCGTAAGCCTCCTGAACAAGGCGGTTCTCGACGAGCGAGTCGCGCATGTAGGGGCGGGCAAGTTCCGAGCAGTAACCCTCAAATTCTTTCCTGAATGCGGCGGTGGTGTCTATTCCGGCAGCTTCGGCATCGGCAACCTTTAACTTGTAGGTGACAAACATGTCGACATATTCGTCAATGCCCTGAGGCTGCATCTGCTGACGGTTGTTTTTATTATAAAGGTATTCAAACTCGCTCTGATGCACGTCTTTACCGTTGACAGTCATCAGGACAGGGTCATTTTTCTTGGCAGCGGCGGCGGTGAGAATCGCAAATCCCACAAGAAGTGCCGGGATGAATTTCTTTTTCATTGATAAGGGTGATAAATTCAAAAAAGTGCCCCGAAATTTGGATTTTGAATCGGGGACACTTTTTATTTAACGCTGTTAACGGTGAATTTATTGTATCACCATCATGGAGGCAGGGTTATCTTGCCGACGAGCTGTAGTTGGGTGCCTCGCTTGTGATGGCCACGTCGTGGGGATGGCTTTCGGCAATGCCTGCATTGGTGATGCGGGTGAACTTGGCGGTGTGGAGCTGCTCGATGTCGGGTGCGCCGCAATAGCCCATGCCTGCACGGAGGCCGCCGAGCATCTGGTAAACCACCTCGTAGAGCAAGCCTTTATAGGGGACACGGGCGGCGATGCCTTCGGGAACGAGTTTCTTGGTGTCGGTTTCTCCGGCTTGGAAATAGCGGTCTTTCGAGCCTTTTTCCATTGCTTCGAGTGACCCCATTCCGCGATATGACTTATATTTTCTTCCGTTGAAAATGATGGTGTCGCCGGGTGATTCTTCAACGCCGGCCAGCATGCCGCCAAGCATTACGCTGTAGGCGCCGGCAGCGAGGGCCTTGACAATGTCGCCCGAATAGCGGATGCCGCCGTCGGCAATCAGGGGCACTCCCGTACCCTTGAGGGCGAGGGCGACGTCGTAAACCGCGCTTAGCTGCGGAACACCCACTCCTGCAATCACGCGGGTTGTGCAGATTGAGCCGGGGCCGATGCCTACCTTCACGCCGTCGGCGCCGTTCTCGACAAGGTAGCGGGCTGCATCGCCGGTGGCGATATTGCCTACCACGACATCGATATGCGGATATTTTGCTTTGACGGCGCGCAATATGCCTACCACTCCTTTGGAATGGCCGTGGGCCGTGTCAATCACAATTGCGTCAACTCCGGCCTCGACAAGCGCGTCGACACGCTCCATTGAGTCGGCGGTCACGCCTACTCCGGCGGCGACACGGAGGCGGCCGAGGGAGTCCTTGCATGCGAAAGGCTTGTCTTTGGCCTTGGTTATGTCTTTATATGTCACAAGCCCCACAAGGTGTCCCTCGCTGTCGACGACAGGGAGTTTTTCAATCTTGTGCTGTTGCAGGATCTGCGCGGCTTCTTCAAGGTTGGTCGACTGGTTGGTGGTCACGAGTCCTTCAGATGTCATCACCTCGTCGATGGCGCGGTGCGGGTCGCGTTCAAAACGCAGGTCGCGATTGGTCACAATGCCGACGAGCTTGCGGTCGTCATCTACCACGGGGATGCCGCCGATGTGGTATTCTTCCATCATTTTGAGTGCGTCGGCCACTGTGCTGCCGCGGCGTATGGTCACAGGGTCATAGATCATGCCGTTTTCAGCGCGTTTCACTGCATGGACCTGACGGGACTGCTCGGCGATGGTCATGTTTTTGTGGATAACGCCTATGCCGCCTTCACGGGCTATGGCAATGGCCATAGCGGCCTCGGTAACGGTGTCCATCGCGGCTGACACGAGGGGCACGTTGAGGGTGATGTTGCGTGAAAAACGGGTGGTGAGATTTACGTCACGGGGAAGAACTTCGGAATAAGCCGGAATAAGGAGGACATCGTCAAATGTCAGTCCGTCCATTTTTACTCGATCTGCAATAAATGACATAAGTGATTTGGCTAATAAATTTATTGCGTGCAAAGGTAATGATTTTTTGTGGTTCAATCAATATTTTGGCCGGTTTTTTGCGGGTGGTTGTAAAAATGGGGCGTATGCGTTGACATATTGCTCAAAATGATATAACTTTGTGCCGTGATAAAAAAAGTGTCAGGCATATTGTTCGCGTTGTTTCTCGTGCACGCACCGCTTTGGGCGGCCGACGGAGAAGCCGGTTTTCCCCGGGGGCTGGAGGAGGCCATCGTGTCCTATAAAAAAACAAGTGTTCCTTTGCTCCCCGATCACGAGGATGAGGATTGGGAAAGAATCGACTGTGGGTATTCGTCGATACCGGGGCGGATGAGCATCCCCAAGGACATTGTCGTTGACAAGCCGCGCATGAGGCTTTATATATTAAATGTCTTTGGCGATACGCTTGCCCATTACCCTGTGTGCGCCTCGTTGAAAAGAGGGCAGAAGCGTGCTGCCGACGACTGGCGCACGCCCGAGGGCCGGTTTAAAATCGTCGGGGTCTACAATTCGACCGACTGGACTTACAAAGACACGCAGGACAAGTGTTACGGCCCGTTTTTCATATCGTTGTACACGCCTCGGTTCTGGGGGATAGGGATTCACGGCACCAATTCGCCTTATTCGGTTCCCGGTCGCCGCTCCCACGGCTGCATGAGGATGCACAACGAGTCAATCGTGAAAGTAAAGTCTCTCGTCAACAAGGATACCCGTGTCACCGTGCTCCCCGACCCGGTGGAAACGGTGGATTGAATTTAGCGGATTTGCTAATAAAAAAGAGGTAAAAGGGTTGGGAACAAAATAATTTTTGTAATTTTGTGGTCACAAGCAGCAGGACGGTCCAGTCGCTGGCCGACGTATAGAGCGGCGAGAGGAAAGTCCGGGCAACACAGAGCACCATACTTTCTAACGGAAAGCTGTCGGTGACGGCAGAGTAGCGTGACAGAAAACGACCGCCCGAGGGGCATTGGCCGCTTCGGGTAAGGGTGAAAAGGCGAGGTAAGAGCTCACCGGATTCCGCAGCAATGCGGGATGCCGCACGTCTTATGGGTTGCAAGGCCAAGTATACCGGCATTTAAGGGCTGCTCGTCCATTGCCGGGGGGTAGGCTGCTGGAGCACGTTGGTGACAACGCTGCGTAGATAAATGACTGACCGTCGCGTCAACCCCTTCCTGTTTCGAGGCAAGGGAAGTGACGGCGATGACATAACCCGGCTTATAGTCCTGCTGCTTTCTTTTTGATTCTCGTGAAAAAACAAGCTAAGAAAAACAAGAAATCTGACGAGGAAATCGACCTCGATAATCCCGAGTTTAAAAAGGCTTGGGAATTGCTGAATTATACCCGTCAGAGTGTATTCCTGACTGGCAAGGCCGGGACCGGCAAGTCGACCTTTCTCAGATACATCACGGCCAATACAGGTAAAAACTGCGTGGTCCTTGCCCCTACGGGAATTGCGGCCGTCAATGCCGGCGGTCAGACCATCCATTCGTTTTTCAAGATACCGTTGCGCCCCATTCTGCCCGATGACGAGGACTTTACCCGTTCCAAGTTGTCGGAGCGCATGAAATATTCGGGCACGTTTATCAAGCTGCTTAAAGCCCTCGACTTGATTATAATAGACGAGATTTCGATGGTCAGGGCCGATATTATAGATTTTATAGACAAGCTGCTGTGCCATTTTACGGGGAACCGGCGGGAGCCTTTCGGAGGCAAGCAGTTGTTGCTTGTCGGGGATGTGTTCCAGCTTGAGCCTGTCGTGACGGGGGATACCCGCGACATAATCAGGCAATATTACCCCAATCCTTATTTTTTCTCGGCCCGCGCTTTTTCGGAGGTGGGTATCGTGCCGATAGAGTTGCGCAAGGTCTATCGGCAGAATCAGGCTGAGTTCATTTCGTTGCTCGACCGTCTCCGCACCGCCACAACGACTCCTGCCGACATCATGGCTCTCAACGCCCGGTGTGTTCCTGCTGCCGATATTGATTCTCATGACGAGGAGCGCATGACAATGACTCTTGCCACCCGCCGTGACATGGTTGACCACATCAACGAGTCGCGTCTTGAAAGCATCAAGAAGCCGCTGTTTGTCTTTACGGGTGAGATAACGGGCGATTTCCCGCTCAATGCGCTGCCGACCGATCTGGAATTGTCCCTCAAAGAGGGCGCTCAGGTTGTCTTTATCAAGAATGACCGGGACAAGAGGTGGGTTAACGGTACTCTTGGGCTTGTCGAATCCATTGCCGCCGACAAGATTGAAGTGCGTCTCGAAACCGGCGGTACGTTTGTTGTCGAGCGCGAGCGGTGGGGGAACATCCGCTATGAATACAATAAGAAGACCCGCAAGGTGGTGGAAAAGGAGCTTGGCAGCTTTACGCAGTATCCGTTGAAACTGGCTTGGGCGCTGACTGTCCATAAGAGTCAGGGGCTGACATTTGACAATGTCGTTATCGACATAGGGCGTGGCGCGTTTGTCGGGGGACAGACCTATGTGGCGCTTTCGCGGTGCCGCAGTCTTGAAGGCCTGACTCTGCGTTCCACTATTGCCGAGCGTGATATTTTTGTTAATCCTGCAGTCGTTCAGTTCAGCAAGTCGTTCAACAGTCCGGCCCTTATAGAGGATGCGCTTGACAACGCCCATGCCGACAATTGTTTTCATCAGGCCGCCTCGGCCGCCGATGATGGCGAGATTTCCGCTGCGTTTGATCTGTTTGTCGAAGGGTTGCAGTCGCGCAATATTCTTGACAACGAAGTGGCGATGCGCTATGCCCGTCGCAAACTTCAGATTGTCGACCGGCTGAAATCGCGGGTGGCGGAGTTGGAGTCTCGTCTCGAAGCTGACGAGAGGCGGTTTGAGGATATGGCGCTTGAGTATGTCTCATTGGGGGAGGACTGCATTCAGGATGAGATTCCGCAGGCTGCGATTGCCAATTTTGACAAGGCTCTTGCTCTTTGTCCCTCTATGGTCAAGGCGTTGCTTGGCCGTGCGCAGGCTCTTGAATTGCTCGGCGAGGATGCCGAGGCTGTTGCCGCTTATCAGGCGGTAGTCGATGCTGACGGGTGCAATCCTGATGCCATAATGCGCATGGGGGCGATTTTTGAAAAAACGGCTGATTGGTATAATGCCCTTGACCGTTACCTTGTCGCGCTTGACATTGTCCCTGACAACTATCGGCTCCATGAAAGGCTCGCTGTGGTTTATGCCCGCGTGGGTGACAAGGAGTCGGCACTCCGCCACAAGGCTATTGGCCGTCGGCTTAAATCGGGCCGGTAGGCACTCTTTTTGGAAGCTTGGGTTATCGCGGTAAATCGCTATGCCGTGACAAGGATGTCGGGTGCAGGCGTTGGCGCGGTCACCATGCGGGCCGTGGGTTGTTCCCGAAAAAGATTTCATTCAGTTCTCGGACCATAGGGCCGGGTTTCCCGGCTGACTGGGGCGGCCATTGGTCGGGCCGGAATGGTTTGTCTTCGTTTGTGTCGTTTTCCGGGGATGGAGTCGCTCTTTTTTCCTTGCGTCGGGCGGCTGCGGCGCGGGCGGAACGGGAACGCCGGATGGATTTGTCAATCAGGTCGCGGAAAAGCATGAAAATTCTGTAGCCGTCGGCGGGGAGAGTGCATAGTGAGTCGTTGTCTGTTTCTCCCGTTTTCATGTAGCCGGTCAGAAAGGTGATGGTGGCGTAAAAGCATTCGGGCGTGACATTCTCGGTGGTGAGTCGCTCGATGATTTCGGTCAGGATAATGCGGTAGGCGCGGTTCGAGACAAGGTAGGGGGTAGTTTTTGTTGTGGTCATGGCTGTCGGTGTTTTTTTTGCAAAGATACGGTTTGAAAAGGGGGTGGTGTAATGCGATAATGTCGCTTTTTAGAGTTTGTTTTTAACTTTTATCGGACAGCAATAAAAAAAATCAGCTCCCGTTTTTTCGGGAGCTGATTTTTTATAGTCGCGGAATCTGATGTTATTCAGCAGCGGGTGCGGGGTCGAGGACAACGACGCGGTAGTTGCCTGCGGCGTTGAGCTTCTTCATGTAGTTCATCACGTCGTCAATGGTGAGCGAGTTCATCATTTCGATGTTTCCGTCCATAGTATTGACGCCGTTCATGAGGTAGCCGCCGATGGCGCTGAGCCATGAGCCGTTGAGTTCGCGGCCTTCGGTGTAGTTCTTGACCATGTACTCTTTTACGGGGGCGAGTTCCTCGGCTTTAACGTCGGTTTCCATGTTTTTGATTTCATTGGCAATGAAATCGAGCACCTCCTTCTTCATTTCGGGTTTCATCGGGAAAGCTGACTGAAGCATGGCGTTGGCCGGTCCGAGGCGGGACATGTCGCCCGAGGCGTTGATAGAGTAAACGGCACCCATGTCTTCGCGCACGGTGTTGATGAGGCGTTTTGTGAGAATGTGAGCGGCCACCTGAGAGAGCTGGCGGTCTTTCATTGAGAAAGGCATGTCGGCAGTCTCCATGATGCATACAAATGACTGGGGTGTAGCCATCGGAGTGGTGACTGTTGTGGTTTCAGTCCCGGGAGTCACATAGAGGGCGGGGTTGAAGTCGGTGACGGGTTTTGCCGCAGTCTTGGTGTCGCCGGGGAGTGACGCGATGTATTGCTCAACAAGCGGTTTGAGCTTTTTGAGGTCTACGTTTCCGACAAATACAAATGTGTAGTCAGCTGCATTTGCGGTCATCTTCTTTGCGATTTCGTTGATCTGGTCGCGTGACGCGGCAACGATGTCCTCGGGGGTGAGCTGACGTTTACGGGGCGATTTGAACAGCGCGCTGTAAAGAGCTTTTGAGAACTGGAACTGAGGATTGCTTGCTTGGTTTTTCAGCAATGTGGCGTATTTCTGCTGTGCGGCGGCAAACTCGGTCGCGTCATAGTTGAAGTCGATAAACGACATGTAGAGCAGTTCCATGAATGTCGGGAGGTCCTTGGGGGTGGAAATGCCTTCAAAGTCACGCGAATAGTTGCCGAATTGAGCGGTTACGCTGCATTGTTTGCCTGCAAGGTATTTTGTCAGGTCAGAGTGGGTATAGGTTCCGAGACCGTTTTCGTTGGCAATGGCATCCATGAACAGGATAGAGCTGTCGTAGGATGAGGGCAGAACGGAATATCCGCCGGGAGCGTATGCGTTAAACAGGATTTCGTCCTCTTTGAACTTGGTGGGTTTCACGATTACGCGTGCGCCGTTGGAAAGAATCCATTCGGTGGCTCCGAATTGTTTAAGCTCGTTGGTGCTCACGATAGAACCCTTGGCGGGCAGCGAGGGGATAAGAGGCTCGCTCTTTACCTCGTCGACATAAGCAACGATTTTCTCGGCTTCAACAGCGCTGATGGCAGCCGCGATGGCGTCCTTGCTGAGGGCGGCATATCCTTCTTTTTCAGGACCCATAGCGACAACTACACGGTTGTCGGGGGTGATGACTTCCTTCATTGTCTCGTTGATTGCCTCAAGGGGAATCATCGATGCAAGCTGCTGGGTGATCAGATATTCGGTTTCGATTCCGGGGATGGGATCGCCGTCGATAAACGAGCGCACATATTCCTTTACATAGCTGTCGGTCTGACGGGATTCGCGGTTGTTGTAGATGTTTTCCACGCGGGAAAGCAGCTCGCTCTTGGCACGTTCATATTCGCTTGCGGTGAATCCGCCACGCTGAGCGCGGAGTACTTCGCGGTAAGCGGCTGCGAGAGCGGGCTCGATTTCATGTCCGTTGGCCACGGCTGCGACAGTGAATGCGTCCTTGGTTTTTGCGACAATGTATTCGCCGAAATAGACGAAAGCCTGAGCAAAAGGAGCGTCGGGGGTCTTGGCGAGGTCCGAGAGACGGTTGTTGATCATCGACGAAATCATCTCCTGAAGATAGTCTTGGATAAAATAGGCCATCGTGTTGCGGTATTCTGCGGGGAGAACGTCGCTCAGGAACATGAGCTGCCCTATAAGGTGCTGCTGCTCGGGGTCGGAACCGAGGCCGTAGAGGGTGCCTTTGTGGTCGGGAACCGGGTCATATTTGCGCTCGGGAGCGTTGGCAGGCATTTCGATGTCAGAGAAGATTTCTTTAATCTTGTTTTCGATGCGGTCAACATCGATGTCGCCTACTACGATGATGCCCTGCTGGTCGGGGCGGTACCAAGTCTCGTAGTAGTCGCGGAGAGCCTGAGCGGGGAAATTGTCGACAACTTCCATTGTCCCGATGGGGAGGCGGTAGCCATACTTGGAGCCGGGGTATATGTCAGGGAGAATGCGTTCCATAATGCGCTGGCGACCCACGTTGCTCTGTCGCCATTCCTCGTGGATTACGCCGCGTTCCTTGTCGATTTCGGCAGGGTCGAGAGTCAGGTCGTTGGCCCAGTCATGGAGAATGAGAAGGCATGAGTCCTGAACGCTTGTGCGGGCGATAGGCACGTTGGAGATGTTGTAGACAGTCTCGTCAATGCTGGTGTAGGCGTTGAGGTTGGCGCCGAATTTCACGCCGACGGTTTCAAGCCACTCGCGCAGCTGGTTGCCGGGGAAGTGGGTTGTTCCGTTGAAGCACATGTGTTCGAGGAAGTGGGCAAGACCGCGCTGGTGGTCTTCTTCAAGTGCCGATCCCACTTTCTGGGCGATATAGAAATCGGCCTGTCCTTTGGGATACTCGTTGTGACGGATGTAATAGGTCAATCCGTTGGGGAGTTTGCCGATGCGCACGGCGGGGTCGGTGGGCAGCGGGGCCGTCATCGGGTCCTGAGCCTTCACGATTCCGGGCATCAACATCAGCGCAAGCAGTAAAAAGAGCGCTGCAAACTTGGATGTTTTTTTCATCATGAATGATTTATTATAATGAATTAAAAGTGTTGTTCCATTGCGTTTCAACTTGCAAATTTAGCAAATTTTTGTTGTTTATATAGCTTTAGACGCGAAAAGTGGCGAAAAGTGACATCGGGAAGGACGAAATTTTTCAAGACCGGCGACCGATGGTATATTTCATTGTCATGACAATGCGGATGTCGGGTATTTTCACTAATTTTGCAGTCGAATCATATCACGTTCCCAAAATATGAAGCAAACTAAAGATTTTCTGCTTGAAGAAAATGTCAGATTCAATGACAATTACTCCCTGTTGAAACTGGCTACCGCCGACGGCCTCCCTCTGCCCGAAATAAAACCCGGACAGTTTGTCCAAGTCGCGGTCGAGGCTCCCGGAGTGTTTCTGCGTCGCCCCATATCGATCAATAATGTTGAAAGCGGGGATAAGTTGAGCTTGCTCGTGCGCCGTGCGGGACGCGGTTCGAGCGCACTCCTCGACATGCCCAAAGGGACGGTTGTAAACTTGCTGTTCCCTCTTGGCAACGGTTTTTCACTTGATGTCGCCCCCGGGGCGAGAGTGTTGCTCGCCGGCGGCGGAGTAGGGGTCGCCCCTCTGCTTTATCTGGGACGCTGTCTCGAAAAAGCCGGTCTGAAACCCGAGTATCTTATCGGGGCGCGCAGCGCGGCCGATCTGTTGCAGCTTGATGTGCTTGAGAGAATCGGCAAGGTCCACATCTGTACCGAGGATGGTTCGGCCGGCATCAAGGGCCTTGTTACCGCCCACCCGGTCCTTGCTGAAAAAATAGACCGTATTTATTGCTGTGGCCCGGCTCCGATGATGAAAGCTATTGCCGCTATTGCCCGAGAGCGCAATATCGATTGTGAAGTATCGCTCGAAAACATGATGGCCTGCGGACTTGGAGCATGTCTCTGTTGTGTGGAAAAAACAGTAAAGGGAAATGTGTGTGTCTGCACCGAAGGCCCCGTATTTAATATCAATCAACTGACATGGTGAATCTTAGTGTGAATATAGGAGGCGGTCTGAGTATCAAAAACCCGGTGATGACCGCGTCGGGGACATTCGGCTATGGTGAAGAATATGCCCCGTTCATTGACTTGTCGCGTCTGGGCGGCTACATTATAAAAGGTACTACTCTCAATCCTCGCGAAGGCAACGACTATCCCCGCATGGTCGAGACCCCTTCGGGGATGCTCAACGCTGTCGGGTTGCAGAACAAGGGCGTGGATTACTTTATCGAGCATATTTATCCCCGCATAAAGGATATAGACTCGGAACTGATTGTGAATGTCTCGGGGGCATGTGTCGATGATTATGCCGAGACTGCCCGCCGTCTTGCCTCGCTTGAACGGGTGAATGCTATCGAGGTGAATATTTCCTGCCCTAATGTCAAGGAGGGCGGAATGGCTTTCGGAACGACATGTCAGGGCGCGGCCGAGGTGACAAAGGCTGTCCGCGCGGCCTATCCCAAGACAATGATAGTCAAGCTGTCGCCCAATGTAACGTCGATTGCCGACATTGCCAAGGCGGTAGAAGCCGAAGGCGCCGACTCGGTTTCTCTGATTAACACCATGCTCGGCATGTCGATTGACGTGGAGCGCCGCCGCCCGCATCTTTCAACCGTTACCGGCGGCCTGTCGGGGCCGGCAGTGCGCCCCGTTGCCGTGAGGATGGTGTGGCAGGTCGCCAAAGCGGTCAAAATCCCTGTAATCGGCCTCGGCGGAATCATGAACGGCCGAGACGCGATGGAGTTTATCCTTGCAGGCGCGACGGCCATAGAGGTGGGAACCGCCAACTTTGTCGATCCCGCAGTAACGGTAAAGATTGTCGACTATATCAATGACTATTGTGAACGGCACAACGTTGCCGATATAAACGACCTCGTCGGTGCTATAAATTCATAAGTCTGATGCAAAAACCCAGTAAAACGGAAAAACGGGTTGTGCGCGGACTGATGCATGTGGCACTCGAACGTGAGTGTGGCGCGTTTCTCGACCGCCTTGTCGAGTATATCGAGGGCAGGCGCGGCGAGCTGAGTGACAGGGATGTTTACAACGGGGTCCTGAAAATGAACAATCTGTTTCAGAAACACCTGCTGGCTGACTATGTCAACGTCCCCAACGTTGACAAGTATCCGCGCATCGCCTATCTGTATTCGCTCGGGTTGCTGACCGATAAGGAAATATCTTCCGTATCTGATGCCGGACATGCCCGCATTAAGGAATATCTTGACGAATTGAAAGAGGAATTATGAGCAATATATACGCACAACTGTTCTTGACGTTCTTTAAAATAGGCGCATTTACATTTGGCGGCGGCTGGGCGATGATTTCCATTATCGAGAAAGAAATCGTCGACAAACACAAGTGGATAGAACGTGAAGATTTCCTCGACCTTCTCGCAGTCGCGCAGTCGTTGCCCGGAATCCTTGCGGTAAATATCTCGGTAGCGGTAGGTGACAGGCTGAAGGGCATGAAAGGAAGTGTGGCGGCAGCTCTCGGAACGATACTGCCGTCGTTTATGATAATACTCGCCATCGCGATTTTTCTGACCCCGGATCTGATTAAGAACAACGAAGTTTTATCGAGGGTGTTTCAGGGAATCCGTCCTGCCGTGGTGGCCTTGATTGTCGCACCTGTCATCTCGTCGGCCCGCGCTGCAAAAATCGGATGGAAGACCATCGCAATCCCCGTGGTGGTGGCTTTGCTGATATGGTCGCGCCTGCCTGTCGTTTCCAATCCTATCATATATATAGTATTAGGCGGATTCTTCGGGTGGCTGTGGTTTTCCCGCCGTGTCAAAGCGTTGCATGCCGTTGAAAAAGAGATGAGAAAGGAGGATGAAAAGCTATGATATATCTTCGTCTTATCTGGTCCTATCTCAAGATTGGCCTTTTCGGTTTCGGAGGCGGATATGCCATGCTCGCCCTGATTGAACGCGAAATCGTAGGGCCGGGATGGATTACCGAGCAGATGTTTACCGACATTGTCGCAATCTCGCAGATGACCCCCGGTCCGATTGGAATCAACTCGGCAACCTATATAGGATATGTCGCCCCGGCGCAATATTCGGCCGATTTCGCATCTCCGTTGTGGGGGATTCTCGGCTCCATCGTCTGCACGCTCGTTGTCGTGCTTCCCTCTTTTCTCCTTGTCGCTTATACAAGTCATCTCATCCATCGGCACAAGGACAGTGTCGTTGTCAAAGGCATATTTGCCGGTCTGCGTCCGGTGGTTGTCGGCCTTATTGCCTCGGCGGCATTGCTGCTTATGAATGCGGCCAATTTCGGAGAGACAACCTATCAGGTGATATGGAGCATAGTTCTGTGTGCCGCCGCATTTGTAATGGTCTACTGGATCAAGTGGCATCCTATTCTGATTATATGCATTGCCGGACTTGCCGGATATTTCATATATTGAAGTGATGAATTACGAAGAAACAATTGATTATCTTTACACCCGCCATCCGGCGTTTCAACGCATCGGCGCGGGTGCCTATAAGCCGGGACTCGGCACCGCTCATGCCCTTGACATGGCATTCGGCTGTCCCCACGCCAAGTATCCGACAATCCACATTGCCGGGACTAACGGCAAAGGGTCGACGGCCCACACTCTTGCCGCGATTCTCCAGTCGGCCGGTTATCGCACTGGACTTTACACGTCGCCTCATCTTTTTGATTTCCGCGAGCGCATCCGCGTCAACGGCCAGATGATTCCCCGCGAGACAGTTGTGGATTTCGTTGCGCGTTATCGCGATTTGAATCTTGATGTCGACCCGTCGTTCTTTGAACTGACGATGACGATGGCTTTTGACTGGTTCGCGGCCATGCATGTCGATGTGGCTGTGATTGAGACCGGTCTCGGCGGCCGTCTCGACAGTACCAATATCATTACACCGTGCCTGTCGGTAATAACCAATATCTCCAAGGACCACACTGCATTTCTCGGCGATACTCTCGTTGAGATTGCGGCTGAAAAGGCCGGGATTATAAAGCCGGGGGTGCCGGTTGTGATAGGAGAGGCCGAGGGGGATGTCAGGCAGGTGTTTGTCGACAAAGCAGCCGCCGTAGGTGCGCCGATAACATTTGCGCAGCCGGTCGAGGCGGTCATGCATGACGATTATATCGAATATCCCTCTACGCCCTACGGCCGGTTGCACGGTGAACTCACCGGGATATATCAGGTCAGGAACACGGCGACGATACTTGCCGCACTTGATTGTCTGACAACGCAATTTGACCGCGTTGACAACTCGGCGGTAGCCGACGGGATGGCGCATGTGGTTGAAAAGACAGGTCTGATGGGCCGATGGATGAAAGTCGGCGACTCGCCCCGTGTGATTTGCGATACAGGCCACAACGAGGGCGGCTGGCAGTATATATCGCGTCAGCTCCGGTCGGCCGGGGGACGGCATCATTTAATCATAGGGTTTGTCAACGACAAGGATGTCTCGGCGATTCTTGATTCTGTCGCAACGATTCCCGATACCGAAATATATATGACCCGGCCGTCGGTGGAGCGGGGAATGCCCGTGTCGCGGCTCGCCCGGCTGGCTGCGGAACACGGCATAACGGGGAAAACATTCCCGTCGTTGCAGCTCGCACTCAATGCTGCGAAATCAGCGGTTAAAGGTGACGAGACGATACTGATTGCCGGAAGTAATTTTTTAATATCTGATTTAAATACCGATAAAATTATGAAAACTAAGGGTGTGCTTTTTGACCTTGACGGGGTTTTGATTGACAGCGAGGGCGAATACAGCAAGTTCTGGGCCGAGACCGGACGAAAATACGGTGTGCCCGACCCCGATTTCGCAGCTAATATAAAGGGTGCGACTCTCACTAAGATTCTTACTTATTTTCGTGCCGAGGACCGCGATGCAGTCGTGCAGGAAATCCATGACTTTGAAAAGCAGATGCGATATCCTCTGTTTCCCGGGGTGGAAGATTTCCTGAAAGAGCTGAAACGATTCGGCATACCGGCAGCGGTTGTGACCAGCAGCGATGATGTCAAGATGTCGTATCTTTTCGCTGCCCATCCCGAGTTTAAAGACTACTTCTCGGCATTTGTCACCGGTTCGCAAGTCAAAAAATCCAAGCCTGACCCCGAAGGCTACCTGACAGGTGCCCGGGCAATAGGCGTGGCGCCCGAAAACTGTTTTGTATTTGAAGATTCTATTCAGGGACTTCAGGCCGGATTGAGTTCGGGGGCCGCCGTTATCGGTCTTGCGACTACAAACCCTGTTGAAAAAGTTTCACCCTTGTGCCATAAAGTAATCCGGTCATTTGAAGATTTCACAGTCGATGAAATGCTGTCAGTGCAGCGTTGCGACAAGTAGAGTCTTCAGTAGGGTCTTTCGCGTCTAAGAGTGTGTTTGCTTTTAACTTTATGAAATCTTTACAGCCCTTTTCGGCCCGGTTTTAAACTTTTGTTCAGTCATTATGGACCCCCATAACTCTTTCTCAAAATCTAAAAACGGTCGTGAAAATCTGCTATAAATCTTAACATAAGTCAAAAGTAAACATACTCTAAAAAGTTGGGACAATATCAAAAAAGATTTGCATAACTGAAAAAAAACGATTACCTTTGTCCTCGCAAAACAGAAAGCCATTGCAACAAGGAGTGGTGCTCGAGTGGCTGAAGAGGCACGCCTGGAAAGCGTGTATACGCCAAAAGCGTATCCCGAGTTCGAATCTCGGTCACTCCGCAAGATAGACACGTTGGTTATCAGTTAATTAAGACTGAAAAACTGCGTGTCTATCTCCTTTTTGGAGGCCACAGTTAGATTAAAAAAACTCCGATGCCGAAAGTTGACGGATTTTGTACCTTTGCAATTACAATTAGCTGCTGAACAATATGAAAGGTTTTGTATTTTTGATTCTTGTTTTTGTGGGTGCCCTTGGGTCTGCTGCTGAAAATATAATATTGACGCAAGCAGGAACGCTCGCTTCAGCCTTAGGAGATAAGTTGCTCACCGTTGAGGCCCTTTCTATTGAAGGTCAAATCAACGAGACGGATTTCAACACACTTTGGCGTGCAACATATGATGGAAAACTCAAAATTATTGACCTCAGCAATACTACTATTGAGGGCGACAAGATACCAGATAATGCGTTCTTTCACTACGAACAGGCTGATCATGTGACAGGAATTGTGACTGCAACCCAACTGGAAAAGATTGTTCTTCCTGAAGGTGTCACGGAAATTGGCAAATTTGCTTTTGCTTATTCATTCCTTGAAGAAATTAATTGGCCATCAACCGTTAAAATAATTGATAAGTGTGCTTTTACTGATTGCATGCAGTACTCTCCGGACGTAATGCAGCTACCCGAATCACTGGAAATAATAGGTTCTCAGGCATTCCATAATTGCCTCATGTGGGAAACCGAAGTCATCTTACCTGACGGATTGCGCAGTATAGAAACAGCTGCTTTCCTTAGTTGTGAAATATCTAAAATCAACTTTCCAGAGTCGCTCGAATACATTGGATTCAAAGCCTTTTCCTATACAAGACTTAGTGACATTATCCTGCCGTCGAATTGCCAACTAAGTGCGGACGGAGAACAGTTCGCATCCAACTTTATGTTAAAGTATGCTATGTTGCCGTCCGATATCACTTCATTACCTCCCGGGCTGTTTAATAACTGTATCGAACTTACTGAAATAACGTTACCCGGATCCATAACTGAAATTGGTGATGAAGCTTTTTTATATTGTCTTGCTCTTTCATCAATCCGATGCGAGGCATCTATGCCTCCGCATTGCGGCATAGACACATTTACAGGAGTTTCAAAATCTATACCCGTATACATACCTACCGGTACAAAGTCGCTGTATAAGTCTTCACCTGTTTGGCAGGATTTCAGTAATTTTATAGAAACTGATATGTCGGGAGCAGGATTGCAAGAGATAACAATAGACAATAATTATAAATCTGTAATTTACGACCTATACGGTAGACCTCTTTCAACTCCGCTTCCGGGACAGATTTGTATTTGCGAAGGGCGGAAAGTCCTATTCCAAAATAAATAAGCTTACAACTTCTACTGAATGCTTCGGCGCATAATGTCGGGATTCTTTGCTTATGCAAAGCGTCCAAAGGACGGTAAGAGGGCGTTGGATATGGCACGGCAGAATTCCTGACCGAGAGAGTCTGCGTAAAATTCCTGAATGTTCATTACCGATGCATGCCACTCCACAAAGTCGCTTTCGTTTAGCCGTATGTAGGTACAACCGTTCGCGACAGCAGGTAAGCCATTGAACATCTGACAAGTGGCGGGGGGTCGTCCTTCTTGATGTGCTCGATGATTTTGAAGGGCATAAGGTTGTCGCCGCTCCAAGGAATATAAGAAAGGCTATCGTCTACGATGGTCGGCATAATATCCACGTCTTCGCGGAACGCGGTAGCCGAGTTGACGGTAAATGCTGCGCGAGCCTCGAAGCCGGGCAGATTTTCTATGCTTGGAAGCATAGCGAAGTTGTCGATAACAACCGAGTTGAAATTAAGGTCGGAAAAAGAGAAGTCCATAACTTGCTGATTTATGCAGCGAAGTTATGGACCGTATAAGGTTGTCGAAAAGACGCTTAATTTAGGCTCAGTAGGAAATCAGTGGGGATAAGCATAAAG